>JBBSDG010000663.1:0-1512 GCA_038249635.1 Bacteroidales bacterium | reverse complement strand
TTAAATAATTAAGACCAGTCGCAAAGATATGCTTTTTGAGGAGTTTTGGAATTCTGGCGTTAAATTGCACTTTACAATTTGTGTAAATCACGTATCATTTTGTATATTGACGGCTTTGAATTTCAGGATATCTTTGTTGTGGCTTTAATTCATTCTGTTTAAAATTCATACTTTTATATCCAAATAATTCAAAAAATAAAACCGATCATGAAAGATCAACAAATCAAACAGGCATTTGAATATGCAAAAACGCGTTATGCGGATCTTGGTATCGATGTTGAAACAGCCGTTAAACAATTGGATAAGCTATCTATCTCGCTCCATTGCTGGCAGGCGGATGATGTTACCGGTTTCGAAAATGGTGATGGAGAACTTACCGGCGGTATTCAGGCAACAGGAAATTACCCGGGAAAGGCAAGATCAATGGCAGAGGTTCGTTCCGATCTTGAAAAAGCGATGTCGCTTATCCCCGGTGAACATCGCGTGAATCTCCACGCTTTTTATGGTGATTTTGGAGGAGAAAAGATTGACCGTAATGAAATTGAACCAAAACATTTTCAAAGCTGGATCGACTGGGCTAAAAAGAATAATTACAAACTTGATTTTAATTGTACCTGTTTCTCACACGAAAAATCGGCGGATGGATTTACATTATCACACCGCGATCCTGCCATCCGCGAGTTTTGGATTAATCATGTAATTCGCAGTCGTAAGATCGCCGAAGAGATGGGTCGTCAATTGGGTTCAAAATGTATTCACAATATATGGATACCTGATGGATCAAAAGATATTACCGTTGATCGGTTGCTATATCGTAAAAATCTGAAAGCATCACTGGATAAAATTTTTGAATACAAAACCAACGACGATTATATGCTCGACAGCATCGAATGTAAACTGTTCGGTCTGGGAAGCGAAAGCTATGTGGTAGGTTCTCACGAATTTTACATGGGTTATGGTGTTGCCAATAACAAAATGATTACCCTCGACTCCGGTCATTTCCACCCGACTGAAGTTATTTCGGACAAGATATCTTCACTATTGCTTTTCGCGCCTGAGATAATGCTTCATGTTAGTCGCGGAGTGCGTTGGGACAGTGACCACGTAGTGATCTTAAACGATGAATTGCAGGCACTTTCGCAAGAAATTATACGTGCAAATGCGCTTGATCGCGTTCATGTTGGTCTCGACTATTTTGACGCATCTATAAACCGGATCGGGGCTTATGTTGTAGGAGTTCGTGCCACTCAGAAGGCATTTTTACAGGCATTGTTAGAACCAATTACACAGTTGCGCGAATTTGAAGCCAATGGCAGGAACTTTGAACGCCTGGCTTTGCTCGAAGAGGCTAAATCATTCCCATGGGCTGCTGTATACGATTATTATTGTCTGCAAAAGGGTGTAGTTGCGGCTGACGCTTACATCGCCGATATACAGCAATACGAAAAAGAGGTAACTAGCAAACGATAAGCTGACAGATAAATTTAACTAAACAAAACGATGAATGCATTA
>JBBSDG010000662.1:0-1544 GCA_038249635.1 Bacteroidales bacterium | reverse complement strand
TGCCCGGCACAAAATTTATTACACCCTCGGGCAGCCCGGCCTCCTGGAAAACTTTCATCAGGTAATAATTTGAAAGCAAGGAAGTAGTAGCTGGTTTCCATACAGTAGTATTACCCATCATTACAGGTGCCATATTCAGATTGGATGCAATGGATGTAAAATTGAAAGGACTCACAGTAAACACAAACCCTTCCAACGGACGGAACTCCATTTTGTTCAATTGGTTGAAAGCTGATTGAGGTTGCATTTCATAAATCCTCGAAGCAAAATAGGCGTTAAACTTGAGGAAATCGATGGTTTCGCAAACCACATCAATTTCAGCTTGAAATATATTTTTGCTTTGCCCAAGCATGGTTGCGGCATTCATAACCTGCCGGTATTTTCCGGAAATCAATTCAGCAGCTTTTAGTAAAATGGCGGCCCTTACAGTCCATGAAAGATCGGACCAGATTTTATGAGCCGAGAGTGAAGCTGCTATAGCCATGTCCACTTCTTTTTCCGAAGCTTTGTAATACGTTGCAAGCACATGCGAATGTTTGTGCGGCATACAAACCTTACCGGTCTGTTGGGTCCTGATCTCTTTCCCGCCAATAATCAGCGGAATTTCAACAGGCTCAAGAAGTTGCCTTTTTAATTCCTTTTCGAGCAGAGCCCTTTCGGCACTACCTTTTTTATATTCGAGTACGGCTTCGTTTTGTGGTAGCGGGAAATTGTAAATAGCATTGTTCATGAGAGAATCTTTTTAATTTTTACGAATTGCATATATTTGCAATTCGGAGTGCAAAAGTATTAAATAATTGATACGTTCAAATCACACAACCAATTCTTTTACTTAATCTGTTGCTTCAAATCATTTAGTATTTTCTCAAACCCCTTTTGAATGATCTGATCATATTCGGCGTGGAATTTTTCAAAGGCCTGAATAATGATTTTACCTTCGATAGTTAAAACTGTATTTCCCCCATCAGCGCCGCCACGTGTAGGCTTAATCAGCGGGAACCCTAATTCGCGCTCAATTTTCCGCAGATTGTCCCAGGTTTTCCGGTATGTAAGATTGAGCTTTTTCATGGCATCATTCAGTGAGCCGGTTTCCTCGATCGCCTTAAGTAATTCGCATTTTTTATCACCCAAAATGCCGTTCCTTTCCGAAGTTTCGAGCCATATTTTATAATTTAACCTGAGGTTATCCAGCCGGTTGCTCATCTTAGTGCTTTTTTGTTGCTTTTTATGGATTACAAAGTTAGAATTATAAAACTCAAATAAAGATTTTAAAGAACAAATCGGTTAGAATGAATAGCAGTAAATTCGCAAACAAAAATTCCAGTTGAATAGTATGAATATTTTAGATAAAACATACAATTTATTAAAAACCACCTACGCAGATCGGATAAAGGATCTTACCATAACTGATGTAAGGATTGGAGTATTTCTGGTGGCAGAGATCAAGAGCCTGTGATAAGAACCATCAACAGTAAACCGGAAAAAGAAATCCGGCGACAGACCAGCCTTTCGCCGGATTTCTTTTTCCGGCCATAGCTCTCAGT
>JBBSDG010000661.1:0-1550 GCA_038249635.1 Bacteroidales bacterium | reverse complement strand
GGTAAACAGCGCGGGCATGTGCGTAGCAAAACACCAGCCTCACGTGCTGTATGGATATGGGAAACTCTATCAGGCCTTGTTTTGCAAGCCTTACCAAGTCTTACATCTGTGTGAAATTTCTATTAAGCCTAGACTTTTTGGTTCTTTTGTGTCATGACAAAAGAACAGAAAAGAAATAAAGAATAAAGAAATTTGACTTATGAATTCTTTTCCCAGCACATCAAAATAATATTTAGCCGAGTTATCAACCTTAAGCCATGGAACTTGCTACAATGTGTATCTTTACCGAAAATAGTAACAATGGATCAACGACTGATTGAATTTGAGCGGCTGCTGAAAATTATGGACGAACTCAGGGCAAAATGCCCATGGGATAAGGAACAGACTTTTGACTCATTACGACATCTTACCATTGAGGAAATGTATGAACTTTCGGATGCCATCCTCGAAAAGAATCACGAAGAAATCTGCAAAGAACTTGGTGACCTTATGCTACATATCGTTTTTTATGCCAAGCTGGGTGAAGAAGCCGGTTCATTCGGAATGGCCGATGTGCTGAAAGGTATCAACGAAAAACTTATCAGACGCCATCCACATATATACAGCGATGTTAATGTAAACAGTGCCACCGATGTTAAGGATAACTGGGAAAAAATAAAGCTTACCGAAGGCCGCGAATCAGTTCTGGAAGGAGTGCCCATGTCGCTGCCGGCAATGGTGAAAGCCTACCGCATACAGGATAAAGTGCGCGGTGTGGGATTCGACTGGGACAATGTTTCACAGGTGTGGGATAAAGTAGAGGAAGAAATAGCTGAGTTAAAGTATGAATTGGCAAATGGTGCAGATACACTTCGCACTGAATCGGAATTTGGCGACCTGATGTTTGCACTGGTAAACTATGCCCGCTTTATTGATGTAAATCCCGAAACCGCGCTTGAACGCACCAACCGCAGGTTTATAAGCCGTTTTAAACATCTTGAAAAAGCCGTGAAAGCCGAAGGTAAAAGTCTGCACGATATGACATTGGCCGAAATGGATGTATATTGGGAGAAGGCGAAAAAAGCTCAAGGTTGAAAAAAATTAGAATACTGCTGCTTGCCACAACGTTAAATACCTCCAAAACCTCATTCGTATTTTAAAAATACTCTGATCTGTTTATGCCAACCCAGTCTCTGAAAAAATTTGCGTACCTGTCGATTGCCGCGGCGGTTGCTACCATCTCGTTAAAACTTCTGGCTTATTATCTCACCAATTCGGTGGGCTTATTATCCGATGCTCTCGAGTCGTTTGTTAACCTTATTGCTGCCATCGTAGCGCTGTTTATGATCATATTGGCGGAGAAACCTGCCGACGAAGAACATGCCTTTGGTCATAATAAAGCGGAGTATTTTTCGAGTGCCATCGAAGGCGGGTTGATTGTGCTGGCGGCGTTCAGTATTATTTGGTCGGCGATTCCAAGATTAATAAATCCCGTGCCTCTCGAAAATGTTGGAATCGGCTTGTTGATAGCAGTTGGTGCTTCGGGAATAAATTTGGTAGTTGCACTTGTT
>JBBSDG010000660.1:0-1550 GCA_038249635.1 Bacteroidales bacterium | reverse complement strand
GGTGCGAAACGATTTTGCGCTAAGGGTACTTATCCGGAAATTGGCCGAAAGCGTTAAGCAACCCACTTCATTTAACAGATTGGCAAATGTTGTATCGTCTTCAGGAAAAAAAATCAGTACAGACACGGTGATTGATTATTTAGGCTATTTAAAAGAGTCGTGGTTGATATTTCCGGTAGAAAATATTTGTGCAAAATTGGCCGAAAAGGAGGCAAACAAAAAATACTATTTTATCGACAATGGTATTCTCAATCTTTTTCTGGTCGATCCTTCAACTTCATTGTTGGAAAATCAGGTTGCCATCCAACTTCGGCGGTTGTATGGCGATGATGTTTATTTCTATCATCTTGGCATAGAAGTAGATTTTTATGTCCCGGAAGTACAATTGGCGGTGCAGGTATGTTATAGCTTGCAGGATACTGAGACCCGCAAACGTGAAATAAATGCACTTCTAAAAATGTCGAAACAAATCGATGTTAAAAAAATGATAGTCATCACCAAAGATGATGAAGAAACTATTTCTGAACAGGGAATAACTATTGAAGTGATCCCTGCCTGGAAATGGTTGTGTTGATAATCAGAAAAGTGAAATTAATGGTCTTTTGTCAGCGCTCAAATTCTTCAATCTCCTCGAAGTCATCATTTTAACAATTGATCAAACAGATAAAATCCTCGACGACGGATGCGAACTGAAGTCTCGCCCGGACTTTCGAATAGGAAAAGGCTACGAAATGTTGAAAATATTGCGCAATTCTTTGTTGCTCATATTACCTATCCAGTTTTCACCGGTAGCCACGGTCATTTCGGCCAGGGCTTTTTTCTGCTGGATCATTTCATTGATCTTTTCCTCGAAAGTATTTTTTGTGATTAAGCGGTGAACCATCACATTGTTTTTCTGGCCGATACGATATGCCCGGTCTGTAGCCTGCGATTCAACGGCTGGGTTCCACCACAAATCGTAATGGATTACATGACTTGCAGCAGTAAGGTTTAACCCGGTTCCGGCTGCTTTCAAAGACAAAAGGAACACTTTATCTGCGTGATTATTCTGGAAGCGTTCAACCAGTCCCTTACGCTGGTTGATAGTACAACCACCATGGTAGTAGAGCGGATCGTCGTTATATCGCTCAGTGATAAAGTGGTGGAGCAATCCGGCCATTTCAGTAAATTGGGTAAAAATCAATACTTTTTCGTTGCTTTGAATTATACTGTCGAGTTTATCGAAAAGTAGTCCAAGTTTACCGCTCAATGAAGCATCCTTTATCCCATTCTTTAAAAATTGTGTTGGATGATTACAGATTTGCTTCAATGCCATAATCATTTGTAACACCAGTCCCTGCCGCACAAACAATGATTTCTGATCCGATTTATTATTGCCTTCGATCTCGTCCATCGCCTTTTCCAATGTTTTTTCGTAAAGGCTTGCCTGTTCCTTGGTGAGTGTGGCATAGCTGTCGATTTCAATTTTATCGGGAAGGTCAGAAATGATGGTTTTGTCCGATTTCAGACGGCGCATCATGAAAGGCGCTGTGACTTTTTTTAGCTTTTCG
>JBBSDG010000659.1:0-1554 GCA_038249635.1 Bacteroidales bacterium | reverse complement strand
TCACTCAGTGCTTCCATAGCTTCTTCGGGTAAACTGATACACGATAAATCATGAAGTGCTTTCTGGTAATAATCATCAATCAGTTTTCGGGTGTGTTGTTCAATATTAAATTGATTGAAGATTTCTTTCACTTTTATAACTTTTTGAGCGCTCTCGTATGTGTGAGCGGCATAAAGTTCCCGGAAATGATCAGCTTTTGATCCTGCTGATTCAAGTGTTTTCAGATACAGGTATGTTTTTTTGCCGACGATAATATCTCCGCCACTTACTTTGCCGAATTTTTCCTGTACACCATACACGTCCAGCAGATCGTCTTTTAGCTGGAAAGCCAGTCCTATGTTGATGCCGAACTGGTAAATATGATTGCAATCCGCGGTATTGGCACCTGCTATTATGGCACCGGTTTTCAGACTGGCGGCCAGCAAAACAGCCGTTTTCAGCCTGATCATTTCCATATAGTCTGCTATGGTAATATTCTCTCGTTTCTCATAATCCATGTCGTATTGCTGTCCTTCACAAACTTCAATAGCTGTTTGATTGAAGAGCTCAACTACCTGCGAAATAGCTTGTGGCCTGGTGCGCAGCATATACTTATTAGCAACGGCAAACATTGTATCTCCTGCCAGAATGGCCACATTGGAATTCCATTTTTTATACACGGTTTCTTTACCACGCCTAAGTGGAGCCTGATCCATAATGTCGTCGTGCAGCAGGGTGAAATTATGAAAAAGCTCAATGCCGATGGCAGGATTGAGGGCATCGGTTATTTCGCCTCCAAACATCTGGCACGAGGCCATAACCAGCAAGGGTCTGAGGCGTTTGCCCCCAAGTCCCAGTGTGTATGTTATAGGATTGTAAAGGTCAGCCGGTTGCGTTGGGAACTGTATCCGACCGAAAGCATCGTCTATTAAGAGTTGAAGATCCTGTATTGGTGTCATTATCTGGTTATTTTTCCTTTTCCGGCAAGTTCATCAGGTAGGTTCCATAGCCGCTTTTGAGCAGGGGTGTAGCAATTTTTACGAGCTGGGCGCGGTCGATAAATCCCATGCGATACGCCAGTTCTTCGATACAGCCTATTTTCAGTCCCTGTCGCTCTTCGATAACCTGCACAAACTGTGAAGCCTGTATGAGCGAAGCAAAAGTTCCCGTATCGAGCCAGGCGGTGCCACGGCTGAGAATGCCGACTTTGAGCTTTCCCTGTTCGAGGTAATACCTGTTCACATCCGTTATTTCATATTCACCCCGTGGGCTTGGCTTGATGTTTTTGGCCACTTCCACCACTGAGTTATCGTAAAAGTATAAGCCAGGAACGGCATAGTTCGATTTGGGATGAATAGGCTTTTCCTCTATCGAAATGGCCTTGTGATTTTCATCGAATTCAACCACTCCGTAGCGTTCCGGATCCGAAACATGATAAGCATAAACAACACCACCATCGGGATCATTGTTTTCCTGAATAAGCCCTTGAAGTCCGGTGCCATAAAAAATATTGTCGCCCAATACCAGGGCAACTTTATCTTTACCAATAAATTTTTCGCCAATTACAAAAGCCTG
>JBBSDG010000658.1:0-1579 GCA_038249635.1 Bacteroidales bacterium | reverse complement strand
TCTTCAACTGGTGTGTAAGGTGGTTGAGCGAACCCTTGGTAAGCAGGTTCATTACTCTGGCCCCTGTTTCGAGCATCCAGTTCACGGAGGTATCGCCATCCACGAAAGTGAGAACCTCAATTTTATCAATAAAACCTTTGCTCTTTGCCCAAGTGATTATTTTTTTTACTGCCTGAAATTCACCTTCCGATACACGGGCTGATGCAACTTCAATCCTGTCAACTTTAACTTCGGTAAGCAAAAGTTGTGCGATGGTGAGTTTTTCGGAGGCTGAAAAGGATACACCGCTGGTTTGTTCGCCATCGCGAAGAGTGGTATCCATTATTTCAATGTGACGCAATTTTGTGGGCATAATGCTGATCCTTCTGTTTAAATGTGCCGGTTTTAATGGAGTTAATAGTCGCGCTGCGTTGCGAATGACTGGATTTCGTTTTTCATCGCCTGCAGGTAGTCTATATCATCAAAACCATTCAACATATTATGTTTTTTATAGCCGTCGATAACGAAGGATTCTTTTTCGCCTGTTGCTATAAGAGTAATAGTTTGATCAGGCAGGTTTACTTCCAGTTCCGTTTTGGGATCAGCTTCTATGGCATTAAAAATCTTAACCAGGAACTCCGGACTGACTGTGACCGGAAGCACACCTATATTTAGACAATTGTTTTTGAATATGTCGGCAAAAAAGCTGGAAACAACGCAACGCACGCCATAATCGTAAATGGCCCAGGCTGCATGCTCACGGCTGCTTCCGCTCCCGAAATTTTTTCCTCCCACCAGGATTTTGCCTGAGTATAAAGGATTATTTAAAACAAATTCCTTTTTGGGGGAACCATCTGTATTGTATCTCCAGTCTCTGAAAAGGTTATCGCCAAAAGCCTTACGCTCTGTGGCTTTCAGGAAACGGGCAGGAATAATCTGGTCGGTATCCACATTTTCGATCGGCAAAGGAATTGCAGTACTTGTTAATATGTTGAATTTATCGTAAGCCATTTTTTGATTTATTAAAACTGATTATCGTATCTTAAGTTAAGCACAAACTTTCGGGTTAAATGCCTTCTCCTTGAGGAGAAGGTACCGAAGGCGGATGAGGTGAAAATTGCCAAAAGGCGTACCAGGTGATTTGAGTCAGGAATTGAGTTTATTGTATGATTATATTCCGGTTCTTCACCTGAAACATGATTAAAGCAATTCTCTCGGATCAGTAACCACACCGGTTACAGCAGCGGCAGCAGCCACAAGCGGACTTGCCAGTAATGTACGGCTTCCGGGGCCTTGTCGACCTTCGAAGTTGCGGTTGCTGGTACTAACGGCATATTTACCGGCCGGAACCTTGTCATCGTTCATTGCCAGGCATGCGGAACAACCGGGCTGGCGCAACTGAAAACCAGCTTCTGTAAGTATATCCAAAATTCCTTCTTCTTTGATCTGTTGTTCAACTACATGCGATCCGGGAACAAGCCAGGCCGTGATATTGTCAGCTTTTTTACGTCCTTTCACAATGGTGGCAAATGCGCGGAAATCCTCTATTCGGCCATTGGTACAGCTTCCCAGGAAAACATAATCTACCTTTTTGCCGATG
>JBBSDG010000657.1:0-1598 GCA_038249635.1 Bacteroidales bacterium | reverse complement strand
CCCGACGAAACCCAACTGGATGGAAATATATCGAAGCTGATGCCTTTGATCAATGAAACTTCGCAGACACAGAACGTTCTGATCCGGATGCGTGGCAACCGGCAGTTGCCCGAGAATCTGAATGTAATCGTTCAATTTATCCGTTCAAGTCATGCGAAAGCCTTGCTTATCCCAAAAGCAGCGTTGCTGTCGAACGAAATTCAGCAGGATTTCTGGGTAATGAAAATCCTGAACGACAGCATTGCCCTTAAAGTGTCGGTTACAAAAGGATATGAAAATAAAAACATGGTGGAGGTGCTTTCGCCGGATTTATCGCTGAATGATCTTATAATTATTGATGGAGCTTATGGTTTACCCGACAGCACCATTGTAAAAGTCGTAAAATAGCATGGAAAAAATATTTGTCAGGTTTAAAAGCCCGGTAGCGGTTATATTGTTTCTTATTTTGATAGCAGGCGCATTATCATATACCCATATGAAAACGTCGCTATTCCCCAATATTACCTTCCCAAAAATAAAGATAATTGCCAATAACGGTGATCAGCCAGTAGATAAAATGATGGTTTCGGTTACCAAGCCTCTCGAAGACGCCATCAAGCAGGCAGAAAGTCTCAGGCTTATCCGCAGCACAACCAGCATGGGAAGTTGCGAGATTTCAGCTTTTATGGATTGGAACTCCAATATCGATCTTGATAAGCAGCAGATTGAATCACGTATTTCACAAATCAAGAATTCCTTACCTCCAGGTGTTGAGATTACGATTGAAAAGATGAACCCCTCCATATTGCCGGTGATGGGGTATTCGCTGCAATCGGACAGCAAAGATGCGGTAGAGCTGAAACTTTTAGCCGAATATACCGTAAAACCTTATTTTTCGCGCATTGCAGGGGTTTCAGGTGTTCAGGTTATTGGTGGCAAAATCAAGGAATACAGGATTATCCCTGATCTGCAAAAATTAAAACTATTAAAGATCAATACCCAGGACATTGCCAATGCGGTGCAGCAAACCGGGTTTATAAAATCAAACGGCTTAACGATCGATTATAAGCGGCTTTACCTCACCGTTACCGATGCCACCATTACGAACAAGGAACAGCTCGAAAACCTGGTTCTTTTTAATGATGCAACCCGGCAGGTTAAAATCTCCGATATCGCTTCGGTAGTGATTGCCGAACAAAATGAATATGTTAAAATCAAGGCCGATGGCAGGGATTTCCCCTTGGTGGCAATTGTAAAACAACCCAACAGCAACCTGATTGATGTAGCGGACCAGGTATCGCAGAAAGCCCTTGAACTGAACAAAATTCTGCCGAAAGGCGTAATACTGAAACCTTATTATAACCAGGCTGAATTCGTGTACGACAGCATTAAAAGCATCATTGATGTTCTATGGATCGGGCTGCTGTTGTCTATCATAGTTGTCATTATTTTCCTGCGTTCTTTTAAGGCAAGTTCGGTGCTGCTTGTTACCATTCCGCTCACTTTAGCGCTCACTTTCATCGTGCTGTACGCACTAGGATTCGATTTTAATATAATGACCATTGGAGCTATAGCGGCATCCATCGGATTGATCATTGACGATGCCATTATTGTTGTGG
>JBBSDG010000656.1:0-1607 GCA_038249635.1 Bacteroidales bacterium | reverse complement strand
TCTATAAATCCGCCTTTCAGTTCATCTCTCTGATAAATGCCATCTACGAATCCACCATCGGTAACAACCAGTACACTGTTGTAGCAGGGTTTTCCTGATACGGGTATAATACAGTCGGCCGAAAGATATTGCATAAGGATTTTGTGTTGGGAGATATTGACAAAGCTATTGATTTTTCAGAAGTGTAGCAACATTTTTTTCAGGTCTATAGTCGGAGTGCTGCTTTGAGTTGTCCCAGGTTACCCGGGTTCTGTTAAAAACTCAAATCAAAATAGAAAACAAAAAATTCAGGAAACTGTTTATCCTTCATATTTTAATTTTATCTCAATTTCACTAACTTTGCCTTTTAAAATCTGCTAATGAACGATATTATTTTAACTTCCGGGTTTTCGCGTATGAATAAGGATCAGAAGATTGACCTGGTTTCATCTCAAACATCCGACCCGGCATTATTCAGCGATACACTTCATGCCTCCTGGCACCGTGATCCGGAAATACAGAAAATGATTGATGAATTCAGCGAAAATACGCTGGGCAATTATTTTTTCCCGTTCGGAGTAGCACCTAATTTCCTGATTAACGGAAAGATGTACATGGTTCCATTGGTGATTGAAGAAAGCTCTGTGGTGGCAGCCGCATCAGGAGCAGCAAAATTCTGGGCTACAAGAGGCGGCTTTCACAGCGAGGTACTGGGTATTGAAAAAATCGGACAGGTGCACTTTACCTGGAACGGCGGGTTCGATTTGCTCAACCGCTTTTTCCCCGAAATCAGAAAACAGATGTTCGCCAATACCCAACGGACTACTTCAAATATGATGAAGCGTGGCGGAGGAATCCTCGATATTCAACTGGCAGATATGACGGATGAAATTCCTGATTATTTCCAGATAAGGGCAACCTTTGATACCCGCGACTCCATGGGTGCCAATTTTATTAATTCCTGCCTCGAGGAATTTGCCGATACATTGCGCGATTTTGCTGCTGGTTGCACTGAGTTTTCGGAATACAGCCTACAGGTTATTATGTCTATTTTATCAAACTATACACCAAATTGCCTGGTACACACATGGGTGGAAGGTGAGATTAAAGAAGGCGGCCATAATTATGATGATCTTTATACCGACAGCGAATTTGTTAGCCGTTTCCAAACCGGAGTGCGTATTGCAGAGGTCGATAGGTACCGCGCCACCACTCACAACAAGGGAATTTACAACGGGATCGATGCTGTGGTACTTGCCACGGGTAACGATTTCAGAGCCGTGGAAGCCTGCGGACATGCATATGCCTCGCGAAACGGGCAGTATAGCAGCCTCTCAAAAGTAGATATTACAGGAAATTCGTTCCGGTTTTCGCTCAAAGTACCCATGGCACTGGGAACGGTCGGAGGTCTTACACATCTGCATCCGCTGGCAAAACTATCACTTCAGTTACTTGGCAATCCCGGTGCAACCGAGCTTATGAAGATTGCTTCTGCGGCCGGGCTGGCAAATAATTATTCAGCCGTAAAATCATTAGTCACCAAAGGCATTCAGAAAGGACATATGAAAATGCATTTGCTCAATATATTGAATGTTTACCTGGCTAACGACGAAGAAAAGAAACAAGCC
>JBBSDG010000655.1:0-1611 GCA_038249635.1 Bacteroidales bacterium | reverse complement strand
ATATATTCGTGGTTGCCGGTAATGGCATATACTCCTAGCGGAGCTTTTAGCTTTAACAAGGAACGGCCAAGATCATTGTGAATAACGGGTGCAAGATCTTCATCTACAATATCGCCTGCCAGCAAAATTACATCTGCATTGCAATTGTTGAGCATCCTAACCAGTTTGGCGGTTCGCCGCGGCCCGACAAGCGTTCCCATATGAATATCCGAAGCGGCGGCGATGTGAAGTGTTTTCATAGAACCTGCTTTCTTGTTAATTTTCATATCCAGCCTGGTAACTCTCGGGTTCAGGGCATTGATATGTCCCGCCAAAACTACAATAGAAACAATCCCGGTAACAGCAATAAATACGTATTTCTTAACATCTTCATAATTATTCGCCAGGAAATCAGGCCTGGATGGTAAAAAATAAATCACCAGCCTTACCAGATCTATAACAATCACCGCCATCAGGAAATACACCATCAAAGCTAGCCAGAAAGATCCTACAAAAGTAAAAAAGTTGCTTACAGGCGAAATCCAGAAGCGCTCCATCACGCGGCTAATTATATACGACGAAGATAGAAAAAGGAATATCCATGGATACCATTTCCGGAATGCCGTACCCTGCGGCAACGCCAACAAGCCATGCCTGAAAATGTAGTAGTTAACAAGGCTGTAAATAAATATGACAATACTGAAAAAGATGAGGAACTGATAGGAACGCATTGGAATGAATGTTTAGGTTACCACTAAATATGAGTACAAATTAACGTTAAAAAATGCTAATATCACATAACTCCCGAAAGCTATATTTGTTCATACCTTTTTTATTGCTCCGGAATTTGTAAATTTGCACCGATCAATCCGGGCAACCTTTTTAAGATGGCATCGCAACAATTAGTTAATCAACTTATTAGAGTCGCTATCAAAAGAATTGCAGTGTTCAATTTACGTGTATGATGCGAAAACTTTCTATTACAATCCTTTTCATTCTTGCTGTGATGGTGGCTTCAAAAGCCCAGCAGGTCATTTATTCACAGACATTCGAAAATACGTCAAACCTTTTTCAGAATTATGTGCTTTCGAACCTGGATAAAGGAATTCCGGCCGAAACCGGTTTCGACACGCTAAAAAGTGTTCCATGGTTTGTAACCTCAGTCGGCACATCCGGCAATCATGCAGCAGTTGCTACATCCAACTATAATCCCGCTAAAGCTGCCGACGATTGGTTTGTTACTTCCGCCGTACGGATCGGAAAAGCTTCGAAATTAACATGGAAAAGTTTGCAACTTTCAACCGGAACAACCGATACTTACCAGGTTTATGTTTCCACCACCGAAAAATCGGTTTCCGGATGCCTTTTCAACGGCCCGGCAGGATCTTTTACTTCCGGTAATTCAACAGGATTTACCTCCAACACACTTGACCTTGCTTTAGCAGGTTATGCCAACCAAACTGTTTTTATAGGTTTCAGGTTGAATACCGCTTCCGGTGGAGATAAACTGGCGATTGATGATCTGCTGGTAACCGAAGACTCAACGCATTTTGTAAGTCTCACTTTTCAGGTGAACATGAGCAGATACATCGCCGATACCTTGTTCAATCCAAGGACTGACACGGTTGATGT
>JBBSDG010000654.1:0-1613 GCA_038249635.1 Bacteroidales bacterium | reverse complement strand
ATTTCCTTGCTGAAAAATACTTTTAACGATGCACCTTTTATTACCGGATATTGTGCAATCCCTTGGAATACAGTTAGTATTACAATCAGGGAAAGGAATACTTGTTTTTTCATATTTGTTTGATTTATAATATTAAAATATGTTGATTTTTTTTTACTTGATACTGATTTTGAAAATGACATTAAAATTCAATATTCATTTGATTTCGATTGATTTCCAGTATGCATTACCCGGGAAGCCATTCCGAACTAAAATATCCTGATAAAGTCTGATAGTTGTTTCTTTTCCTGCATATTTTGATAAATCAACATGTATCGTTTCCCATTTCCGTAGTTCCTTGCTTTTTTCATACTCGTGCAAAGGTTGTGGATAACCGTCGAGGGGAATATCGGGCCATTCGATTGCAGGGCCGCCATCAATTAGCTTCGACATCAGTTTATCATTTGCGGCATAAATAGTAAGTTTCCAGATTCGACCCGGATCAACCGATACATCAAAACTAAGCTGTTGATTTTCCTTCAGTTGTAAAGTCGTAAAAAGTTTAACTCCGCGGACTTCATCACGGGGATAGGTTGCAAGCACATCGCCATCGAGGAATGTTCCACCCCGAATACCTCTTACTCCCCCACCAGGAGCGCCAAACCCAGCCCTGTCCATTTTCCATTCAGGATTCCACCATTTAGTAAATTCGTTCGGATTGAACGATTCGGCTGCTTGTTGTACAATCTCCTTTTGTATTGGGATTGTGATGTTTTCGCCGTCGACAGTTGCCCCATTGGCTTTTAATATTTGCAAACTAATACGGCAAGTTTGGGCGGCCAATGTATCTAAATTTTCATTTACCGGTTTCACCAAATCCATAAACCCAAGCTTATCGCCTACTATTTTATTATTGAAGGGTGCTACCAACTCTGGGGGAAATATTTTCGTGCCATTCATTGCTGCCAGAATAATAGCTACATTGGCTGCCTGGCAATCGGCATCGCTAAAATCGGAAGCCTGATAGGCAATATTGATTGATTTCATGAAATCGCCTTCGCCAAACCAGATGGCTACACCAGCAAAACCGGCATTCCATACGGCGCTGTTGGTTCCCGGATACTCAATCCCCCATCGTTCCTCGACAGCCTTGGCCGTTTCCTGCCAGCTTTTCCCGGCTTCTCCCATCGCTATAATGGTCTCGAAACATTGCCTGTGAGGCGCCGATGGATCGAGCACTTTTACTGCCTTTTTCATGAGCTGTTTGACATCCTTTTCATAAAAGGCAATACTTTCAAGTACACCCATCAGTACACCGCCATCGGTTCCTTCGGCATACGAATTTACATGCCCCAGATTTCGTGAAATACTGGCTGTCAGATTTGGCATCCCGAGTGAAAACATCGCATAAAGGTCGCTCCGGTTTTGGTTTCCGACAGTAAACCACATGCGATTGTTCTTTGGGAAGCCGGCCTCCGCACCCTTAAAACCTTGTAATAAAGCGGCCCGTGTGTAAAAAGCCGAACCCCAGGTTCCCATGTTGTAATCGAGCCATTGTTGCCCAAGTTCCTCTACGGTCATATCGCTGCCGTATTTCTCAAAACCATCCAGAGCTGCCATTTCATAATACCAAT
>JBBSDG010000653.1:0-1616 GCA_038249635.1 Bacteroidales bacterium | reverse complement strand
CAATATCAGCCGGTTTCTTATGCTTTTTTGATCGAATTTGAAGAAATCGGCAACAATAAGCCGTGCACTGCGGAAAGCTGTATCTCCCGAAGTAACAGGTGCGGCAACCACACCCAGTATAGCAAGCACAGCACCAAAACGTCCCAGCAACGAATTCGATATTTCGTTCACAATCCATGCGGCATTTCCTTTTTGTGCAGCCATTACATCGTTCAGCTCCCTAACACCGCCAAAGAAACTCATGCCAACGGCAGCCCATATCAACGCCACCAATCCTTCGGTGATCATGGCACCGTAAAATACGCGGCGGCCATATTTTTCATTCGTAATGCAACGTGCCATCAGCGGCGATTGCGTGGAATGAAATCCTGAAATGGCTCCACAGGCAATGGTAACAAACAACATCGGGAAGATTGGAAATTTACCCGGATTTGAATTCATATTCACAAAGTTGGCAGGAATAAGTTCAGGAATAGGTAATCCTTTCACGATCATGGCGCCGCCAATTCCAACCGCCATAAAAATCATGGCAAATCCGAAAAACGGGTAAATGCGGCCAATCAGTTTATCAATCGGTAACATTGTAGCCAGGACATAATATATAAAAATAAGAGTAGCCCAGGCTGATACTCCCATAAATTCTGATGTAATTCCCGACAGAATTTTTGCAGGGCCCATAATAAAAACTGCTCCCACCAGTATCATCATGGCAACCGTGAAAAGGCTCATAAACTGCTTTACCCCGTTGCCCATATATTTCCCAACAATCGCGTGTATGCTCAGTCCATTCATGCGCAGCGACATCATTCCCGACATAAAATCGTGAACTGCTCCTGCAAAAATGGCTCCGAAAACGATCCAGACAAATGCCACCGGTCCCCAAACTGCGCCTGCAATTGCCCCGAATATCGGTCCCAGGCCAGCTATATTGAGAAACTGGATAAGAAATATTTTAGGCCATTTCATTGGAACATAGTCAACACTATCTGCCTGGGTAATTGCCGGAGTGGGTCTCGTGGTATCGATCACAAAAACCTTTTCAACAAACCGGCCATAGATAAAATAGCCTACAATCAGTGCAACGATGGATAATAGGAAGGTAATCATCGGTTCGTTTTCTGCAAAAATAAGCGAAGCTTTGTTAAAGCAGGCTTAAAATCACTATAAAATTTATGACTTTATTTTTCAAACCGGCATTTGTATTTAAATAATGTATAAATTTGCAGTCCAAATGTATAAATATACATGAATACAAAAATTGATCGTCTCAACCAGATTAAGCGGATTATTCTGGATACCAAAATAGCCAGCCAGGATGAGTTATTGGAATCCTTGCGGAATTCGGGATATGAACTTACACAGGCGACGCTTTCGCGTGATTTAAAAGAACTCCGTGTCGGGAAACTGGCAGACTCAGCCAAAGGAAGTGTATATATTTTACACGAACAGCTACAAAAAAGCAATCCGGAAACAAATGCGCCCGCAATGCCATTAAACAGTGTGATTTCGCTTGTATTCTCAAATCACCTGGGCGTAATACGAACTTTCCCGGGGTTTGCATCTACAGTTGCCGTTTATATTGATGGATCACAGCTTACCGAAATTGCAGGTACCAT
>JBBSDG010000652.1:0-1617 GCA_038249635.1 Bacteroidales bacterium | reverse complement strand
TAACTATCCAGTTACATGCTCAAACGGGTTCTTTTGTGAATGGAATATTTATCGCTCCACCGGGCGCAACTATTGTTTTGCAAAACAGCAATGCCGATATCCTTTCGTTGGTTACCAAAAAGGACACCAGTGTTGCAGGTAGAATCGTTTTTAAATTTCCGAAATCACTTGTTGCCGGCGCAAAATACAATGTTTCGGTTAAAACCGGACCTGCCGGGATGGTCAGTAAAATAACCAACGGAAATGGTGTCCTACCACAAACCGGTAATGGGGTGAAGGTTGAATGTGACTATAAATACGATCTGGTCAGCCGCAGCACAAAGGATGAAAATTTCAGCACATTCTATGAAGGTGGTTCGCCTGTAGTGGCTGGTGGTAACAATGAAGAGGGACGTTATGTCGCATTTGTTTCCAACAGTGAAAAATTTGGTGGCACAAGCGGGAAACACAGGCAGATTTTCTGGCGCGACCGTAACACCGGTAAAACAATGCTGGTAAGCCGTGGCACAAAAGGAGAAGAAGGCGACAACGACAGTTATGCTCCTTCCATGTCGATGGACGGCCATACTATGGCTTTTGAGTCGAATGCTACCAACCTGATTGATGGCGATAAAAACGGGGTAAAGGATGTTTTTGTTTGGGATAGTTCAACTGGTAAAATTCAACGTGTTAGTATTGGACCCGGAGGAGTTGAGGCAAATGGCGAAAGTTTTGAGCCTTCTCTATCAACCGGTGAGATCGCCTACACTTCGTCTGCCAGCAACCTTGTTCCGGGAGTTGATGCCGGTTCAATGGTCAATGTTTATTGGCAGAACCTGACTACCGGAGAACAAAAAATAATCAGCGTTGATTACAAAACCGGGAAAGGCGGTGGTGGCTCAAGACCTTCAATAAGCATGGTATCGGGTGACAGTACAAAAATCGCATTTCACTCGGCATCGCCCGACCTGGTTAGAGGCGATAATAATGGTTTATGGGATATTTTTGTTTACAGTAAAGGTAAACCTCTCAAACGCATAAGCCTTACATATAAAGGTGAAGAGCGCGAGCAAGGAGAGGAAAGCGCCACCCGCGATGTAAAGCCTTCCATTTCGGGCAATGGCCGCTATGTAGCTTTTTCCACCACTGCTTCAAATCTGGTTCCTAACGATAATAATAACTCTCAGGATATTTTCGTTGCTGATACTGAAACTGATACGATTGTTAGGATCAGTATTGATTCAAAAGGAATAGAAGGGAACGGGGATACACCGATCGGACAAGGTGAAAAAATTGCGATCAGTTACGATGGAAAATGGACAGCCTTTAATTCGAAGGCAAAAAACCTGGGCGCTCCGGATTACAATTTCTTCCTACACAATGGCGAAACCGGCGAAACAAGAGCAGTTACAACCGGAAGTGATGGTTGCTTAACTACTCAGCCGGTAATGTCGATAAATGCAAGTTATGTGGTGTTCGGTATGTGCCCTAAACTGGATTCGAGGTTCCAGTCGAGTGGAATTTTTGCGGCATATACTGGTATTGCCGGTACAAGGTTCAGCGATCAGAATGAGGGTATTAAGAAATAAAGCAACTGTAAATCGATCTGTTTTAAAAATAAATCCAATGAAGAAACTT
>JBBSDG010000651.1:0-1658 GCA_038249635.1 Bacteroidales bacterium | reverse complement strand
GGCGCAAGCGCCGATCCTCCCGAAAGGACAATCAATGCTCCCAACAGTAATAAAATGATAATGAGCGGCCAGAGCCAGTATTTTTTACGGGTTTTCAAAAACATCCATAATTCGCTGAGAAATTCCATATTGTATTTTTCTAAATAGTCTGATTAAAAGGGATATTTCAAGTCGGTGGCTGTAAATTCATGATTCCGGTCAACGAAAGCAGAAACTTTTCCATTTTTGAATTGACGAATCCGAAGTGAGTCTTTTCCTAACCATCTTCTGATTAATCCCATTGGAGTAACCAATATCCAAAAAATGATAAAAAGTATGACCCGGGAAGTCAGCCATCCAAGTCCTGTTGAAAGCCTGAACCACAGCCAGGCCAAAGGTTTTAGCAACATGGGGAACAACAGCGTAACCAATAATATTCCGGTTGCACCTATGAACCAGCCTTTTTCGGTCGTATACAAACCTGAAAACAGAGCGATAAGCCCGAATACGATTCCGGTTTCAATGGTTTGTTTATCACTGATTTTTGCTTTGCTCATTTTAGTCAATTGTATCTGAAATTGAAATCTTCTCTTTAAAATGTTCCGTAAGGATAATAGGTTTCATAAAACAACCGTATTTCCTTTTTTGCAGCTTGCATCTCGCCATTATCAACAATCCCCTCTAAACTACGGGAATCGAGTTCAAGAAACCTGGAGAAAACCTTCACCCCTTCTTTAAGTTTGAGAATATCATTTTTATTCTGTGGATTAGCCTGATAATCTGCCGATAAACTTCCCAGAATTTCACCTCCGAATCTTACTGCCGACTCATATTGATGGGTAAGGCAGCACAGTGAAAACCGGGTGACCTGCACCTGAATATCATTTTCGTCGCTATAATCGGAAACCATTTGATGAAGTTTCTGATTATCAACGCGTATTTCGGAAGCACCGATTCCCAACAGATTACCTTTCCGGATGCATTCGCCTAATTCGCTGGCCAGGATCAGATTACCCTCGCGTGTAGGGTGAACGTAGTCAAGAAATAGGTCAAAGCCCGGAATACCCTGCTTCCCAAATTTTTGAAACAGTTTCTCCGCATCAAATAAGGATGCATTTGTCTGCGAGGCCGCTATTTTTCGTACAATCTCATTAAAATCGGTGATTGCCCTGAAAGGGTTATAATCGAGATCTTTGGCAAGTATATAATTCTGAAGTGCAGCTATTGTGTCATTTAATAACTCAGCGCTTTTGGCAAGGTTAAAGTAAGTCATCGCATGAAGCGGCTCTTTCGAAATAGCTTCTTTAAAGTATTTATTTGCAGCAAGATAATTGCTATCACGCAGTGCTGCACGACCCAGATTATAAATTTTCGACCATTTTACCGAGTCCTGACCCTTTAGCGAGCAATAAGAAACATTGGGTTGCCAGTCGCGCAAATTAACAGGGACAGTAAAAAGCAGCACTTTGATCTTATTTTGAGCCGCTTCGGTTGTAATTTCATTAATGCTTTGTTCATACACCAGGTTGACTTTTAATGCCAAAACAGGATCGCTGCACAATTCAAGCGATTGCTGCTGGGTTTTCTTCCAGAAAGAGCTGGCAACTTCGATTTGATTACCATCCAGTTTCTGTTTTGGCAACGCTTTTTTTATCAGTTGTACAATTCTTATCTTTTTG
>JBBSDG010000650.1:0-1677 GCA_038249635.1 Bacteroidales bacterium | reverse complement strand
TGATCGTATGCGATTCTCCGAAATGTGGCGGCTTACGCTGGAAAGAACACCAAATGTTGATTTCTGGCAGGACACAGTTGTTGGGTTATCAGTTAAAGATGGTTTTATAACCGGAGTTCACACCGCAATGGGCTACCATATCGAAAGCAAAGCTGTTGTTTTAACCAACGGAACCTTCCTGAACGGTCTTATTCATATCGGGATGAAATCGTTTGGTGGAGGTCGGATAGGGGAGAAGGCGGCAACAGGTTTAACCGAAAACCTGATACAACTCGGATTCGAATCAAGCCGTATGAAAACCGGAACACCTGTGAGAATCGATGGAAGATCCATTGATTTTTCGCGAATGGAAGAACAGCCCGGCGATGGTGAGACCGGAAAGTTTTCATTTACCGATACTCCAAAACTGACCAAACAACGTCCTTGTTATATCACTTATACATCACCCGAAGTCCATAAAGTTCTCGAAACCGGCTTCCATGAATCGCCCATGTTCACTGGTCGTATTGAAGGAATTGGCCCTAGATACTGCCCTTCCATTGAAGATAAAATAAACCGTTTTGCCGATAAAACAAGGCACCAGCTCTTTGTGGAGCCGGAAGGTTGGGATACCGTTGAATATTATCTCAATGGATTTTCATCTTCATTGCCTGCAGAAATTCAGGTAAAAGCGCTTCATTTAATTGCGGGTTTGGAAAACGCCAGGATTTTCCGTCCCGGTTATGCCATTGAATATGACTATTTCCCACCGGTTCAATTGAAATATACGCTCGAAACTAAGCTGGTTGAAAACCTTTATTTTGCCGGACAAATTAACGGAACTACAGGTTATGAGGAAGCAGCCTCACAAGGATTAATGGCTGGTATTAATGCGCATTTGAAACTTACCGAAAAGGAACCCTTTATTTTAAAAAGGTCAGATGCATATATTGGTGTTTTAATTGATGATCTGATCACAAAAGGCGTTGACGAACCGTATCGTATGTTTACTTCAAGGGCCGAATATCGTATTCTGTTGAGGCAGGATAATGCAGATTTGCGCCTTACACCTGCCGGAAATGAACTTGGACTTGCTTCTACTGATCGTTTATCAAGGGTAAATAACAAGTTGGAGTGGATCGGAAAAGTAAAAGCTTTTATGCGTACTATCAGTATAAGCCCAGATCAGGTAAATGGGTTTTTGGAAAGCATGGATACGGCGCCCATCAGGCAAAAGGTTAAACTGGATTCCTTATTATTACGCCCTCAGGTATCATTCAGCCAAATGATCAGCCATATTGATTTCCTGAAGCAGTTTACACAACAGATAGGGGAGGATGCATCAGAAATTCTTGAAGAAGCCGAAATTCTTATCAAATATGAAGGATATATTATCAAGGAGCAGGAGATTGCCGAAAAGCTTTCAAAATTTGATGATATGCCATTGAAACCGGATTTCGATTATCTTAGCCTTTCGTCCTTGTCAACGGAAGCGAGGCAAAAGTTTACCCGGATTCGCCCGGCTACCATCGGGCAGGCGTCGAGGATAAGCGGAATATCGCCGTCTGATATTTCAGTTTTGCTGGTTTTTCTGGGAAGATAGGATTTGTTTCACGTGGAACATAAGGAAGAAGTGTATGGAAAGCCTAAAGTTTTGAGTACCTAAAGTGTTTGTGGGAAATGGGAAAATGAGTTTTG
>JBBSDG010000649.1:0-1691 GCA_038249635.1 Bacteroidales bacterium | reverse complement strand
TATTTACAAGCGATTGAAACGAACCCACATAAACTTGAATGCCGGGAATATTTTTACTCAAAGCCAACATGAAATCTATACAAGCTTTGCTAACAGGATAGCTGGTGAAAAAATCAGGCTCAATCAACAGAATCCGGTTGCTTTTTTCTTGCTTATGCCATTGCGGATTGAGGTTGTAATAGTTGTAGATGAAGGTAGGAATTTCGGAATCCACTTGAATTCCAGATGCAAGTGGCAGTTGAGTTTCAGGCATAAACTTTTGGGTAGCCGTCAATTCTGCAGGTGTTTCGATGGCAACAAGTTCTTCGTACGTTTTATCCAGAAACGTGTTTGACTGATTTGTTCTGGTGTACCTGTTAATATTTTCCTGATTGGCATAATACTTTTTGCTGCTGTTTGCACCTGCCACCCATTGCCAGATACAGGCATTGCTTGCCCAGTCGCCATCCAGCAAATGATAATACAGCCATTGAGCAGGTTGAAGCCAGTGCGATTTTCCAATGTTGCAAACCAGCGAAGCCGTGTACATCCGGCAATGATTGTGCATATAGCCGTTTTGGTAAAGTTGCAGTATCCCATCATCAATTCCTCTGATACCGGTTTTGCCTTCTAATACTGCAACTGGAATTTCATGATTTGATACAGGAACCTGGGCTTGTTTTATTTCCCGGTTCAAATCTTTAACCTGGCCCACACGCTGAAAATAATCGCGCCAGCAAAGTTCCTTTACAAAGGATTCTATTTCCGGAATTTTAAATCCTTTTGCCAAAACAATCTCCAGTACTTGCCTGGTGCTGATTACACCTCTCGAAATATAAGGTGATAATTTAGTAACAGCTCCATCCAAATAGTTTCTTGTTTTGCCGTATTTTACGGGATCAATAGCATTTATCCTGGCTATAATTTCCTGATATCTGGTTGGAAAAAGCATTTATCTTTTCGAAATTTTATTATTTGTTATTTGCCTTTGCAGCGGACTTTTGAACCTTGTAATCTCCTCACTTCTTTTTGCTGAATGTTTCTGGCTTATCCCTTGGTTTACTCTTTTACGCCATAGGTTAAAGCTGCTTCTTTTTAACTCACTGCGCATTAAAATAATTACATCTTTCTCGGCCAGGCCAAACTGATAATGTATGGCTTCAAAAGGCGTTCTGTCTTCCCAGGCCATTTCAATTATTCGGTCAATGTCCGCGGATGTAAGTGTTAGGTTCATGGCATTATTATTTCATGCAATAGATTTAGATAAAACCTCACTGGAGATATTACTTCTTTCTACCAATGTCGTTTTCAACATCTTTAACAACTTTCTGCAAATATTTTTTTCTTTTTTCATCGGAGACAAATGGTACGGACCAAAATTGCCTTGTCTTAGTTCTAAACCAACCGAAGACAAAAGAATAAACTCCCATTACAAGTCGGAGCTTTACAGAGTTAACATATAGTGTAAGCACGGGAAGTGCAGGCGCACCGTGTGTAAGATAGGTTCTTACCTTTTTGTCTTTTAAAAACGGTTTTGGAATAGCCAAAGTTTTTGTAATTGAAATGAACTTATAAGCAAATCCGGGAGTTAATACCTGATCAAAAAATGATTCAAGCAAAGGAGTGCATCTGAACCACCAAACAGGTGAAATAATATATATTCGATTTGATTTTATAATCAGATCTCTGTACAAATTAACATTTTGCTCATC
>JBBSDG010000648.1:0-1702 GCA_038249635.1 Bacteroidales bacterium | reverse complement strand
GGAGAAGTAGAAAGCTTATTTTTCTCTGAATTAAAGCTCATTTTCGATAAAAAATCAGGGTGAATCATCTAATTTTTAATAAGTTATTGACAAAATTGCTTAAGGTATTGATTTTCATCTTGAAAAGATTATTTTTGCAAAAAATTTAAACCTAATTTTTAACACATGTACTGGACGTTAGAATTAGCCTCAAAACTTGAGGACGCCCCCTGGCCGGCTACTAAAGAAGAGCTTCAGGACTTCTGTGTTCGTTCGGGAGCTCCCATGGAAGTGGTCGAAAACCTCCAGGAACTTGAAGATGAAGGCGAGATTTACGAGAGCATCGAAGACCTCTGGCCCGACTATCCTTCAAAAGAAGATTTCTTCTTTCACGAAGACGAATATTAACAATCAACAATCGGGGCGCTGGCAAAACCAACGCCCCGTTTTAGTTATTTGAAGATTCTGCATACTGATTAATATTTTAGCTATTAAAGTTTGAAAGAATGGGAGATGGGATGATAAAGAGAATTGCGATTGCAAATACCTTTAACCATTAACCTTTTTCTTTTAACCTTTTCCTCAATACATCCTGCCACTTTGTCGCTATCATTGGTATAAAACTGAATTAGTACAATATTTGCTTTTAATTTTACTGATTTCTCATCTGATAATCTCATTGATTGCCTTTTGCAGGAATACCTTATCTTTGCACGTTTGATTGAAAAAATTCACATTCGCTTAACCTCATACTAAAATGCTTAACTCATTTCTGAAAATGATTTCGGGAGGTACAAAATCCGACCGCGACATAAAAATTATTGCACCTATGGTTGAAAAAGCCAAGGTGGAATTCGAAAAACTGCAATCACTCAGTAATGATGGCCTTCGTGCCATGACCACGGATTTCAGACAAAAAATTTCCGATGCTGTACAAGCCGAGCGCGATGAAATTGATTCAATCAAAGCGCGGATCGAAACTAATTTTGATATTGATATTGAAGAAAAGGAAGAACTCTACAAACGTATTGATTTCCTGGATAAGGAAGAATACCGCAAAACGCAGGAGACACTTACGGAGATTTTACCCGCTGCTTTTGCCGTTGTGAAAGAAACCAGCCGCCGTTTTATGGAAAACAAATCGATCGAAGTTACTGCTACTCAGTTCGACCGCGATCAGGCTGCAAAGAAGGACAGTGTAAACATTGTTGACGATAAAGCTTTCTGGGATAACCAATGGATGGCTGGTGGAAATATGATCACCTGGGATATGGTGCATTACGATGTTCAGCTTATCGGGGGTATTGTTCTTCACACGGGCAAAATATCCGAAATGGGTACTGGTGAAGGTAAAACACTGGTGGCTACCTTGCCGATTTATCTGAATGCCCTGCCTGGCAAAGGTGTGCATGTGGTTACCGTTAACGATTACCTGGCCAAACGTGACTCGGAATGGATGGGCGTTTTGTTCGAATTCCATGGACTCAAAGTGGATTGTATCGATAGGCATGAACCCAATT
The DNA here is from genome assembly GCA_038249635.1 of Bacteroidales bacterium. Lineage (GTDB taxonomy): Bacteria > Bacteroidota > Bacteroidia > Bacteroidales > UBA4417 > UBA4417. The sequence continues at coordinate 203 of JBBSDG010000648.1, read as the reverse complement.
CAAACGAGCGTAGGCAGGCATACCTTGCCGATGTAACTTATGGTACCAATAATGAATTTGGGTTCGACTACCTGCGTGACAATATGGCGCGAAACCCGGACGAACTGGTTCAGCGGCCGCACAACTATGCGATAGTGGATGAGGTTGACTCCGTGTTAATTGATGATGCGCGCACACCGCTTATTATTTCGGGTCCTACACCG
>JBBSDG010000647.1:0-1711 GCA_038249635.1 Bacteroidales bacterium | reverse complement strand
TTACTTTCATAACCCATCCCGGCATTCAGTATTTTCTTCACCATGGCTATCTGTTCAATGATATGGCCTGATGCGCGCGGTTCAATGCTTGGCTTCAGCACGTTAAGTTTGTCGAGGGCGGAGTGATACCTGTCAGTAAAATATTGAACCACTTCCATGGGTTCCAGTTGTTCCAAACGCGCTTTTTTTGCAATCTTATCCTCGCCTTCGTCAGCATCATTCTCAAGGTGGCCGACATCGGTAATATTCCGTACATAACGAACTTTATATCCCAGATGCTTCAGGTAACGGAATACCAGGTCGAAAGTAATTGCCGGGCGAGCGTGTCCGAGATGTGCATCGCCGTAAACGGTTGGCCCGCAAACGTACATGCCTACGAGTGGAGGATTTATTGGAACGAAAAGTTCCTTCTGTCGTGATAAGGTGTTGTGAACGAATAATTTATTTTCCATGATGCGGATTTGGCAAGGTGCAAAGGTATCAAAAATAAATTTCAGCCGGGAAGGGAAAACTTGGAGTAAGAAGTTGGCATTTTGGAATTGACAGTTGTTTTGTATAAAAATTGTTGGTTACCTGAAATCTAAAAATCCGGCATTGAATAATTGCCTAAAAAGTATTCGGCTCAATCCTGGCTTATAAAAGAAGCATTTCCTGTTTAATGCCAGTAATGCAATCTAAGGCTAAGAAAAACTGCTCGTTTACAAACTGTTGGAAATTCTATTTGTATCGTAAAGACTTTAGATAGAGCCATTTTCAATTTTTGTTTGTACACTGAGGCAAATAGTTCACTTAGCTATATTATACTTAAAACGGGATAAATTTCCACATTCATTAAATCTCAAATTCCAAATCCCAAGGTCCAAATTCGAACTGGGATGTAGAGTCAGTCTTGGTTCTTGAGATTTGGGACTTTGGTCTTGGGTCTTTTTTTAATGCGTGATTTTATCCCACACTAAGTATAACTAAGCTGAATAGTAAAAGCCATCCTGAGAGCCAGATTGATTTATTCATTTTATAAATGATTGTCTTTTATAGAAATTGAACAATGAAGCTACAACATGAAGGAAAAAATTACTATCGGCAAATAATGGATCGGCTAAATAACTGATTTGTATATACTGATGCCGGGTTTATTGAGCATTTATCTTTCATTCTCTGATTTATTCGAGCCATCGGTCATTTCATTAGTAATCTTGCCTTGCGACCGCTCTATTGCTTAGAATGCATTTCTTCCTCGCAAGTCGACCGTTGAAAGCTTTTTCAACGAATTCTTCCATAGCATGAACCAGATCATCAAAACCCCGGCAATGCAAACACCGGAAACCTGACCGTAAAATGTATTAACAGCAAAGCCTTCGGGGGCAACAAGCAAGTAGGCGGAAACCACGGCCGACATAAATACAGCCGGGATCAGGGTTATCCAATAGAGCTTCCGTTCTGTAGCCAGATAAATGGTTATTGCCCATAACACGATGGTAGCCAGTGTCTGGTTAGACCAGGCCATGTATCGCCAGATAATGGCAAAGTCAATCTGCGTAAGCAAAAAGCCGATGGTAAATAAGGGTGCAACCAATATCAGCCGGTTTCTTATGCTTTTTTGATCGAATTTGAAGAAATCGGCAACAATAAGCCGTGCACTGCGGAAAGCTGTATCTCCCGAAGTAACAGGTGCGGCAACCACACCCAGTATAGCAAGCACAGCACCAAAACG
>JBBSDG010000646.1:0-1716 GCA_038249635.1 Bacteroidales bacterium | reverse complement strand
CGGGGGATTATAAAAAGCAAACACCGCAATCGAAAGACTACAGTGTTTGCTAATTATTTGTTTTGTAAGTATTTAAACTGTATATGTTGTTGATGCGGTATCGCCACCTCTACCTGTCCAGTTGGTATGGAAAAATTCACCACGTGGTTTATCAACTCTTTCGTAGGTATGTGCGCCAAAATAGTCGCGCTGTGCCTGAAGCAAGTTAGCTGGCAATCTTTCGCTGCGGAACCCATCAAAATAAGTCAATGAAGTAGCAAGACAAGGTGCAGGAACGCCATTGGTAATAGCAGTTGCAACAACACGACGCCATCCGGCCTGTGCCTTTTCGATCGTTGTTTTGAAGTATTCGTCGAGCAGTAAATTTTCGAGTTTTGGATTTTTGTCGAAAGCTTCTTTGATCTTTCCGAGAAACACCGAACGGATAATACAACCGCCACGCCACATCAATGCAATACCACCATTATTCAAGGTCCATTTATATTCTTTAGCAGCTTCGGCCATTAAGTCGTAACCCTGTGCATATGAAATGATCTTGGCACCTAAAAGGGCATCTTTCAAATCGCTGATAAATTGTTTTTTATCGCCGTTGAAAAGTTTTTCGGGACCATTCAGAAATTTCGATGCTTTCACCCGAAGATCTTTTTGTGCAGAGAGACAACGTGCAAATACCGATTCCCCGATCAGTGTAAGCGGAATTCCAAGGTCGAGGGCCGCTACTCCTGTCCATTTTCCGGTGCCTTTCTGTCCGGCAGTATCAAGGATTTTTTCGACAAGTGCTTCACCGTTCTCATCACGGAAACCTAAAATATCACGTGTGATTTCAATCAGGTAGCTGTCCAGATCGCCTTTATTCCATTCGGTAAATACTTCATGCATCTCGTCGGCACTCATACCTAACAATTCTTTCATCATCTGATAGGCTTCGCAGATAATCTGCATATCGCCATATTCGATGCCATTGTGAACCATTTTCACAAAATGTCCTGCTCCGTTTTCGCCTACCCAGTCGCAGCAAGGTTGACCATCGACTTTGGCAGCAACAGCCTGGAAAATTTCTTTAACGGCTGGCCAGGCTGCGGGTGATCCGCCTGGCATCATTGATGGCCCTAAAAGAGCGCCTTCTTCGCCACCAGAAACGCCTGTTCCGATGTACAATAAGCCTTTGCTTTCGACATATTTGGCACGACGGATCGTATCAGGAAAATGCGAGTTTCCACCATCAATAATGATATCGCCGGCTTCAAGATGAGGAATGATCTGGTCAATGAAATCATCAACTGGAGCACCTGCTTTTACGAGCATCATTACTTTACGGGGACGTTCAAGATTGGCGCAAAGATCTGCGATGGAGTGGCATCCGATGAAATTCTTGCCTGCACCACGTCCGGCAATAAATTTATCTACTTTGTCGACAGTACGGTTAAAAACTGCGACGGTGAATCCTTTGCTTTCCATATTCAGCACAAGGTTTTCGCCCATTACTGCAAGGCCTATAAGCCCAATGTCTGCTTTTTTCATTTGCTTCTATTTATTTCTATTGTTTCTATTTGTTTCTATTATTTCAATTTATAATTTGAATCCCAGTTTTTTAAGTTTGCTGATCGTTTTAATATTATTGATCTTACAAAGAATATTAAATGTCGGGAACTCACGTCTCGCGGGATAATCGCCCCGCTGTTTTTCGAATGTTCCGACCGAAGACCGGAGTCGCTG
>JBBSDG010000645.1:0-1742 GCA_038249635.1 Bacteroidales bacterium | reverse complement strand
TAACTGATGTAAGGATTGGAGTATTTCTGGTGGCAGAGATCAAGAGCCTGTGATAAGAACCATCAACAGTAAACCGGAAAAAGAAATCCGGCGACAGACCAGCCTTTCGCCGGATTTCTTTTTCCGGCCATAGCTCTCAGTCTGTAAACTTTCCGGCCCGACCGGCAGTAAAACCGTTTTGATGGCTTAAAACAGTTCCCGGTTTCCAGATAACAGGCAGTTAGACTAATACCAACAGTTGCAGAAAGTATAAATTCAGGCAAAAAAAAATACTAATCGCGTAAGCCTTAATGTTACCGGTACATCACTCAAAATCAGCTTTAACAGCCAGGTATTCAATTTTTTATTTTTTCCGGAATGTAATACACAAATGCTTGTGAAGCAGAATAGTATGATTTTTATTCAACTGATATTGCTCTTTAACAATAAGCTTTTCCAGACTGGTGCTTATTTTTTTTACGATTCGTCTGAATGTTAAAAACGTACGCAAATGAAAGAACAAACCGAATACCAGATACCATAACAAAGAGCTTATACTCAATTGGTTTGGATATACCTTATCAAGTTTTAAGCCGGCAAACCCGGCCATAGTCCTCAGTTTTTGAATGCTGCAGAGAAATATCCTTGGATTGTACTTCTGGCCGCCTTCAAATTCAATTAAGGATTCCTCGTTGGGCAGAAACATATCACTTCGTTCCGATTCGAGCCACAAATTTGCCATTCTGCCACTAAAATTACTGTTGTTGGGTTTTGTAATTATCAGCATTCCGCCGGGCTTCAATATTCTTGATAATTCCTGTAACAAAACAAATTGGTCAGGAATATGCTCAATGGTTTCCATTAACAGGACAAAATCAGCCATGCCTGACGAAATGGGCAAAACCTTATCCAGATCAATTTTTTCGCACTTGATATGCTTATATTCCATGTTTTGGGGATATTTATCAAACGCTTTTACATGAGCGCCAGCCTGAAACCATAAATTGGCTACAAATCCGCTGCCTGCCGAAACATCCACTACAATTTTCTGATGCACATCGGTTGTTTTTAAAAACCCGATCATAAATTGCAGTGAGTTGACCTTTGAATGAGTTACATTAAGTAATTGTTTCCGATTTGGGACTGGATGTGGCATGGTTGAAAATTAAGATTCAAAATTAGCTGATTTAATTTAAAAACCATTTTTTCTGTTTTACGAATAAATCGAACTTCGGCAAACGATCAGTTAATTTCAAAACTGGTCAAACTATCGGAGCGGGCCAGGCTTTCCGCCATGTAAGTTTGAGCTTTTTCATGGCATCATGCAGTGAGCCGGTTTCCTCGACTGCCCTAAGTAGCTCGCATTTTTTATCACCCAAAATGCCATTCCTTTCCGAAGTTTCGAGCCATATTTTATAATTTAACCTGAGGTTATCCAGCCTGTTGCCCATCTTAGTGGTTTTTGTTGCTTTTTATGGATTACAAAGTTAGAATTATAAAACTCAAATAAAGATTTTAAAGTACAAATCGTTTACAATGATTAGCAGTAAATTCGCAAACAAAAATTCCAGCAGATTAATATGAATATTTTAGACAAAACTTACAATTTATTAAAAACCACCTACGAAAATCAAATAAAGGATCTTACCATAACTGATGTAAGGATTGGAGTATTTCTAACGGCGGTTATATTGAGCGACGGCAGTTGTGGCACGGCCAGCACGGTTGTTGATCCGAATCTGAATTGCAGTAAAGAAAATCGT
>JBBSDG010000644.1:0-1751 GCA_038249635.1 Bacteroidales bacterium | reverse complement strand
TGCAATTGCCAGGTCGGCACTCCTGAGCCATGGATTAATATATTTAAAACACGAATCGTAATTATAAACTTCCAGGTCATTATTCCAGGCCGCATCCACCTGAGGCATATGCTGCATAATATCGCCGGCAAAAATAAGGGTCAGTTCATGAGTAGCCAGCGGCGACAAAGGTTTTGAAGCGCTTTCGGAGGTATTATATGGCAATAAAGCGAGCAGAATAGCTCCGGGCAGGATAAGTAAGATATACATAATTTTTCTCTTCGATAACGAAACTTTTGTTTTTGTGCGAATACAGAAACCAGGTGTAGATGCCATTATATGAAAATCTTTGAGTGTTATAGAAATAAACAGATTGCAGTCTAAATTGTTGATTTATTTAGATATTCTTCATTGAAAGTTGTCAATCTCTATTGTGATTTTAAGTCCATTTTTTCGATTTATTAGTCGCCTTATTTATACCGGCTGTTTGGTATCTTTTCTAATTCCAGTCAATCGTATTTTGTTAAATAATTCATTTTGAGTGGAAATCTCTTCTTCAATATCAAAATCATCCTGCAGACCAAGCCAGAATTTTGCAGAATTACCGAAATAGGAACTTAGTCTTAATGCTGTATCTGCTGTAATTCTTCGTTTCCCTTTCAGGATAAGGGAAATTCTTGTCTGAGGAATTTCAATATCTTTTGAAAGTCTGTAAGCAGTAATATTAAGAGGAATTAAAAATTCTTCCATCAGAATTTCGCCGGGATGTATGTTATTCAGTTTTTCCATAAATGAATGACTTTTGTTACTCTTCAAACTCTTCAAACTAGTCAATCCCGATAGCTATCGGGACTTCATTCGCCTCAATCCCTTCAATCCCTTCAATCCCCTCAATCTCCTTAATCCCTGAAACCTACTTCCTCCCCGTCCTCTCCAACTCCCTCAAATTCTCCATCTTCTTCTTTTCCAGGAAATCGGTTATCCCGCAAAGATGCTCCTTCACTTGTTTGTTGCCGAATTCAAAAACCTTGCTCACCAGCCCATCGAGGAAATCGCGGTCGTGCGAAACCAGTATCAGCGTACCATCGTAATCCTGTAAAGCGCTTTTCAGAATATCCTTGGTTTTCATATCCAGGTGGTTGGTAGGCTCATCGAGAATCAGCAGGTTCACCGGTTCGAGCAGCAGTTTTATCATAGCCAGCCGTGTACGCTCGCCGCCCGAGAGGACTTTCACTTTTTTGTTCCAACTGTCGCCGCCAAACATAAAAGCGCCAAGCATATCTTTAATTTTGGTTCGGATATCGCCTTTGGCAACATCATCTATAGTTTGAAAAACCGTATTTTCTTCATTCAGCAGTGATGCTTCGTTCTGCGCAAAATAGCCGATCATTGTATTGTGGCCAAGGGTAAGTGTGCCATCATAATCAATTTCGCCCATCATGCTTTTAACCATAGTCGATTTTCCTTCGCCGTTTTTACCGACAAAAGCAACCCGCTCGCCACGCAAAATACTGAAGCTGGCGTTCGAAAACACATTGTGACTGCCATAGCTTTTCGACATTCCCTCCAATATCACCGGATAACTCCCTGAGCGTGGTGAAGGCGGAAATTTGAGTCGCAGGGATGAATTATCCTCTTCATCCACCTCGATCGCAGGAAGTTTTTCAAGCATTTTCACCCGCGACTGTACCTGGTTGGTTTTCGAATATGTGCCACGAAACCTGTCGATAAAATCCTGGTTATCGGCAATAAAACGCTGCTGTTCATCGAAT
>JBBSDG010000643.1:0-1786 GCA_038249635.1 Bacteroidales bacterium | reverse complement strand
CTGACGTTTCCCGGAAATGTTTCATGCGGCCATCCGCAATAACTTGGTTACAAACGAATTAATAACCGAGTTGCGTGGCACCGGGCAAAGTATTGTAAAATTATCGTCCATGGCCGCTTTCGCAACCAGCCTGCGTACATCTGAAAAGGCGAAATGGTTTCGCCCTTTTACAGCATGTCTGCGGTTTGGAGTTTTCTCCAGCCTGCAGGCATAAACCCAGGTCAGTGTAGTAGCCATCATACAAAAATCCAGGTGGTTTGAAACCGCTACTGCATTTCTGGTTTGGGTTTCGGCACTGCCGAGATCCCTTTTCAACTCTTTGAAGCAAGCCTCTATTTTCCATCTGGCTCCATAGTACTCAATAATCTCTTTGACCGACAGAGTCAGGTCAGTGGAAAACAAGGCGACCCATTGTGTTTTGCGGTAAACCCAGACAACTCGTATCCGACATTTAAGGCTCTTAAGCATAACAACTTTGTCGTAGGCCTTAACCGTTCGTTCTTTTCCGTAAAGATTAACGGTATATTCCTGCTGCAACATACGTTGCCTGCATGCAAGAGTAGATGTTGTACCAAGTTTGTCGCCATATTTTCTGGGACAGCCTCGCCTTTTTATCGTTGGCACCGACGGTTCGTCAAACAAATTGTTGTTGGAGCGGAGCCGAGATACCATGTGAACCCGATCTCCCAACTCTTTATGCAATGGTTTCCACATGCCGTTATTGCCAAACCAGGAGTCTGTCGCTACCAGAATATTTGATTTTGGAAACTCAGTTGCGATTTTACAGAGCATTGCAACTGCCTGCTCATGTTTACTTCTGAACCCAATATCTTTCCCATTGTATTTTGGGCTATTTACATCAATATCCTTTTTGAGATGATAGTAACAGTGACTCAGCGGCAAGCACGCCCAGCGGCCTTTGATTATTTTAAGCAGCCCAATGGAAACGATATTCTGCGCCCAGGGATATTTTGACTGATTTTGTTTAGCTGCATGATCGAATACGTTGGCACATCCAAAAATTTTCCGGCCAGTTTTGGGGTTGATAAAGTCATCAAGAGCTACAAGTAACCTCCCATTAGTTTCTGGTTCTGGAATAAGTTTCCATAGCCTGCTCCAAAGCCGGTTCCATGGAATCTTCGGTGATGCCATAAACCGATAATATTTTTTCTTCCTGATAGAGAACCCGAACAAGATTTCAAGTGCCCGTAGAAGATTGGACGTCCTTGACGAAGTAAATGGGAGAATGATTGCGAGTAGGGTATATGCGAACCAAGGTCCACGCTCTTCACTTTTTCGGGAATTGGCAAATTCTTCTTTGAGTTCACTGAGTAATGATTGTAGTATATGCATACGAAGTCCTTGTTATGATTTGTTTTTTACAATATACCATAACTTGACCTCGTATTCACCGTTAACTCACTGGTTTTATAATAAAAACACAATTTCTGGCAGAAAAAATTTAAAATTAAAGCTAGTAATATCAACGCGTTACGTGACCAACTTTTTCACCAGCCTGTTCGGATTATTGAACTTTCTTTTCGAAAAATATTTTTCCTGCCTGAGGCTGATTTTAAATCACCCCCGTTAAAAAACGGGAAACTTCAGATTTTAAATCACCCCCGTTAAAAAACGGGAAACTTCAGTTGTAACTATTCAGCATGATCAATCCTTGGATTCCATGAATGCAGGCCATTTCCCTTGGAACAATAGCCGCAGTGCTTCTGTCGCAGATACTTCCTGTTTTCTGCAGGTGGTCAGATAGCTTCGTATGCGACAGAATATT
>JBBSDG010000642.1:0-1789 GCA_038249635.1 Bacteroidales bacterium | reverse complement strand
TTCGGCATCGGGACGTATAAACCACTTGTTGAAATCGTAGTAAATAGTTTCGATGGAATAATCCATATTGCCGATGCTGATGATCTTGTTCACTTCGAGGTGATCGAGTATGATATCGCGTGAAATGGATGCAACGTGCGAGGTATCCGTTTTATCAATTGTGAAATTCATGCAGTCCGACAGGTAATTATTTCCCATGCCTTTAACAACATATAGAATTCCTTTGCTACCCATTGATTTGAACTGTCCGTTGGCATCTGTTTTCAGCACTTTCGCTTTTCCTGTTTCGGTATTCAGCAGAAAAATGGTTGCACCGGCCACTGGCTTCAACGTTTGTTTGTCCTTCACAAATCCTGATATTTCGACAGCAAGCGAATCGTCGGGTGGGCAAGGGATTTGGTTATTGCCTGTTACATTTGAAGTGTTCGATTTACCGGCTATCAGTCTTTTATCAATAAGTTTGCATGCATAAATATCATCGCTTCCCATGCCACCAGGACGGTTTGAGCTGAAAAATCCTTTCTTTCCCTGCGAATCAAGTATCATGGCAAAGTCGTCGAAAGAAGAGTTAATGGGTTGTCCCACGTTCACGGCTTTCGACCATTTTTCGTTTAACAAAGTTGCACTAAAAATATCCAGGCCACCGAAGCCGGCTAATCCGTTCGAAGCGAAATAGAGGTGTTTGCCATTGATTGCCGGAAACATTTCGTCGCCGGCTGAATTAATTGTTTCGCCCAGGTTTTCAGGCTGGCCCCACTGTCCATCCTTCCATATGCAACTGTATATATCGGTGCCACCAAGTCCGCCTGGCTTATCCGAAACAAAATAAATAGTATCGCCTGCTGGCGTAAGTACCGGATGACCGACTGAATAATCATCGGAGTTTAAAAAGAAAGGTTCAGTTTTGGACCATGATCCTTTGTATGCCGACCAAAATATTTTGAGCCTGTCGGTTCTGTAATTGTCGGCATCTTTTCCTTCGCTGCCCTTACCGGTGCGGGTTAAATACAGCAAACTATCGTGCCTTGCAAACGAGGCCGGGCCGTCATGGTATGTTTGGTTGAATTTGCCGCTGAACGATTTTGGCGCATTCATATCCTGGAAAAACTCATCAAGGTACTTTGGGGTTGCAAAATACAGGTCGAGGTAATTGGAATTAGTCCATTCGTACTTTTTACCATCCATAAAATTCTGGCGCCTGTCGGAAACAAATATTATACCGTCGCCATAAAAAGCCGGACCGAAATCAGATTGCGCGGAGTTAAGTGTGTTAAAATGTTTTATTTCGAAGGTTGCGGGCATCCCGCTTAATTTCTCAATTTCGGAGCAAAAAGCAGCAAATGTTTTACCCCGCGGATCGTCGGGATTAAGATAGTCGTACTTTAAAAAGGCTTCTTTTGCCAGATCATATTCCTGTGCACATTGCAATGCTTCGCCCAGGTAAAACCAGTTGATATTTTCACTATTCGGCAATTTTACAGCTCTGGAATACCAGGCTTTGGCATTCAACTGATCGTTAGTAAGGCGATAACAGTCGGCAAGTTTCACAATGGCATAATTGCGGTCAGGATCACCAGGTTTTTGGGCAATTTTTAAATACTGAGGTATAGCCAAAGAATAACTGTAACTTTTAAAAAGTTTATCCGCCTGGTTTAACTGAGCCTGAGCCACAGTACCAGCGAGGGTAAAAGCTATGAGTAAAACTAAAAATCGCTTGTTCATACTCGGTTCATTAGGTGCTAATTGTAATGTGAACTTAAAAATATCGTGGTGTGTACATCCTGTTTTT
>JBBSDG010000641.1:0-1809 GCA_038249635.1 Bacteroidales bacterium | reverse complement strand
ATGGTTCCTTTTCCTGCGCCTAATGTGCCGGTAATTCCTATAATCAGCATGGTGATAATAAAATTAAATTTGAAAACTATTTTAGTTTTTTATTCTCTTTTGCGACTGGTAATTCTTTTGCATTTTGAGAGCTGACTATCTTTTTGCCAGTTTGTATTTCAATTTGCTTTCGTGCATCGCCAGCAATTTCGCCCCCTTTTTTCGCAATCCGTTTATTGTCATCAAAAGTTTCAGGATTATTTTCCTTGCTGATTTCGGTAGTAGTAGCTTCTGCTAACATATTCAATACCAGTTCGAGGTTAGTCATATTATCCCGTAGATTTTCTTTCTTCAATCCCTTGAAATTTTTGTACTGCCCAACAGTTTTTCCGCTCCATGCCTGAGTTATAACATCTGTTAGAGTTGCAAATTCCTGACCTTTCTTAACACCTCTGTTTTCCCATTCGACAGTTAGTTCCTTCCTGACCTCAATGCTTTTTAATCTCTGGTTTATCCAGGCTGAGCTATAACCTAATTTCAAATAGCCCTCCATAGCTCTGTCAATTGTTTTCTCCGGATCCTGGCTCTCCTCTATTCTTTCATAGCCGACTTTTGCCAGCCATTGCTTAAATGGTTCTGCTTTTGGCGAAGGAATTGATTGGATTAACCGGAATAACTGCTCATTATCAGCAACATCGGTTAAACGTTGTTTGCCATCAGATGCTTCCAATTTCAAAGCGTTACAATTTGTAACGGTTTCATTTCCTTCGGCAAGAAGCCTTTTTTTTAAAACCCGCCAGTATACCTGGGGATTATTACTATCTGTTAAGGTTTCAATGATATCAACGATAGAAAAATACCATTTCTCCTTTTCGGCATCCCAATTGGAACGTATTTTTTTATTTTCGAATAATTTTATATCTTTCATTGTTTCTGCTAATTTCTCTTTTTAAAAATTCCATTAAACCAATAATGTTAAAATTGTCAGGCTAAATTTAGTGAAAAAGAATAGTATTTTGTGGTATCAAAGATCATGGCAAAGTACCCTAAAATATTCCCATTTAATTATCAAACTTCCTGTTTTCAGAACTTATTTTCTTTCAATTCTTTAATCCATTTCCCACCATCCACTTTCACAGGTTCGTAGTTGAATATTTTGTCGAAAAGAATATTCTCATCACTTTCAGAAATCAGGTTGATGCGGTGTTCAGGTTTCATAAAGCGTTGATCTACTGAATGCTCAAGAAATGAAAGCAACAGGTCGTAATATCCCAGAACATTAAAAAGTGCCACCGGTTTGTTAATTATGTCAAGCTGGTTCCAGCTCATCATCTCGAAGAGTTCATCGAAAGTTCCAACGCCACCCGGCATGGCAATAAAAGCATCCGAAAGTTTTTCCATAATGGCTTTACGTTCCGCCATTGTGCTTACCACATGAAATTCGGTAAGCCCTTTGTGCGCTACTTCGCGGTCAATCAGCGTATGAGGCATAACTCCAATCACTTTGCCGCCAGCTTCCAACATGGTGTCTGCAATTTCGCGCATAAGCCCTACATTGCTACCACCATAAACCAGCGAAATATTTTTTTCGACAAATAGTTTACCTAGCGCGATTGCTTTTTGGGTATAAACAGGATTACTTCCGCTGGACGAACCGCAAAAGACACAGATGGATTTTATAGGGGACATGTTTAGTTAATGGTTAAAAGTTATTGGGAAATGGTAAGTACTATTTACGATTTTAGATTTACGAGGTACGATTGGAGAATTTTTTGATTTACGATTTCAGATTTACGAGGTACGATTGGGGCAGTTTCAATTTACGATTTT
>JBBSDG010000640.1:0-1821 GCA_038249635.1 Bacteroidales bacterium | reverse complement strand
TATAAATAGCCAACATTGCCTGATTACCCAAAATAACCTGCACGACTGTAACCGTTTTCTATCTGAACCGGATTGGGGTCCAATTGGGATTGTAATTGGGAATGCTTATAATGAAGTTTCGTACAATTCCTGCTCTAACTATGTAAAGGTTGGTGGGAACTTTGGCGCCGACGGAGGCTTTATTGAATTTGAGGATCGTTATTTTGGGAACCAAGTGCACGACATCAAAGTTCATCACAATAGATCCATTGCTAATCAGGGTTTTTTGGAAATAGAGTCAAAGGTTAAAGGAGATAATTTTGATGTGTATTATAATTTAAGCGACGATTATCAGCAATTTATTTTTTACTGGGGTGGCAATAATTCCAAAGTTGTAAACAATACGGTCATACGCACAAGACCTTCAAATCATGGCTCGGTGAACACAGTGTTTACCATGCGAAATGATAACTTCACCCTGAGGAATAATATTTTTGTAGTTGCAAACGGAATACAGGTTTTAATAACTGCTCCTTATGAAGTTGGGAACTATGCCAGGGTGGAACATGAGAACAATCTTTATTATTGTACCGATGGAAGCACATCCGACCCTTGTGGAAGAAACCTCGGATCTGGTGAAAAAATTGCAGACCCTAAATTTGTGAATTTAAGTGCCGGCGATTATCACTTAAGCACAGAAAGCCCTGCAATTAATGCAGGTAAAATACTAGGATACACCTTAGATTTAGATAATAATCCTGTTCCTCAAAAAGCTCTCCCTGATATCGGGGCATATGAGAGATAGGAAAAATTGGTTAAAGTTTTAATGAACAATTGCAAATACCAGACAAATTGTTAAACTTATTATTATGAAGAGCATACTGATTTTGACCTTGATTGTATGTTTTGGTTTACCAGCTTTTAGCTTGACAAAAGGTACTAATGCATTAACGCACAGTGTTTGGCTCGATGAACTTGATTTGTCGCATGCCGAGCAGGACGATTTTCCGATAACAAGTAAAACGAACATAAAAGGGAATCCTATCAAATTAAACCATTGTTTATTCGAAAGAGGCATTGGCACGTACACCAATAGTATGTTGCATATCAATCTGAAAGGAGGTTCATCAAAATTTGAAGCAGTTGTAGGTTTCGATGATGAATTACTCGGGCAAGGCTGCCATCCTATTGAATTCATTGTGTATGCCGACGATAGAATTGCCTGGCGGAGCGGTGTGATGAAACCAACAGATAAGCCAAAATCTTTGGTTGTAGATGTAAAAGGCACTCAAATCCTGACACTCTTTGTAAAAAGCGTTCGTGGCAAGTGGAATGGATTTTCCGCATGGGCCGATGCCAGGTTGGAAGTTTCAGGAGAAAATCCTGAGGCATATGTACGAAAAAAGGAAGAAAATTATTTTCTGACACCAGTTGCTTCGAAAGTACCTCTTATAAACGGGCCCGCAATCGTTGGAGTGCAACCTGGCTCTTCATTTCAGTATTACATTCCAGTTACGGGTAAGCGCCCGCTTTTATATTCGGTTGAGAACCTTCCTTCAGGTCTGGTACTGGATCAGAAAACGGGCATAATTACAGGAAAAATCCAGACATCCGGTAAATATAGTGTCATTCTGAAGGCAAAAAATGAATTCGGGGATTCCTGGAAAAACTTTACAATACAAGTAGGCACTGGCTTGGCATTAACACCCCCGATGGGTTGGAATAGCTGGAATGTCTGGGCTGCAAATGTCTCCCAGGAAAAAGTTAAAGCCGCCGCCGATGCAATCAAAAACAGTGGCTTAATTGATTATGGCTGGACTTACATAAATATCGACGACGGGT
>JBBSDG010000639.1:0-1836 GCA_038249635.1 Bacteroidales bacterium | reverse complement strand
CCATCTGTCAAACCCATCACCAGGATATTTTTCACCAATACAATGGAACTGGTTCATTCCATCAGGTTCTAATTCAGTATCTGGAAGATTTGAACTAGTAAGTTTCAATTTCCCCGCTTCATTCAATTCAATATTCCAATAATAGTCAAGATGCTCACTATAAAATCTTCCCGAAAACTCAGCCAAATCGTTTATGGTGGGTTGCCACAAATCCTCCGTGTCCCTTACCATAAAATCATTCGGGTATCCGTCATCAAAGGTTACAGTCAAATTTAAAGGCGCATCTCGTGATTCTTGTTTAAATTCAAATTGTGCTCCATAGCCATCGAGACCTTCTTTATAATAAAAAACGTCTTTTGCAACCGGAGTTAGTTCTATGACATAATTACCTGTATATCTCATCTTCAGTTTCCCATCAGCGATGTATAAACTGCTGAAATTTCTAGGTTGGTTAGTGCTCTCCCATGAAACCTTGTTTTGCCAGCGGAAGTTGCCGGTGTATTTTGTTAATTCACTTTCTGGCACTTCTATTGGCTTTGTTATAAATGTTAGCAATTTGGGTTCTTCTGATGCTTGTTTCAGAAAATAGCCGATGATGGCCTTATTCTGTTCGGCAAATCCATGCCAATTACCTAAAGTAATAACCGAAAGTCCTTTTGAAGGGACTCGAGTGAGGTAATTATATCCATTAACACCCTCATGTAAAATTACTTGATGATTATCAATGGAACGGTGCGTAAATCCAATTACAAAATGATTTTCTTTACCTGGAATTTGCCGCACATTGGTGGTTAACTTATTAATTACTGCACTAATTTCGGAAGTGGGGTCATTGACAATGGCAGACCAAAGTTCAAGGTCTTCGGCTGAAGTAAGTATATAATAATTGCCTCCCGGTGATGTTTTTGGCACGTGGCCAAGCTGATACCTTCCTCCCACTGCATCTTCATACATTGTTGCGCGGTTGGGGATAATATCTAAAGGATTTTTTTGCCTGCGGGTGCTCTTCATATTCAAAGGTTTAAAAAGCCGTTGCCTTATCCAGTCAGGCAAATTTTCTCTTGAGGCTTTCTCCATAATCAGACGAAGTAATCCAAAATCTGAATTGCTGTACATATAGCCTACGCCAGGTTCAACTTCAGGGGTTGACTGCTTATAGAGCAGTCTTAAAAATTGTTCCGTTTCAAACCGATTCGACATGCTATTATAAATTAACAACAAAGTTGCCCACTCGTCTACGAATCCGCTTCGGTGGTTCAGGAGATCCCAGAGCGTCACTGATTCAGCCCAGTCGGGAAGGTTTGGAAAGTATGTCCTTACCCTGTCATTTAGACTTAAAATTCCGTCTTTTTCCATCAATACAGCAGCTATCGAAATAAATTCCCTTGACTCTGAATAGGGCATTTTAACTACAGATTGGTGTGTGAATGGCACTTGGTTTTCGATGTTTGCCAAGCCATATGATTTTCTGGTTAGAATTTTACCATTCTGTATAACGGTGATAACAGTACCTGGAGAATTTTTATTATTGTACGATTGGAAAAGGGAATCTATCTTTTTGTCAAGTTTGATTTTATCGATGGCAATGGATTGTGCAGATAGCAACACGCTGCTAAAGCTGACGAGCAAGAATAAAGTGTATCTCATTTTATTTATTTTTTATGCTGCTCTGTATTTAGCTGTCTACTTCTTCAACTGAAAATCTTTATGCCCCGATTGCCACAGCATAAATTTTAGTGTGCCAATAGTTTCGTCAAGGGAAGCACCAACATGGCCTGCA
This sequence comes from Bacteroidales bacterium, assembly GCA_038249635.1. Classification (GTDB taxonomy): domain Bacteria; phylum Bacteroidota; class Bacteroidia; order Bacteroidales; family UBA4417; genus UBA4417. Next base: position 56 of record JBBSDG010000639.1, on the reverse strand, counting down.
TCCCAGTCGACAAAAAATAATTGGGGACGCGTACCTTTTTGTTTTTGTTGTAGCGT
>JBBSDG010000638.1:0-1855 GCA_038249635.1 Bacteroidales bacterium | reverse complement strand
CTTGCTGTGTATTGCTACGCACATGCCGTTCGCACATACCTCCGGCTAAGAAACGCTGGCGCATTTTTATAATGCCAGTCCCTTCTAAGAGAGCTTCCTCTTATAGCAACATAGCGGAACAAGGATTTGGTTTTTCAGGGTTATTTTCAGGGTATAGGGACCGGCCTAACAGAAATTTCACAACAGATGTAGACGAAGGTAAACAGCGTGGGCATGTGCGTAGCAAAACACCAGCCTCACGTGCTGCCCGGATATGGGAAACTCTAACAGGCTTTGTTTTGCGAGCCTTACCAAGTCGTACATCTGTGTGAAATTTATAGTAAGCCTTGACCTTTTGGTTCTTTTGTGTTAAGACAAAAGAACAAGAAAAAAAACAAAAAAACAGAATATAAACTTGTGTTTTCTTTTCCCAGCACATCAAAATAATATCTAGCCAAAGCCTCATACTTATCCATTGCGCCCTGCCATTTTTTTAAAATGATTTCATTAATCCGGGAAGTTCTTTTATTATGGCATTGACTATCCTTACAGCTTATCATACAACACAAAAAGAGACCATCTCATAACCGAAATGGCCTCTTCTAATAATTTTAAACGAAAATTACAATACGCTTAATTTATTTTTGCAATAGCATCAATAAACGCTTCGACCGAAGCGGTAACAATATCGGTATTGGCTGAGAAACCGTAGTAAAGAACTCCCTTGTTCTCAAGCTGAACATGAACTTTGCCTATATCATCCGAGCCACGAGTAATGGCCTGGATAAGAAACTCCTCAAGGGTAACTGTCTTCCGCAGAATTTGCTTAACGGCGTTAAAAGCGGCATCAACGGGTCCGTTACCATCAGCTGTGGCGGTAAATTCTTCACCGTCGAGTTTTATGGTTACCGTAGCAACCGGGTGAGTGGATAATCCGCAGATAACCTGCAAATGTTTCAATTGGATACGCCTGTCGTGTTCCGACTGCTCAACACCAACCAATACAAAAAGATCTTCATCCTTTATTTCCTTTTTGCGGTCAGCCAGTTCGATAAACTTATCATAAACTTCGTTAAGCTCTTCAACTGACAAAGTAAATCCGATTACTTCCAACCGGTGTTTCAAAGCCGCACGGCCCGATCGGGCAGTTAAAACGATGCTCGATTCGCGGATACCTACATCCTGCGGGTCGATGATTTCGTAATTCTCACGGTTTTTCAAAACTCCGTCCTGGTGAATTCCCGATGAATGTGCAAATGCATTACGGCCCACAATTGCCTTATTGGGTTGCACCGGCATCCGCATAAGCGTTGAAACCATGCGGCTGGTTTCGTAAATCATTTGTGAATTTACACCGGTAATCAGCCCCAGTTTTGGTCGGGTTTTAAGCGTCATTACCACTTCTTCGAGCGAAGTATTTCCTGCGCGTTCGCCTATGCCGTTGATGGTAACCTCAACCTGGCGTGCACCGTTCAGAATTCCTGAAATGGAGTTCGCGGTAGCCATACCCAGGTCGTTGTGGCAATGGGTTGAAAGGATTGCCCTTTCCACATTTTTCACATGATCGACCAGGTATTTGATTTTCTCGCCATATTCATGCGGAAGGCAATAGCCGGTTGTATCTGGAATATTTACCACGGTTGCACCGGCAGCAATAACAGCTTCTACCACACGAGCCAGGTATTCGTTTTCCGTACGGCCGGCATCTTCGCAGTAAAACTCAACATCATCCACAAAGTTACGGGCATATTTAACAGCGGCAATTGCACGCTCAATAATTTCCTCCTGGTTCGATTTCAGTTTATGCGTAATGTGATAAAACGAAGTGCCGATGCCTGTGTGTATTCGTTTCCGACGTGCATATTTGAGCGCTTCG
>JBBSDG010000637.1:0-1859 GCA_038249635.1 Bacteroidales bacterium | reverse complement strand
CAATAAAATATTCCGTTTCATTTATAACTTTCAGCCTGGAGAATAGGGTATCATAATCTAAAGCCTGTGTATCAACTTTTGAAAGATTTATCTGCGAAAGCACAACAAATTCATCGTCGGGTGCTAAAACCGTCACTTTCAAAGGTGATCCGCTTTCGCCCGAGATACTTATTTTTACAGGAGCCTTTGCGGTGCTTAGTTGCGAAATTATATTCTCAACTTTATTAATAATTCCGGTTCTTTCATCATAAACGTCACCTTTTGCTTTTTCGATGGTTTCATCCGTGCTGCTGCCGTTTAATCCCGATAGATAAATTGCTGAATGATCCCGGGGATTATCGATAAACATTTCTCTTGAAATATCATCCTTAAGGAAAGCGTTCGAGAAATCGCGATTGAATACAGAATAAAGCTCACTTTTGTCGGTAATCAGTTCATTATTGTTGTAAAAACGCCGGAGCTGTTTTCGGTACGCGTCAACAACCGTATAAACGTAATGAAACTTTTTTATTCTTCCTTCGATCTTAATTGAATCTACGCCGGTTTCAGCCAGCTCCTTCAGATCGGAAAATGCGGAATTGTCTTTCAGATTAAGCGGAAAGTTTTTGCCTGCCGGAGTAGTTAAATACTGATCGCGGCAAGGCTGGCTGCAGCGGCCGCGGTTTCCCGAGTTCCCTCCGTGAACGGAACTCATATAGCAAAGACCCGAAAAACTGATGCAACTGGAACCGTGGACAAATACCTCGGTAAGCATGTTGTTTTTATGGGCAACATCGGTCAGTGATTTTATCTCGCTTAGGTTTAGCTCCCGCGAAAGGTTGACCCTTTTAGCCGACAGCTTGCTTAAAAACTTTACCTGACCTTCGTTATGTGTAGTAAGCTGGGTGGATGCATGGATTTTCAGGCTCTTAAAATACTTGGATACCAGGTACAACATTCCCAAATCCTGAATAATTATCCCATCGATACTGGTATTCACCAATTTATTCAAAACGTTGATAAGAGCCGGAATTTCACTGTCAGTTACTAATATATTCAGGGTAAGGAAAACCTGGCAATTATTACTGTGAGCCAGACGTAAAATCCGTTTCAGATCATCGAAACTGATATTGGTAGCGCGATTGCGGGCATTAAATTTGTCAAGTCCGCAGTAAACAGCATCGGCTCCTGCCGCGATGGCAGCTTTTATGGAATCAATATCTCCGCCCGGTGCCAGTAATTCGATTTTTTTCATTCGTGGCAAAGATAAAGTGTATCAATTGAAAATTGTCAACAAATCCAATTTATACCTTTTTCATCTTTGATGTTGGATGCGCCAACAAGCAAATTTACGGATACTAACTTTTTAATCCTTGCGCTTGATCAGGTGCAATGTAAATTATTACAACCCGAGGCAGGAAAAGTGAGGCTTTCGATTCGGGTTTAAGCAATCATACAGCATTTAAAGTTCCTCTTTATTAAAAGTATCTCCCTGCCCGATATCACCGGACTTAAAACCAAGGCTGAACCAATACACTCGTTGCTTGCTGGTTCCGTGGGTGAAGGAATCAGGTACAATATAGCCCTGCGATTGTTTTTGGATACGATCGTCGCCTACGGCATTGGCGGCCCGAAAAGCCTCCTCAATATCTCCTTCTTCCAGTATGTTTTTCATGCGTTGGGCATGATGTGCCCACACACCGGCCAGGAAATCGGCCTGCAACTCCAGTTTTACATTTAGCCGGTTGTATTCTTTTTCGGAAATCTGACCTTGTTTTTCGTGCACTTTATCGAGTGTGCCCATTAATTTCTGGACATGGTGCCCTACTTCGTGTGCAATGATATAGGCTTGTGCAAAATCGCCCTGTGCACCTAGTTGT
>JBBSDG010000636.1:0-1870 GCA_038249635.1 Bacteroidales bacterium | reverse complement strand
TTACCGTCCTGTAATATATGCTTTAGGTGATGGAACCACCGCAGTATGGGATAATACTGCCGCTATTCAGATGGATCAATCAAGCACTCCCGGAGTTTTTGTGGCAACTTTAGATTTAACGGCTGAAAAATCTCTTAAATTCATTCAAACCCTGGGTAGCTGGGCTCCGCAATGGGGACAAGCTTCTGGAAAACCTGCCGGTACATTAGGTGTTAACCTGGGTGGTGGAAGCGATCCTGAAGGCATCCCTGTTCCTAAACCTTCCGGAAAATATAAAGTAACAGTTGATATTATCAATATGACTTATACGGTTGTACCTGCTTACCCTGCAACGTTGTATATGATTGGTGCTGGTGTTGGTGATCCAGATTGGAAATGGGAATTAACTGACCTGCCTATGATACCCGTTAATAGCCATCCTAATTTATTCTGGAAAATAGTCTGGATGAATGCTACTGGTGAATTTAAATTCGCGCCTCAAAAAGAATGGAAAGATGATTTTGGAAAGGACGGAGATGCTGTTGATGGCGTTTATAAAAAAGGTGGACAAAATATTCCTGTTCCTGGTACATCTGGCTATTATATGGTAGTTGTTGATTTAGCCGCCAACAAAATAGCCATTGCCGATCCTAAAGTTTATTTAATTGGAAGCACTATTGACTCATGGAATGCCGTAAATCCTGCCGGATTATTCACAGTTGATAATGCTAATAGCCTTGTTACCATTACCAAAACATTGGCTGGTGCTGAAATAAGAATGTATGCATGGCATCCCTGGTTTGACCAATGGTGGCAATCAGAATTCATCATTTTAGGCGGTAAAATCGAATTCCGAGGAACTGGCGGAGACCAGGCCAGGGTTCTGGTTACTGCCGGAGAACACAAAATTGATCTGAATTTTAAAACCGGTGATGGGGCTATAAATTAATCAGCACCGGAAACCGATCAAACACTACAGAGGTCGTATCTCTCTTGCAGATACGACCTCTTTCTTTAAAGGTAAATTGCAGTCAGGCTATTTTGTTCGTACATTCATAAAATAACCCGATAATTACCTGATAAAGCAGACATTTGTGTTACTATTGCGGCACAAACGAAAATTTAGGTTTCTATTTAAAGTTTTATCCTGCAATTGATTACCGGTTAGAAATTACATGAAATCATCCTTTAAAATTTTCTGTTACAATTTGTAGCATCTGTTTGTTATGCCACAACGTGATCTGTTATTTACTATTTGGGGAAACCTCTATCCCGGGATTTCAACCCTAATCCTGGAGAATTTCCTGTTGGCTGCTGAGATTAACCGCAAAGCTGAAAGCCGGGATAATGCTCAGGCCGACTGGTACAAAGATGCTGTTGTGTATTCGCTGTATGCTGATCTTTTTAATAATGACTTCCCGGGCTTAACCCAAAAACTGGATTACCTTCACGATTTAGGTATCAACTGCATCTGGCTGCTGCCGGTACTCGATTCGCCCATGCGTGATGCAGGCTTCGATATCAGCAATTACACTTCTATCAGACCCGAATTACTTGATAAAACCGGGAAGAATAAAGATCAGAAGATTTTTACACAATTTCTGGCGGAAGCGCATAACAGGGGCATCAAAGTAATTTTTGATATTTCAATGAATCATACTTCTGACGAACATCCCTGGTTTACAAAAGCATCCAAATCAAAAGATAATCCATACAGGGATTACTATATCTGGTCGAAGGATAACACTTTATATAAAGATGCAAGGATAATTTTTAAAGGAATTGAAACTTCAAATTGGGAAAAACAGGGAGACGAATATTATTTTCACCGTTTCTTCAATTTTCAGCCCGATTTAAATTATAAGAACCCTGAAGTATTGCTTGAAATATG
>JBBSDG010000635.1:0-1871 GCA_038249635.1 Bacteroidales bacterium | reverse complement strand
TACTGGCTGATGGTTCCGATTTACTTATTTATCTTCTTTTTCGCAATTAAAGGACATAAAATACGCAACTAATAAATTAACAGCATATGAAACCAACTCTTTTAGTACTCGCTGCCGGCATGGGCAGCCGTTATGGCAGCCTGAAACAAATTGATCCTGTCGGCCCATCGGGCGAAACCATTATTGATTACTCCATCTACGACGCTGCCAGGGCCGGATTCGGCAAAGTGGTCTTTATTATACGTAAAAGCTTTGAACAGGATTTCAAGGATATTTTCATCTCCAAGTTACAACCTTTTATTCCGGTTGAGTACGTTTTTCAGGAACTCGATAATGTACCCGCTGGTATATCTTTTTCATCCGAACGAACCAAACCCTGGGGAACCGCTCATGCCATACTGATGGCTAAAGATATTATCCACGAACCCTTTGCAGTAATAAACGGCGACGACTTTTATGGTGCTGATGCCTTTAAAACCATGGCTGATTTCCTGAATTCATTAACTGTTGATCAGCAAACCCAATACTCGCTGGTTGGTTACCAGGTGGGGAATACCATGTCGGAAAACGGCACAGTATCACGTGGTGTTTGCCAGGAAGATGTAAATCAAAACCTGGTTACAGTAACAGAACGCACCAACATTCAGTATGTTGAGGGTGGAATTGCTTACCAGGAAGCAGATGGAATATCTGTTTTTCTAGATCCTGAAACACTGGTTTCGATGAATTTCTGGGGATTTACTCCTGAATATTTCAAACAAACCGAATCTATGTTCATCGATTTCGTAAAAGCAAACAGCGACAATCTGAAAGCTGAATTTTACATACCGAGCGCCATCGATAAACTGATAAACAGTTCAAAGGCGAACGTAAAAGTACTCAGGAGCAGTGCCAAGTGGTTCGGAGTTACCTATAAAGAAGACAAACCTGTGGTAATCGGGAAACTGGCCCAACTTATTAAAGCCGGCATTTATCCCGCTCAACTCTGGAAATAGCGTTATGGAAAGAAATATTAAAGAAATAGTATCTCATTTTGACATTAAAAGTGACTTTCAGGAATTTGAAAAAATAATTACCGGTCATATTAATGATTCATACTTCATCAAGACAACTTCACCCGAACATCCGGGTTACTTCCTGCAATGGATAAATAATAATATATTTAAAAATGTAGTGGGGTTAATGAATAACATTTCCATTGTTACAAAACATTTAGCTGAGAAACTGGCCGAAAATCCGAATCTCATTTTTAAAGTCCTGGAAATTATTCCGTGTATAGATGGAAACAAGTATTACCGTGATGCAGATGGGCAATATTGGCGTTTATATACATTTTTAGACAACATGCATGGATATGATTTTGTCGAAAAAACGGATATTGCCTATAAAGGAGGTGAAGCCTTTGGTATTTTCATGTCATTGTTGGCTGATCTGCCGTCAGAAAGGCTTACTGATACCATTCCGGATTTCCATAATATGGAGAAACGGCTTGGCAACTTTAATAACTCATTAAAAGCCAATCCGGTTAATCGTATAAAGGAAATTCCTGCAGAAATTGACTTTGTAAAAAGCAGGGCTGAACAAATGCTTTCTATCCCGGCCCTTATTAAAGCAGGAAAGCTCCCAATCCGGATTACTCATAACGATACCAAATTCAATAATATTTTATTCGATGTAACTGACCATGCTATGTGTATAGTTGACCTTGATACGGTGATGCCTGGAAGCATTTTATTTGATTTCGGTGATGCAATCCGTACAGGCGCAAATAAAGCTTTGGAAGATGAAAGAGATTTGTCGAAAGTTGATATCAATCTGGCCATTTACGAGGCCTATACTCAGGGATTTATTAAAAGTACCCGTCAAACACT
>JBBSDG010000634.1:0-1874 GCA_038249635.1 Bacteroidales bacterium | reverse complement strand
GCAAGGTCGTGGGTGGCAAACAAACCAACCGATTTGTAGTTCAGTAATTGTTCTATCAGGGCAATGGATCCGGCTTGCTTATCCTTTGAGTTTGTACCTTTTAGTATTTCATCCAAAAGTATCAATTTTTCCTTGCCGCTTTCCAGTTCGTCAATTATTTGTTTCAAACGTTTAAGTTCGGCGTAAAAATACGATTCGTGCTTTACCAGCGAATCGCTTGTGCGTATGCTGCTGTGAATCTGAATCGGGTAGAATTTCATTTCTTTCGCACAAACAGGTACACCGGCCATTGCAAGAATATAGTTTACTCCGAGTGTTCGCAGGAAAGTGCTTTTACCCGACATATTGGCGCCGGTGATAATATAAAACTGGTTCCAGCCTTTGATATCAACATCATTCACTACCCTATCTCCAGGCTCAATAAGCGGATGACCGAGGTCTTTTGCCTCGAAATTGAAATCATCGTTACGCACTTCCGGGAAAATAAAATCAGGGTGATTGTAATTGAAATTAGCAAGGCTGGCAAGTGCATCAAAAGTGGCAATTGCCTCGAACCAGACCGGGACTTTTTGTCTGTTTTCCTTTTTCCATTTTTCAACTTTAAGCAGCAGGTGCAGGTTGAACATAAACAATCCATTCAGTATTACAGAGACCAGCAGGTTAAGGTTCGAATCCATATATTTAAGAATGGTCGAAAGCTGGTGTATTGATTTTGAAGGACTCTGATCGGTTTCGGCTGCAAGTTCATTCTGTAAGTCAATCAGGTATGTGGATTTAAAAGTCGTATTTTCAATAAGTTGAAGGCATTGGGCATACCTGTTCAGGATTTTGCTTTTTGAAGTTATAATTTCCTGGACTTTCAGCGTTTGTTTGCCATAAAGAAATACGATGATCAGTTGCAATACGATCAGGAAAATAGGGAAAGAAATAATTCCGGCAATTGAAAGAGTAATAAAAAGTAATGTAACAGAAGGTAATCCATAGGCAAGTATTCGTAATAGTTTCAGGTTACTGAGCGGGCTTTCGCTTGCTATCCATTGAGTTATCTGGGTTTTGTCGGTCGGCGAAATTTCTTCATCGTGAAAAATCAGCTGAATTTCCTGGCGGAGATCAACCATTTCAGACAGTTCATAAACGGATTCCTGCCGCACTTTAACATCTTTGCTAAATTCAAAAGCATTGTTGAAATAGTCGGCCAACTTCAGTTTTCCAAAAATAGTGGCAGTACGGTTCACAAACTGAAACAGCGATCCCTGCCCGAAAATATCCAGGTCGTGCGTATAATCGTGCGCCTGATCCACAAACTCATTCCCCGGATCGAATGCTTCGGAATTACCACCAAGTGCTGTAACTTCTTTACTGTTGATCCCGATAAGGATTTCAAAGCGTTTGATCCTACTCTTTAACTTGCTGTCGACTGCACTGAGAACAATAAACGCCGCTAGACTTGAAACAGTCATTACCAGCGTTAATATTGACTGAATGGAAAGATATCTGTAAACCAGAAATACAAATAACAGGAATAGCGCCAGCCTGAGTAAAGGAAGGTGTTTCTGCTGCTTTTCCAGGTTTTGTTTTTGTTCCGATAATATGGAAATGCGTTGGGTATATGAGGTTAATCTGTCAGTCATAATTAGGTATCAGTTGAGTGCAAAGTTAAATAATTTTGCTGTTAGCTTCTCGCCGCTGAGGGGTCTGGAATAGTTATGGGAATAAAAATGTTTGTCGCAGGCTGATCTGAATACTTCCAATGGGTCTGACTTCCTGTTTGTCAATAAATTAAAGTTGTAAAAGTTCTGTTTTAAGGCCGTGAAATTATAATCAGAAATTTTTATTCAATTTCTTCGGTTTATCAGAAATTTATGTAAGTTTGC
>JBBSDG010000633.1:0-1889 GCA_038249635.1 Bacteroidales bacterium | reverse complement strand
TTTTCCATCAAGGGAAAAGGACGAAAAAATAAATAATAATTCAATTTCCGAATAAATTCATCAATCTATTCTATTTATTTTAACAAATTATATATCTAATGAGGCATAAACTTTTCCAGCACATCAAAATATTATGTTGCCCAAATATTGGGCATATGCTATTCAAAATGCTTATCTTTGTATTATGGTTATCCAGGACGAAATTTTAAAAAAAGCTTCTGATTTTACGGCTTTGTGCCAGAATCACAAAGTACGATATCTGTATGCTTTTGGGTCATTTACTACCGACAAATTCGATAGCAAATCGAGTGATATTGATTTACTTGTCGAAATAGATGTACCTGATCCTATTGAAAGAGGGGATAAATTATTGTCATTGTGGGATACATTTGAAAGCTTTTTTCACAGGAAAGTTGATTTGCTAACTGATTCGTCTATTCACAATCCGTATTTAAGGAAAAGTATTGATGCAACTAAAATATTAATCTATGACGGAAAAAGGTCTTAAATATTTATCTGACATTCTTCTGGCCATTGATTTGATTAAGATTTTACAAAATCTGTTTCAGGTTATAATGATTACATATCTGATTTGAAAACGCAGAGCGCAGTTGAACGTCAACTTGGAATTATTGGAGAAGCGGTAAATAAATTTGAGACGTTGCATCCTGAATTAAAATTTGAGAATTCACGAAAGATAATTGGATTTCGAAACCGTTTAATTCATGCTTAAGATGCAATTGACTCATCAATGGTATGGGCGATTCTAAAAAAATACATAGTGCCATTAAAGGAAGAAGTATCACAAAAAATGCCATAAAAACTCCGGGCAAAGGCAGTACCTGTTAGAATTTTCGTCCTATCTATATTGCTGAAAATTAAATGATTTTCCTTACGTAAAACTATTTTTTCCTGATATCGTAAGCCATCAGTGACTTACCATGACGGATGTACAGAACGCCGTCATTGATTACCGGGTGTGAAAAATGTTCTTTGGTTCCGGCTGTGATTTTAAACTTGCTGATCAGTTCTAATTTATTAGTTCCGGGTTTAACAAGGTTCATCTCGCCGCGCTGGTTGTAATAGTACAACATATTGTCGGCCAGGGCAAGAGAACCTGTTCCTATTTTCAATGAATCAAGAACCTGACCTGTATTGGCATCAGCACAAACCAGCATCTTTCGCGAATCGCTGCCGATATAAATCCGGTTATCGATTTTTATAAAACCGCCCATAAAATTATCGAGGGCCGGGTTTTTCCAAATCTGGTTAATTTGTTTGCCATCATCCGAGAGTTTAAGTTTCACGCCACAGTTGCCATCCCCGGCAATGTAATAAATGTAGCCGTTTTCATAATAAGCCGAGTTACTGTGTGTATCACCCATGCCAGGCTTTCTGTCAGCTAGAGGGGTGTTTACCTGTTCATGAAACCAGAGTAACTTTCCGGTTTTGGCATCAATGCCCATCATGTTGTATGCACTGAATGTAACAAGTATGTTCAGCGTTGGCAATTTGATCATTATCGGGGAATTATATCCGGGAACCTCACCTCTTCCCAAGCAAGTCCAGTTAAGAGTACCGGTGAAACGGTTGAAAGCTACCACATTGTTATCTATACCTCCTGGAGTAAGGAACACCTGATCGCCATCAACCAGAGGTGATTCAGCATGACCATGCATAATATATCTTCCATGCAGATCCTTTAACATGTTAACTGACCATTTCCTGGAGCCGTCCACAGCATTAAAGCATGTAAGATTACCCAATCCGGAACAGACATACAAAAGGTTGCCAACCACAGTAGGAGTGGAGCGCGATCCTGGGAATGTTTTCACCCATTCTTTTCCAAAATCCGATTTCCATAACAGTTTCCCTTTGCGGTCGAAAGC
>JBBSDG010000632.1:0-1921 GCA_038249635.1 Bacteroidales bacterium | reverse complement strand
ATTTCACCTCTATTGGATGCAAATAATTGAATAGTAAATATATAATTATATGAATATGTCGAACCAGCAAAACCGAAAATCCCGCGAAGGGATTGTTTATTCCACAGCCGACAGCTTCGAATACAATTATAATTCTGATGATCAGAATCAGGCTACACTTAAACCTTCGCAGCAAAATCTGAAGGTCTTGCTTGATAAAAAACAGCGTGCAGGGAAAAAAGTGACTTTAATTTCCGGCTTCATCGGCGCAGAAGATGATCTTAAGGAGTTGGGCAAGAAAATAAAATCGAAGTGTGGTGTAGGAGGGACTGTAAAAGATGGCGAAATTTTGATTCAGGGAGATTTCCGCGACCGCATTATTGAACTTTTAATTCTCGATGGTTACAAGGCAAAAAAGGCAGGGGGTTAAATGAGGTCGACCACAAAACTTCATTGCAGCTTTTCCAAAATGGTTTCACGGTTTACAAATTCGCAGGGTTTAGCCACCTTCATCATTTCTCTAAAGAAGAAATCTTCGAACTGCTCGTCAATTAGTTTTGGTACTTTACCGCATAATCGTTTTTGCTAATTCTGAAATAAGCTTAAGGCTTTTTGTTGATTGCAAAAACTTTATATTTGTAACAAAAATGATGATATGGAAGCAATAGTTATCAGACCAAAAGACAAAGCAGATTTAAAATTCTGGCTCAACCTTGCCAAAAAAACCGGAAATACAGCCACCACTATTGATACTGAAGTTCTGGAAGATCAGGCATTAGGCGAAATGATTACCAAGGGGTTAAAAAGCAGGACTTTAAACGAGCAAGAACAGACCGATTTTATTGCCGGATTGAAGAAAAATGCAGAGCGATGAATATTTCGATAAAAGAAACATTTATCAAGGCTGTTGCAAAAAACAATAATGCCAAACTATCGGCACTAATATATAAAAGATTTCCTTAGCAAGAGAAATAGAAAAACCCGGTCGATTAGCTGGGTTTTTCTGTTTCTGAATTTGTGTTTTCGCGATACACAATTACAAAATCTTTTTCCTTTCTATCAATATTTGATCATCAAAGATATTAAACCTTCATCCAAATTCGTGCCATCGTTCAGTCGTTTGGTCGTGACGTCGTATGATTACCTTACCTTCTGATAATCACCATTGTTGCGCCATATCCATATTCGCGGAAAGAGGCATCCTGAAAGTCATATTTTGCATATTTACGCTGCAGCTCGCGACGAAGTTCATTTTTGAGTGTTCCGTTGCCAACCCCATGAATAAAAACGATTTTTTTGACGTCCGATTTAATCGCCTTATCCATTTCTTCATGAAATTTCTTCATTTGAACAGTTACCATCTCGGTATTGGTCAGGTTACTGTAATTATCGAGTAGTTCATGAATATGGAGATCGATCTCAACCATTTCTGCATTGGGAAGGATAATTGCCGGCTCTTTCTTTTTTGGCTCCTTTTGTGCAACAGCTTTCTGAAAATCGTGTTCTGTGAGTTTATCAAGTTCTGCTTTAAGTGGATTTTCATTGATTTGAACCAGCATTACAGGAACTTTAAACAGCTTTGTGGTTACGAAAGTATTCTGTTTAAAAAATTTAACCGCCGAAAGTGCAATCTCCTTTTGCAGAAATGGTTCCAGCTCTTTTGTGCGCTTCCTGAAATTCAGTAATTGAAAGCAATAGATGGGTAATTCGGCGATCATTTCAGGTTTTATCAATCCCAGGTATGTTTTCGAGTTCGGGCTTAATGATCCGGCAGAAACGGTTTCGTAATTGTATTTGTTTTTGGTTGCAAACCTGAAAAGAAGCGTATCGTTGCAATTATTAACAAGGTACATCGAAATATTTCCGGTCGGCGGATTGGCAGGAATTTCAGGAACCAGTGCGAAAAGATACTGCGGTTCCTCTTTTGTAGCAACCTGGTTTT
>JBBSDG010000631.1:0-1980 GCA_038249635.1 Bacteroidales bacterium | reverse complement strand
TATTTCAAATACGTATAGCGTAACGAAAGATTTTTTTGCTAATATTTTTATTATTTCAGGCGAAAAAGGGAATATTCTCTCACCCCGTAACATGCAGAAAGCTACAAACAACGGATTGTCAGCTAACTATACTCAAACGGTATTTAAATGGTGGGAACTCACATCCTTCCTGATATATAGTTACTCCACTTACAAAGGCGAAGTGGAAGGCGCAAAAATTGATCTGAAATCAAATAATGTGAATTTCCGGTTACAGAATAATCTGAAATTACCCGCCGATATCACTGCGGAAGTTACCTATTTTATCGGCAGTCCATGGATATGGGGCGGCACCGTACAGGTAGATGGAAACACAGGGCTTAATATTGGAGTAAAAAAATACTTTATGGACCGCAAATTCCTGTTACAACTAACAGGGAATGATATATTCAGGGGCAGCAGCGATTTTTATCACCACAGCAATTATGGTGGTATGTTTGTAGAAGGAGTAATAATCTTCGACAACCAACGGTTTGGGATCAACCTAACCTACAATTTCGGCAACCAGAAAGCCAAGGCACGCAATAAGGGCAAATCGGCAATAGATTCTGAAATGAATCGTATTTCGGATTAAATCCCGCTACTTACCCTGCTTACAAGCAAAAGGTACATTTGTAAAATCAGCAATTCTTTACCAGCAGCCTTGGTTCCATCATATCCATTATAGCATATTTCACTCCTTCGCGTCCCAGTCCGGAATCTTTAATTCCACCATATGGCATATGATCGACACGGAAAGTGGGAACATCATTTATAATAACGCCACCAACTTTCAGCTTACTAAAAGCAAGGTTCATTTCGGAAATACTATCCGTAAAAACTCCGGCCTGCAAACCAAAGCGTCCTGAATTTATCCTTTCAATCGCTTCGGCAAATGTATTCACAGGTTCAATCACTACCACCGGCCCAAAAACTTCGGCGGAACAAACAAGCATAGTCTCTTTAGTATTTGTTATAACGGTTGGCTGTACAAAACTATTTTCACGTTTGCCACCGGCAAGTACCTTGGCACCATCTTTTACAGCTTCATTTATCCATTTTTCAACTCTTTCGGCACTGGCTTCATCAATCATAACTGTAATATCTGTTGATGGATCTATTGGATTACCAGCCTTTAGTAATTTTACCTTTTCTACAAACTTTTCAGCAAACGAATCAAACAAGTCCTGCAAAACATAAATCCGCTGGGTATGAATGCAAACCTGACCGGCATAAGAAAATCCTCCTGCCACACATTTGGTAACAGTTGATTCCATGTCAGCGCCATGCGAAACAATTACACCGGCATTTCCACCCAATTCGAGCACTACTTTTTTATTCCCTGCATCTCGTTTCATTTTCCATCCTACTGTAGGAGAACCTGTAAACGATAAAAGGCTGATACGGTCATCGGTAACCAGTTTATTACCGGTTTCCCTGTTCATAGGTAAAATCGAAACAGCGCCTTTGGGCAAAGCCGTTCGGTCGATTATCTGAGCCAGCATCAATGTTGATAAGGGTGTTAGACTTGAAGGTTTCAAAATAATCGGACAACCGGCAGCTATGGCAGGAGCTATTTTATGTACTGCCAGGTTAAGAGGGTAATTAAAAGGAGCAATTCCGGCCACAATTCCGATTGGGAAATATTTTACAAGTCCTTCCTTCCCTGCCCCGGCCGGAGTCCAGTCGATGCTGAAATATTCGGCTGGCAGGCGCTTGCTTTCTTCGGCGGCCACGGTAAAAGTTTGTATGGACCGGTCCACTTCGGCCAGTGAGTTTCGTATGGGTTTGCCCGATTCGAGCGTAATAAGTTCGGCAAATTGCTGACGGAGAGCCAGCAACTCTTCACTGATCTGTTTTAGTATGGAAAACCTTGCAAACGAAGGAATGTTGGCCATTTCATCTGCAACTTGTCCTGCTGCATCAATACCCTGGTTAAGTTCCGCTTCGCCTGCCAGAAAT
>JBBSDG010000630.1:0-1981 GCA_038249635.1 Bacteroidales bacterium | reverse complement strand
TTGCGCAACATACAAGCGCGCGTTCAGTTGCCGGTGGTTACACTACTATTGTGCCAACCCAAAACATGCTCGACTCGTACCTGTGTACCGATGGACAGGACATCAGCAAATCTCCTTTGTATGATAAAACAAAACCGTATGCTAACCGCGACCCACGTATGAAATATTCATTTGTACTTCCCGGCGATACGTGGAATGGCTATATTTACGATACACGTAAAGACAAACCCAATACCCTGGATGCTACGGGCGTAAGTGTAAAAAACAAGGATAGCTATGCTACTACTGAATTTACCTCTTTTACAGGGTATTTGGTTCGTAAATACTACGATTTTAAATACGCAACCAAACTTACACAGTGCGAAAATCCATTTATGCTGTGCAGATATGCCGAAGTATTGCTAACCTATGCTGAAGCAAAAATTGAATTAAATCAAATAGATGCTGATTGTATAGGCGCTATCAATGCTGTTAGAACCCGTGCAGATGTTAACATGCCAGCAGTTACGGCATCAGGCCAGCCCGAAATGAGGCGGATTGTACGCAGCGAGCGTAAAGTTGAATTGTGGAACGAAAACCTGCGTTATCAAGACCTTCTGCGCTGGAAACGTGCAGAGGTGGTGTTGACAAGGCCAGTTTTCGGCAGACCCGTTTTAGGTGAATACGATGGTTATAAACCAGTTACCTTTGATGAATATGGTGATCCTGTTTACGATTATGCTTCCTATGTTCCTCATCCTTCAACAGATTACAGGATATTGATAAGAACAAACTTCAATAAGAGTCGCGACTATTTATGGCCGATTCCTGAAACAGAATTAAGCCTGAACCCAGGCTTAGGACAAAACCCTAATTGGTAGTTAGGTTGGTTGGTTTGGTTGATGACCTTGGGGCTGGTTTTTATAGTCAGCCCCTTTGTCTTTTTTTTTAAATATTTGTTACCTGCAAAATTTACCCAATAGGGATCATCCCCATCGTTTTTAATAATTTACACGAGCTGAATAGTAACAATCTGTTAAGCATACTTTAATTTTGTGTCAGGAAATTAAATTCAGCATAAAACGAGCTATCTGGAAATGAAAAATATACTTTATGCTTCCCTCTTTATTTTTCTGCTGATTCCTGCTCAAAATCTCCTGGCACAGGAAACAAGATATCTTCGTTCGCCCGACAGGGCACGTGAGGCATCGGATAAAACCTGGTTTGTAGCTGCCGCGACAAATAAAGAGGCACGGCAACTTGATATTCCGTTAAACTTCCTGAATTCCGGAAAATTTGAATTTAACATTCTTCAGGATGGGCATAATGCACATTACCTAACCAACCAGGAAGTGTTTAAAGTTGAAAAAAAGATTTTAAAATCGAAGGACAGGGTACATGTAAAACTTGCCCCGGGTGGAGGTGCCTGCATACTAATCAAAGCCTTATAAAACAAAATCCCATGACTATGAAAAATGTATTGTTTGCCTTCTTAACGATCATTGTTGGATTCAGTTCCTGCGCTCAGAAACAGACTGTTGTTGCTCCCGGAGAACTCGATCTTCATTCGATGATTCAACCCATCCCAACTTCGGCAAAATTCATTAACGACACTTCCTACATTTGGTGCGGCACGCTTGTTAAGTCGCATATCGATCAAAAATATCATCTTTTCTATTCCAGGTGGCCCCGGAAATTTGGGATGGCTGCCTGGGTAACCAAGTCGGAAGTGGCTCATGCGGTTTCGGATTCCCCTTTCGGTCCATTTAAATTCATGGATATAGCTTTGCCCGTGAGAGGTAAGGAATATTGGGACGGCATGGTGACCCATAATCCGACTGTGCATTTCTTTAACGGGAAATATTATTTGTACTATACCGGCAATTTTGGCGACGGAAAAATTACCAGTCCGCAACTCAACTGGACCCACCGCAACAATCAGCGCATTGGGGTTGCCATTGCCGATGATCCTAATGGTCCCTGGACACGTTTCGACAAACCG
>JBBSDG010000629.1:0-1983 GCA_038249635.1 Bacteroidales bacterium | reverse complement strand
TATGAACTGCAAAATGTTTGGCACAAGCCGATGCTTTTAGGTATTTAGGGTCATTGCCTTCCAAACCAGAAACAAATGCTTTACCCAATGAGCCGGTCAAAAATGGATCTTCACCATAAGTTTCCTGTCCGCGTCCCCAGCGTGGGTCACGAAAAATATTAATGTTGGGCGTCCAATAAGTCAAACCTAAATAGATGCCAGTATTTCCTTTTTTCTGTGAATCGTTGTAAATGGCACGACCTTCGACAGCACAATAATCGGCCATGGTGTGCATAGCAGCTGCATCCCAGCCGGCGGCCATGGCAATGGCTTGTGGATAGGAAGTTACATTATAAGGGCTACGGGCTACGCCGTGCAGTGTTTCATTCCACCAATTATATGCAGGAATTCCCAACCTCGTAATTGCTGGTGAGTTGTTCACCATCTGACTGATTTTTTCATCCTGCGTCAGGAGTGATACCAGATTATCAACACGTTGCTCAAAAGTCAATGAAATGTTCTGAAATGGATATTTCTCTGCTTTTACGGCAGTGAATAAGTTTAAAAGTACAACTACAAATACTGTTAGCTTAAAAGTGAATTTTGAATTTCGTTTCATCGGTTGTGTGATTTTTAAAAAAATATGTTGTTAAAAGTCCCCCTTGGGGGATTTAGGGTTTTTTTTATTCTAACTCAAACTTTACTTTCTGATTTCCAACATGAATATAGAAATCACCAGCTTCCACAAAGCGCTTGCCTGTTCCATCAGTATAACTCAAATCACGCATTGGGTCAATCTCAAATTTAAAAGTAGTTTTATCGCCTGCATTAATTTCCTTTTTTTCGAAGTATTTTAGTTCCTTCATCGGACGTGAAATGGAACAAACCGGATCGGAAATATACCACAAAACAGTTTCTTTACCTTTTACTGCTCCGCTATTGGTTACAGTAACTTCAATGGTTAGTTTTTCGTTTTTAGTGATTTTTTTTGCAGAAAGTTTAGCTTCATCATAACGGAATGTTGTATAGCTTAACCCATGACCAAACCAATACATCGGTTCAACTGGAATGTCCTGATAATCACCCATAGCCTGATATGGACGAGCACTTTGACGCATATTGTAATACATTGGAATTTGTCCGGTAGTAAGCGGGAAAGTGATAGCCAGTTTTCCTGAAGGATTTACCCTGCCCGATAAAATACCAGCCAAAGGTGTTCCACCGGCAATTCCCGGTTGCCATATCTCCACAATGGCATCAGCCAATGGTTCGAGGCGAACCAACTCCAACGGACGACCATTTGACAAAACCAAAATGATTGGTTTACCTGTTTGTTTCAGTTTTTCAACCAATTTTTCTTGAATAGCTGGCAAAGCAATGGTTGAGCGGGAAGCATTTTCGCCACTCCAGGTTTTTAATTCGCCCAAACAAACCAAAATAGCATCCGAACCATTCGCCGCAGCAATGGCTTCCTCAAAACCTTTTTCGTCAGTTCCTTCAAATCCGCAACCGTATGCATAATTCAACTGAATTTTTCCGCTGAATTCTTTCTCCAAGCCTTCGAAAATTGATTCCACATCATTTGCTTTTCCGTTAAACGACCACGAACCCAACATATTCTCTTTGTCCTTTGCCATTGGTCCGATGACCGCCAATTTTTTAATATTCCCTGAAAATGGTAAGGCTTTTTTTGTATTTTTAAGTAACACCATCGACTCCTCAGCCAATTTCTCAGCCAAAGCCACATCTTGTGGCTTTAAATAACGTTCATTTTCATCCAACACTTTGGTGTAAGGTTCATCAAACAAGCCCAAACGGAACTTTACACGCAACACACGGGCAACAGCATCGTCAATCTTTGCCATTGGAATTTTCTTTTCGGCAACCAATTTTTGAAAATATTCCAGATAGATATTATCTCTCATATCCATTTCCACTCCCGCCATAAAAGCTTTCAAACCAGCTTCAGCAGAATCTTTTGCAACTCCCTGATAAACAAGTTGC
>JBBSDG010000628.1:0-1987 GCA_038249635.1 Bacteroidales bacterium | reverse complement strand
AGGTGGTTTTTCACCATTTCATCTGTAAGAATTTGCCTATTGAAAAGCCAGAGGGAAAAGAATTCCGGTTCCAGATCGTTCAGGTTAAGAATATCAGGGAAATTCCTGTCGAAAATCATATGCTTTCTTTGAGGGTCATAAAATGCCCGATATCCATCCTCTGCCTTTTGAATATAGGATTCGGAAATATCAAACCCAAGTTCTTTAATGGTCCGCAACGCAATTGCCAGCATTCCCTGGTTTACACAAAGCCGGTCTGTTTTAGGCTCAAAATCAATAATATCAATCTGGCTCAGCGAGAAATGCGATTTGCACATGCCATCCCGGTCGGCATCAAATTCGTTCAACACATAATCCACCGCTTTTTTGATTTTATCATGGGGAAGTTCAACCCCGAAACGGCGTTTATTCAGCATGGCCCAGATCAGCCATTCGATGGTGGCTTCATTGTCCTTGGCCTCAACTGATCCCATAAACGGTGTGATTATGGTACCGATACCACCTTTTGGCGTTTGTGTTTTGCCCCATTGGTTCCAGATGGAAAGGTTCAGCTCTTTGTTGTAGGTTGAAACGGATGCAAAAAATGAATCGCGGTTGTACATATCAGGCGCGTAATTCATATTCGGCACGTTGAAAGGTGTAAAATCCTTTGTATCTGTAATCCAGGTAAGCATATTGAAATTGGCATACAGCATTTTTTCGATCTGCGATCCTTTGAAGCCCTTTGCTTCAGCCAATCGGGTCTGCGAAGAAATCATAAACTGCTGGTGCGATTTCCAGGGTTCAGCAAAAATATAGGTGGTTTTTACTGTTTTTTCGCCCATTGGAATCAGATTGTAAGGTTCTTGCTGAGGCTGATGTTCAGCAAATTGGAGATCTTTTATTTGCAGCTTGCATTCTTTCCCCGATTGTGTGCCGATAAACATGGTTACGGAATCATTTTCGATATAGGGAACCAGAATGCTGCCTTTAAAAAGTGTCCATTCGGTTTCCGTTGCCGGGAAGTTATCAATATACTTTACTCCATTTTCGAGTTCAATGGTTCTTTGACCGTTTTTAATTCTGAAAAGCTTCAATGCCACACCGGTATTGCCTTTGCATAAAAACGAAATGGTATAAATCTTCTGATCTTTGAACGGAGTAATCAGGTTGATGCCGGCCCGTCCGCCCGGATGTGCGGTTATTGTAATAAGATCATTTGAATTTGTAATTTCTGCGTTGCCTTCTTTTTGAAATGAATCTGTTGCTTTTACCACGGTTTCGATCCCGGCATCAAGATTATACATTTCTCCAAAGGTTTGCCTGATGTAGTGAGTATTTTCTTTCTGTTCCGAAGCTGTAGCAACGGTAAATAAATACGGGTCGGGCAAACGGCGCATACCAACAAATCCGCCGCCACGACCGCTAAACCTTCGCCTGGTATTCCGTGTAAACTGGTTTTTATAACCGGCATCGGTCAAAAATCCGACAACAATTTTATCCTGAGTCACAAAACCAACAGAAGGAAACATTTCATGAACAAAACCTCCGGGAAAATTGTCATATTCAAAAGTTACGTAACGCTGAGGTTTTTCAGCCGGTAGGGATGTTTCCTGAATAATAAAATACATACCCGGCATCGATGGCTGAAAAAGCTCAACCGTTTTTTTAACAATATTTGCATTTATCAACTGATAAGTTACAGATACAGATAGATTGGCATCAAATTCGGGAATATAGGAATCTCTTTTTAAGGTAATTGCGGTTTCGTTGCCTGTCCATTCCTTGCCTGTCCATTGCGGCAGGTTGGCCACTGTACTCAGATCGAGGTTTGATAAATGTAGGGAAAATTCTTCGGAATTGGTAATCAGCAAACGGTTTCCATCGTAAATATCAACACGATAACCCGATTTATCATCGCCGGCAATTTTCAGCGAAAGCTGCTGACTGAAGGCAGTTGAATAGTTAATCAGTGTAAAAAGTGAAAGAAAAAGTATTGATAAATTGT
>JBBSDG010000627.1:0-2000 GCA_038249635.1 Bacteroidales bacterium | reverse complement strand
TCGCGGGTTACTACATTTTCTTCAGTTGATCCAAATTTGATTTTTGCCATTGTTTTTGATTTGTTTGTTATAATTTAAATTGCTTAATTTTTATACTTTTCAATGATTTTCAAATAGTTGGTCTTAATTTTCCTCGCGACTCAACTTTAAGAAGGATTTCGTCTCTTTCTTTCAGGAATTCCGAAAGCTTTTCGATACGTGAGCGGGTTATAGCTATTCTTCCGGAGCGGATAAACTGTAGCACTCCATATTTATTAAGCTCAGTGAACAATTCCTGTGTTTCTTCTTTGTGTCCGGTTTTTTCAATAACGGTATATTCCGGGGTTATCTCCAGAATCCGTGCGTTATGGCTCCGGATCAATTTTTCAATCTCATCGCTTTCCATCAGTGACTTTGTAGGCACTTTATACAGAGCAATTT
The DNA here is from genome assembly GCA_038249635.1 of Bacteroidales bacterium. Classification (GTDB taxonomy): domain Bacteria; phylum Bacteroidota; class Bacteroidia; order Bacteroidales; family UBA4417; genus UBA4417. Next base: position 1,580 of record JBBSDG010000627.1, on the reverse strand, counting down.
CCTGGTAAATCATTTCTTCGTTGGTATGATAAAAAGCTTTGAGAACATCAACCAGTTTGTCAATCTGCTTTACAATATTTATAATTTTCTCCTCTTCTTCGTTTACTACAATCGTAATTTTATGGATTCCGGGCAAGGCTGATTCGGATCCAGTCAGGCTTTCGATATTCACCTGCCGACGGGTGAAGATAATAGTGATGCGGTTGGTTAAACCGATATGGTTTTCGCTATACGTTGTGATTATGAATTCCTTTTTCATCTCAATTAGCTTCTGAATTGTTCAGATCTTAAACTTTGGTGATTTTGCCTTTGGATTCGATTTTTGCCAGCAGAGCATCCCGTTCTTTCAGAAATTCCGAGAGTTTTTCAATAGGTGAGCGCGTTATGGCTATCCTTCCTGAGCGGATAAACTGTAGAACGCCAAACTGGTTCAAACCGTTGAATAATTCCTGAGTTTCTTCCTTATGTCCTGTTTTTTCGATTACAGTATATTCAGGTGTGATTTCCAGTATCCGGGCATTGTGTTTGCGAATCATTTTTTCAATTTGGTCGCTTTCCATAATCGGCGCGGTTGGTACTTTATATAAAGCAATTTCCTGGAAAATCATTTCCTCGTTGGTATGATAAAAGGCTTTGAGTACTTCAACCTGTTTGTCGATCTGTTTAACAATATTGCTTACCTTATCTTTTGTTTCATTTACAACAATGGTAAATTTTGAAATCCCTTTAAGAGCTGATTCCGAAACCGTAAGGCTCTCGATATTGACTTTACGACGGGTAAATATGATGGTAATGCGGTTCAGCAAACCTATATGGTTTTCGCTGTATGCCGATATGATATATTCCTGCTTCATTTTTTCGGAAGTTAAACTGTTAAACATCTATTTTGCAGTATCCGGCGGACTCAGAAGGATCTCAGAAACTGAAGCGCCCTGCGGCACCATCGGGAAGACATTATCTTCCTTTTCGATGTTTACCTCAAGCAAATAAGGTCCTTTGGTATCGAACATAGTTTTAATTGCATCATCGAGTTTATCCCTGTCAGATACTAGTTTTCCCGGAATACCATACGCATCGGCGACCTTCACAAAATCGGGGCTTAATATTTCGGTAAACGAATATCTTTTTTCAAAGAAAAGCTCCTGCCATTGACGTACCATTCCGAGGAAATGGTTATTTAGGATTACCATTTTTACCCCCAGTTTTTCCTGCGCAATTGTACCCAGTTCCTGGATCGTCATCTGGAAACCTCCGTCACCGGCAAACACGACCACCTCGCGGTTAGGCTCACCTAATTTAGCACCTAAGGCTGCAGGTAATCCGTAACCCATAGTTCCCAATCCGCCGGAAGTGATATGACTTCGCGAATGTTTGAATTTGGAATAACGTGCCGCCGACATCTGGTGCTGGCCTACATCCGAAACAATTACAGCATCATTTTTAGTGTATTCCGAAACTCTACGCACAACTTCACCCATCGTTAAACCAGGCTTTTCCGGATAAAGGTCCGAATGAATAACTTTCTTGTCTTCAATGGCATCGGCCTTTTTGAACTCTTTAACCCATTCCTTATGCTTATT
>JBBSDG010000626.1:0-2011 GCA_038249635.1 Bacteroidales bacterium | reverse complement strand
CCGTTATTGATATAAAACCAGAAAGTGGATATTTCATCATGTAAAAAAGGCACCCTTAAGGCTCTGAGAATAAGATATATCCAAAGAACCAACGAAAATACAATTGCCGTTTTTGTATTCAATTGAAGATATTTGTATTTGAATGTAGCCATTTCCATTTTGGGTATTGTTATGATTGAACCTGTTAAGTTGATTGATAATCTGTATGAGGATTTTAATATACAATAAATGGCCTGGAAACGCTATTGTTATCCAACTGTATTTCACATAAATAAAACCCGGGCTTAAGAGTGGAAATATCGAAATCCTTCTTAATCCGGCCATTGCTGTCAGCATTATTTTTGCTACTGATAGTAAACGCCTTACCCTCATTATTGTACACTTTTAAAATAAAATCACAATCCGGATTTATTGTTGCTTCAACCGTAATCCTGCCATGTGCCGGGTTTGGCGAAATATTCATCTTTACCTTTTCCATGCTTAATCTGTGGTTGCCGGTATAATCAACAAGGGCAAAATCATAGCTTACTGGCGTACAATTATAACCTGAAACAATAAGTTGTGCTGTGCCCGGGCTTTTAATATTTGCATTAAAAACTATAACTGACTTTCCTGCTGCATCTGTTACAGCTTCGCCGATTAAAACACCATCTTTTATTGCCACGCATTTTAATCCTTTGGCAGGCAAACCTTCAGAAGTTACATTCGCTTGTATAGCTGATGCCTCTATAGGTAATGATGCCGGCAAAACAGCACTTATCGCAATTGGATTATCGGTAAAAACCGCCATGGCGGGATCGCCCAGCAAGTTGCAATCGTAGAAGCACCAGCGCAAGGCTCCCGGTTCCCATTGCCCCGAAGCAGTAACCCATGCAGCAGAAGCAATTTTCGATTCCATGTGAGCCCGACCTATACGGTTGAGGCTGTCGCTATACAAGGCATCCATAAACTCGCGGTGCAAATGAGCCGACGGACCTTCTGTTTGGCCTTCGTTAAACCAGCCATAGCGGGAATTACCAATAAAAGCGGCTGCAAAATTGTTGATAGTCACCATTTTTTCGGCGATGCAATCGTTAGCATCAAAAGCGGCGCAGTCGCATCCATGCGAATAAACAACTGTGAAATTATGATCAACACCATTTAGACCTGCGAAATTCGAATCGGTAATATCTAAATTACCTATCTTCATAGTATAAAACTGATTGGAATGTCCGGCATGATTAAGCATTGGACGCCCCTGGTTGAGATGATTTAGTAAATCCTGTTTACTCCAGGTGGCGGTTTCATCGTATAAATCGTCAAAAATATAATTCGCAGGAATTCCTGATGTGGTGTAACCGTTTTCGGAATGTTTACCTTTGAGAAGGTTAAGGTAATCACTTCCCAAGCTCGTAGGATTTTGATAAAGGTTTTCACCCGCCATTAGCACATTGCGGAATTCGCCTGCAACAGGTTCAAACTGGTACTTATAACTTTTATTGAGTAAATGTGCCAGTTCAGCAGCATTGCTGAAAGGCAAACGACCAACTGCAATGTCGGGCAACAGGTCATCTTCGCCGGGTTCGCCCCATAATGCATCGCCATCGGTATTCCAATTGCCATCCAGTGCTGAGTAATATAAATCGGAAGGGATATTCTGATCGGTATATCCCGATCCAGAAATAACATGGCAATAAAAACCCCGGTGTGGGATAAGCTCGTCGTCGCCGGCAAGCGTAACATATTGCGTTGCATGACTTTGATACATCATAATTATGAAATTCCTGATTTTTTCCTGAACATCCATTCCCGGCATTATGGAGGTAATACTGTCGAGGGCAGCAACCAACGACGACATGCCTTCTTTCAGATAATTCGCCTGTAGGGTTTTGAAAGAGTCTTTAAATTCGCTTGTACATATAATTAAAAGGTCGTAGGCTACGGTTGGCACCATTCGTTTTGATGCGTACGACTTATTCATCGAATAATTATCAGCAAGCTTTTGGGCAATATCGCTTTGAGGTACAAGGTT
>JBBSDG010000625.1:0-2011 GCA_038249635.1 Bacteroidales bacterium | reverse complement strand
GCATTGCTGTTACTGCGATTTACAAACAGATTATGTAAAACATTAATCCTGTAGATATGAAAACGCTTTTAACCATCCTTTTTTTACTTACAATTATGCATACGAAAGCCCAGGATCAACTCACCTACAAAGAACCACCACTCGAAATTTATGACCTGATCATGGCTAAGCCAATACCCTCAGCCAGTGTGGATGATGCCGGAAAATGGATGTTATTATTGGAAAGGAATACTTTTCCATCGGTTGCCGAACTTGCTGAACCTGAGTTGCGTATAGCCGGCCTGAGGATAAATCCGAATAACTTTGCCCAAAGCCGTATAACAACTCTGGCAGGAATGAGTCTGAAAGATTTGACCACTCTTCAGGAATACGCTATAAAGGGACTACCATCGAATATGCGGGCAACCAGCATACAATGGAGTCCAACGCAAAACAAGATAGCATTTGCAAATCTAACTTACGACAAAGTTGATTTGTATGTTATCGACATTGCTTCCTTTACCGCAACGAAAATAAATCAATTGCCGCTGAATATTGTAACCGGAGGCTCATTTTCCTGGATTAACAATAACAGTCTGATTTATAAAGCAACTGTATCCAACGCTATAAAACCTGAAAAGCCGCTTGCTCCAACCGGTCCGGTAATACAGGAAAGTCTTGGTAAAAAAGCTGCCGCCAGAACTTACCAGGATCTGATTAAATCAGGCTATGACGAAGCACTTTTTGAGTATTATGCCAAATCACAATTGATTTATACCGACTTCACGAAAGAGTTCAAAATCGGCGAACCGGCAATATACAGAGGCTTTTCCGTTTCACCTGACAATAAATACCTGCTGCTTCAAACCATTTTAAGACCCTTTTCATATACGGTTCCGGCTTACGAATTCCCACATTCCGTTACCGTTAATGATTTAAAAGGGAACCTGGTGAGGGAAATTGCCGTGAATCCTTCGTCCGAAGGCGTGCCCATCGGTTTTGACGATGCACCTGATTTCCCGCGTTACTTTTCGTGGCGCAGCGACGAACCTGCTACCGTAACGTATATAAAAGCACTGGATGGCGGGTTGGGGAAATCAAAATCGGAATGGCGCGATGCGCTGATGGCAATTAAAATAAGTCCTGCCGGAAAAGAATCATTGGCTGAAGAGTTATTTAAAACAAAGATGCGCTTTCAGAATGTGATGTGGGGAAACAAAACTACGGCACTATTTTTTGAGGAATCCTATGCCAACCGAAAATTTCAGATGAATCGGTACAATCCCACCACAGGAAAGTCTGATTTACTTTTTGCCCGCAGTTCCAATGATTCGTATTCTGATATCGGAGATCCATTAACGCAAAAGAATGAGTTTGGCAGGCAGGCCTTGATTGTGCTGAACGAAAAAGAACTTTTACTCAGTGCCGATGGAGCTTCGGACGAAGGCGATATGCCTCTTATACAGGCATTTGATTTCACTACAACTAAAACCCGCCTGTTATGGAGATGCAAAGCACCCTACTACGAATATCTGGTTAAAATGATTGATCCGGTGAAGTTTACGTTTGTTACCGCCCGCGAAAGCCAGAAGGAAATTACCAATTATTACCTTCACACTACCGTGAAGAAAAAACAGGTTGCGAAAGTTTTAACCACTTTTACAAATCCATATACCGGACTCGAAGGAGTAACCCGTCAGAAAATCACCTATAAACGTGATGACGGAATCAACCTGGCAGGTAATCTGTATCTGCCGAAAGGGTATGATGCTTCCCGCGACGGAGCCTTGCCAATACTAATGTGGGCCTACCCTATCGAATATAAATCGGCAGCAGATGCTTCGCAGGTTCGCGGTTCGAAAAACACCTTTACGCGCCCGTTTTACGGATCGCCATCCTTGTGGGTTACACGAGGTTACGCAGTTCTGGATAATGCCGAAATGCCCATAGTTGGCGAAAATGGCCAGGAACCTAATGACAATTTCATCCCGCAATTATATTTGAATGCCCATGCAGCCATACAGGCTTTGGT
>JBBSDG010000624.1:0-2019 GCA_038249635.1 Bacteroidales bacterium | reverse complement strand
CATCCGAATTCACCAGCAAAAGGGTTGGGTATGCCTGCAAACCCAGATCATTCATTACCTCCGTATTGATATCGAGCAATACAGGATATTTAATCTGCAGGGATTTGCTGAGCGGGGCAACTTTTGCTACACTCCTCGGACCGTCGCAGTTAATACCGATTATTTCCACACCTTTACTTTTGTAAACATCATAAATTTTATTCAACTCAGGAATGGCCTTGAGGCAAGGCTTACACCACGACGCCCAGAAATCAATCAGGGTAAGCTTTTCTCCTTTCAGGTCGGTGAACGAACGTGTTTCGTTATCAAGGGTTTTCAGTTGAAAATTGTTTACTGTCTGTGCCCTTACAAGGGTGCATGCCATTATAGAACAGATCATGATTAATGCCTTCATGAATTTTGAAATTTTAGTTGAGAATTTTAAGTATAGTTTTAGCCGGGTCGGAACCTGGTTTTCAGATCCCTAAAAGCATTTTTACTTTTTCTTTTACAGTCGCAATATCGCTGGCAGCTCCCTGACTTCCGGTGAAAACAATATTCCCGCTTTTATCAATCACCACAAGTCTGTCGTACGTGGTTTTATAGCTTGATGCTACTGCAGATGCGTTAAGTAACAATGGAAATGTCGCACCGGTTTTTGTCATAAACGATTCAACCGAAGCCATATTTCCGTTCCATTGATCGAGGCCAAGTATCTGGTAATCGTTGCGTGAAGCAAAAGGTGCATGAAGCATACTGGTAACAGATGGTGCAGCGGCAATGCAGGATGGACAAGTATTTCCAAAGAAGAACAGAACTACCACCTTGTTGCTGTAATCGGAGAGTTTGATGGTACTGCCCGAAAGATTTTTCAAAGCAAATTCAGGTGCATTGCCACTGATTACCGGAGGCGGCCCAAGCAGCGTTTCCACAAGTGCTTTCACAGTCGCTATATCCCCGGCAACTCCCTGGGTTCCTGAAAATACAATCTTACCTGTTTTATCAATAACCACAATCCGGTCGTAGGTAGTTTTATAACTGGCGGCAACGCCCGAAGCAGCCAATAATAATGGGAAAGATACCCCTGTAGCAGTTTTAAATGCCTGAACTGAGGCCGAATTACCGTTCCATTGATCGAGTCCCAGAATCTGGTAATCGGTGCGCGAGGAAAAAGGAGCTGCAAGCATGCTTTGAACACTTGGTCCTGCTGCTGTGCAGGACGGGCAGGTATTTCCAAAGAAGAAAAGCACAACTACCTTATTGGTATAATCGGAAAGTTTAACCTGGCTTCCGGATAAAGCGGAAAGCGTAAAAGCGGGTGCGGATGCGTCTGTTAAGGGTGGTTCGGTGGTTGCTTCATCCTTGGAACAGGAGCTAAAAATCACCAGTAGAGAAAGAAGAAATGCAGCCTTTTTCATAGCAGGAAAAAGCTTTTCAGAAGAATATTTGCTGTACAGTTTCATAGTTTAGGGTTTTTAAATTGTATGAAACAAAGGTACAGCGGGGTAAGCGTGTTAAAAATGGACAGGCTTTCCTATGAGATGGACATATAGTGAATAGTTATACTTTTTTATGCTGTTTCTTATAATCAGTGGGCGAAATGCCTGCCTCCTTGCTAAAGAGCCGGCTGAAATAATGCTGATCTTCGTACCCGATTATGAAGGCTATTTCTTTCACAGATTTATCGGTATATATCAACAGTCGCTTTGCCTCGGTAACAATCCTGTTTTTTATGATCCGCGATGGAGAATCGATACCATATTTCTGCAACTTTTTAGTAAGCGAAGCCGGGGCAATACCCATCATATCGGCATAGGCATCCACCTGTTTGGTTTCTTTAAAGTGTTTTTCGACCAGCTCGCTGAATTTACGGGCAAAATCGATATTTGCATTGTCGGTATCGCCAACGCTATTTTGCAAACGAAATAGCCTGTTGGAGCGGATTAGCAGGTTTTTCAGGAGATTTTTCAGCATTTCGGAAAGCAAAGGATCTTTCGCCTCAAACTCTTCCTCCATTTCTTTTGCTGTGTTGTTGTAAAT
>JBBSDG010000623.1:0-2021 GCA_038249635.1 Bacteroidales bacterium | reverse complement strand
CTGATTTATGAACTTTAATGTTTCAGTGAAAGGATATTATTCAAAATCCTCGCTCTTTTCTACTGATACTATTTGAGACAATTTGTGCTTGATTTGTGAAATTTAATGTTTCAGTGTTTCAAAGGATACTAATTCCAAATCCTCGTGCTTTTCTACCAATATTATTTGCGATAATTTGTGCCTGATTTGTGAAATTTGTGGATAAGTTTAAGATCCGCATTCCGAAATCGTAAATCTGAAATTGCAAGTCGTCCTTAAATCACCACGTTTACAATCTTTCTGGGAACAATAATCACTTTTTTCGGAGGATTTCCGCCAAGCCATTTCTGTGCTTCAGGCGAAGCTAGTACAACCTTTTCAATTTCCGGAACCGGCATATCGACTGGCAGCGCAAGCATAAAGCGGGTTTTTCCGTTAAATGAAACCGGATACGAAAACGTATTGTCAATGGTATATGCGGCATTATATTCAGGGAAAGATGCGTTGCAAACATTTCCATTATTTCCAAGCAATTGCCAGAGTTCTTCGGCCAAATGAGGCGCATAAGGCGATACCAGGATCACCAGGTCATTCAGGATTGCCCGCTTGTTGCATTTTAGTTCAATAAGTTCGTTTACACAAATCATAAAACTACTTACCGCGGTATTAAACGAAATCCGTTCGGTATCGTCCTGTATTTTCTTAATCGTTTTATGCAGGATCTTTAATTCGGCAGCCGTGGGAGCATCATTGGTAACAATAAAATTGATATCTGAATCGTGGAATAAGCGCCAGAATTTACGGATAAACCGGAACACGCCTTCAATTCCGCTGGTGTCCCAGGGTTTAGCTTGCTCCAACGGGCCGAGGAACATTTCGTATAAACGCAATGTATCAGCGCCATACTTTTCGATAAGAATATCAGGATTCACCACGTTATGCATGGATTTCGACATTTTCTCCACTTCCCATCCACAATGGTATTTGCCATCTTCGAGAATAAATTCGGCTTCGGCGAAATCAGGACGCCATTCGCGGAACTTTTCGGTATCAAGTATATCATTCTCAACAATATTCACATCCACATGCAATTGTTGTACATCGTATTGTTGCCGAAGGTTATAGGATACGAACGTATTGGTTCCCTTTATTCTGTACACAAAACTCGACCGTCCCTGTATCATTCCCTGGTTGATCAGTTTTTTGAATGGTTCTTCCACCACGGAATAGCCCAGGTCGAAAAGGAATTTATTCCAGAAACGCGAGTACAGTAAATGCCCTGTTGCATGCTCGGCACCACCTATATATAAGTCAACATTCTGCCAATAGTTTACTGCTTCTTTCGAGAAATATTCTTTATCATTACGCGGATCCATATAACGCAGGTAATATCCGCTCGATCCGGCAAAACCAGGCATGGTATTGGTTTCCAGAGGATATCCTTCGGCTGTAACCCAGTTTTTGGCACGAGCTAATGGAGGTTCTCCATTTTCGGTTGGCAGATAGGCATCCACATCGGGCAAACGAAGTGGAAGCTGATCTTCAGGAAGCGTATATGGCATTCCGTTTTTGTAATAAACCGGAAATGGCTCACCCCAGTAGCGTTGACGGCTGAAAATGGCATCGCGCAGGCGGAAATTTATTTTCCCGGTACCGATTCCACGTTTTTCAGTTTCACGAATTATGGTGCTGATGGCTTCCTTCACATGCATTCCATTTATAAATCCTGAATTGATTATAATGCCTTCCTTTGAATCGAAGGACTCCTCCCAGGTTGAAGGATCGGTTGCCTCATGACCAGGTTTGTTTACCACCTGAACGATTGGAAGATTGTAAAAACGGGCAAAAGCAAAGTCGCGGCTGTCGTGTGCCGGAACAGCCATTATAGCTCCGGTTCCGTAGCCCATCAGCACATAGTCGGCAATCCAGATTGGTATCGGCTGACCTGTAAAAGGATTTTCGGCATAAGCACCTGTAAATTCGCCGCTTACTTTTTTCACTTCCGTCATGCGCTCACGCTCGGAACGGTTTTTTGCCCAGCT
>JBBSDG010000622.1:0-2040 GCA_038249635.1 Bacteroidales bacterium | reverse complement strand
TAAAGCAGAAGTTATGACAAATAAAAATATCAGCCGCTTTGTGTTTAACTCATTCGGAGTGAACACCTATATACTTAAAGATGCCACCGGCAAATGTCTGATAATTGATCCTGCCTGCCAGTATAAGAGCGAAGAAACCGAACTCCTGGATTTTATTAAAGCGAATCATTTAAGCCCTGTAAGTATGGTAAATACTCATTTCCATGTGGATCATATTGTTGGGAATACATTTACCTGCAATGCTTTTAACCTTAAGCCACAGTGCCATAAAAACTGCAAAATGTTTTGGGAAACTGCCGCAGAATTCGGGGCGGTATTTGGTATAAAGGTCGATAATCTTATTATTCCTGTTGATTTCATTGAGGAAGGAGATATCATTACTTTTGGTAATTCATCCGTTGAGGTTTTATACACACCCGGTCATGCCGATGGCAGTATTTGCCTGGTAAACCATGCTGAACGATATGTAGTTTCGGGGGATGTACTTTTTCGCGACAGCATAGGACGCACAGATTTGCCAACCGGTAATTTCGATACTCTTTATATGAGCATCACAACCAAATTATTCTCACTGCCCGATGATTATATTGTTTATCCGGGTCATGGCCCGGAAACCAGTATCGGGTATGAAAAACTGAATAATCCGTTCCTGAATTGAAAACAAACGAAAAACCTCCCGGATTGCCAGGAGGTTTTTTAGTTCATTCAGTTCATTAGTTACTTACACTTGCTGAAAAAATCCGCAGGGAGCATTTTTGCATTTACTTCTTGTCCATCGATATATATTGACGGATCGAACTGATCAGGATTTACTGCAGCAGCGGTTAAACCGGTAATTTTGAATTCGGTGCGACGGTTGGCCTGTTGTTCGGCGTCTGTACAATCAATACCATCTGCACATTTGTTGGTAAGCTGATGCTCGCCATAGCCTTTGGCTGCTATCCTGCTCTTGTCAATTCCGGCAGTTACAATATATTTAACAGCTGATTCGGCACGTTTCTGCGAAAGCTTATCGTTATAGGCAAACGATCCGCGGCTGTCAGTATGTGATCCTACTTCGACATTCACTCCGTTTTCGTTCATAATCTGTACCAACTTATCCAGATCAGGTTTGGCGTCGGGGCGGATGGCATATTTGTCGAAATCGTAGTAAATATCATCGATGTGGAAGGTTTTATTGATAGCCAGCTTGTCCAGCAGTAAGTCGCGTGATGAATCGCTGGTAGTTCCTGGTTTTATAGTAGCCATTGGAAATGGGACACAGTCGGCAATGTATTCCGGCATCATAGCTTTTACTGAATACTCTCCGGGTTTACTGATCGTTGTTTTATACATTCCGGTAGCGTCGGTTTTCAGAATTTTTACATTTCCTGATGCCGGATCGTAGAGGAATACCGTTGCGCCGACCAAAGGCTCCATAGTTGATTTGTCTTTCACTAACCCTGTGATAAATGCAGGCAATACCGGCACCGAAGCTGAAGTGCGAAAAGCATAAATGTCATCGCTGCCAGCTCCACCGGGGCGGTTGGATGAGAAAAATCCGCTTTTGTCACCGGATGCAAATGCAATAGCAAAATCATCGAAAGATCCGTTGATCGGCGCTTTCATGTTTTCGGGCGTTGTCCAGCTTCCGTTTACATTTTTGGTTTTAAAAATATCAAGAGCTCCATAACCTGGGTTACCGTCGCTAGAAAAATACAATATTCCATTGGTATTCATAGTCGGGAACATTTCGCTTTCGGAGGTATTTACAGTTTTACCCAGGTTTGTAGCAGATTCCCATTCTTCGCCGTTGCGTTTGCACATCCATATATCGGTTCCGCCTTGGCCACCGGGCATATCGCTTACAAAATAGAGGGTCTGTCCATCAGCCGAAAGACTTGGATGACCCACCGAGTAATCTTTGTTGTTCAGGAAGAAGGGTTTTACTTCACCCCATTTGCCATCGGTTTTTGTGGCGTAATAAATTTTCAGAAGGTTGGTTTTATACACTCCTTCACGTTTGGCCGAGCCAAAGAATGAGCGGGTAAAGTAAATACT
>JBBSDG010000621.1:0-2061 GCA_038249635.1 Bacteroidales bacterium | reverse complement strand
GCAACTAATATCGGAAGGATTAATAACAGTCTATTTTTTAACATTGTAAATTTATTAATACAGTTTTGACAAAAATATGAAATTACTTGTATCTAAAGCATTTTAATCATAAGGATAAGCCTCTTTTTTTAATGAGTTTTTTCATTTATTTTAAATCTTATAAATGACTCCGCCGATGTGGTCATGCGTTGACCCCGTAACCGACGAAAGTACGTTTATTTGTCCATCGAAAGCAAGAACTCCCAGAAAAGCGAATATAAGCGCCTCTTTGAAGTCGATTAATTTTTCGTCGGGGAGAACCACCTCACACGTAGTTTTAAGTTTTAACTGATCGATGAGAAATTTATTCTTTGATCCGCCACCGGTGGCAAGCAGCCTGCCGTTATTCTCGACCACGTTTGCAATTTGGAATGCAATGTGTTCATACATGGTAGCTGCCTGATCTTCGATGGAGTGTCCCGAAGCTGATAATAAAGGCATTATTTGATTCTCTGCCCATTCCCGGCCTAATGATTTAGGCCATTTCTGATGATAGAAATCAAGATTGTTTAGTTTCTGAAGTAAGGAAATGTCGATTGTTCCTGAAGCGCCCATTTGTCCATCTTTATCGTAGGCAAACCCTTTCTGTTGTGCTAGTTCGTTTAAAACAATGTTGGCAGGACATACATCAAAGGCAATTCGGGTACCATCCTGGTCAAACGAGATATTGGCAAAACCGCCAATATTCAGGCAATATTTAAATTCAGAGAAGAGCAGTTGATCACCTATCGGGACAAGGGGTGCCCCTTGTCCGCCGAGCGCAACATCGAAGCTTCTGAAATCACTGACCGTTGTTATCTGAGTAGTTGCAGCAATCGAGGCTCCGTTCCCAAGCTGGAAGGTGAATTTCTGATCGGGTTGATGGAAAATCGTGTGGCCGTGAGAAGCAATTAATTGCGGTAGCGCTTTCCCTTTTAGAAATTCAGGAATCAATTTACCTGTGTAGCGCCCATATTCATCGTGCAGCATCAAAAACTCCTCCGCTCTCATATTGGGGGTGTTTTTCAGCTTTTCAAGCCAAACAGAGGGATATGGAATTGTTTCTGCTTCGACAATTTCGTAGTTCCATTTGTTGCCCGACTGCGTAAAACGGCATAGGGCGATGTCGATTCCATCGAGCGACGTCCCCGACATAATGCCAAGCGCTAAAATTTTCATTTGTATATAACTGCTTTATATTCATTACTATTTCCCTGATAGTCGGTCACTGCCAATCGGAGCAGGTGCGACTTCCCGAAAACCATTCTGCTTTTATCAAACGAATAGGAGAGGACTTGTGTTTTTGGATCGAATTCGAAAAGTACCCAATTACCGTCAATTTCACCCCGGTACGATTTTATTCCCGAAAGGTTGTCTGTAATTTTAAACTGCAATTTTGCCGCATTCGTAAGTGTCTTTTTATCCTTAATACTAAGTGGCGTAATCGATGGAGGCATTTTATCAACAGCAACAGCAAAACTTCCCAAAAGATTTGTTTTTACAGTAACCCATCCACCAGAATACTCGCCGCCAACAGCCGATTTTCGTCCCGTAGCCGCATCGACCGATACAATTAAAGCCTTGTCTCTCAAATCCTCTGGAATCCAATCAGATTTTAGAGAAAGTGTATAGGGTTTCTGTAACGGGATCAGCTTTGAACTTACCTGTTGAAGCTCTGAGTAACAACCCGAAGGCCTGGGCGACGATTTCCAGGTGAAGTCCAGGTCATCATATAAGGCGCCTGCAGGCATATCAATCTTGATTTTATCGTTTTCGAATTCATTTGATTGATCATATTGAAAAAGTTTACCTGAAGATTGATTCTTCGCCGGTAATGATGATTTCTTATTCGCCGTATGAAACTTTAGGCTGGTTTTATTTTTGAAGGCATCCGAAACAACAATCTCGAATTCGTGCCCTTTCCCGTCATCAAGGTTTAGAACTCCGTTTTTGTCTTCCGGTTCATAAATATCCAGCCGGTTTCCAGGTAGTTTATATAACCGTTGAATCCAGTGACGCGTTTTTTGATACTCTTCAAAATCG
>JBBSDG010000620.1:0-2062 GCA_038249635.1 Bacteroidales bacterium | reverse complement strand
TTTTGGAAGAAGTTAATAGTAAAGGGAAAATAGAAAATAGTTCAAATTGTTTAGGTGGTTTACACTATTCAATATACTTCGCAAGTTCAGAGCTTGGAGTTCAAGTTTTCAATTGCCATCAGCCTTCAAAAGTACAAATGGGTTAGATTCTGAAACATGAAACATGAAGCCAGAAACCCCTCAAACTCTTCAAAATCTTCAAACCCTTCAAACCTGCCCTTTCGCAACCGCACCTTCATTTTTAATCAAAACCTTATAATTTAAGGATGGAGAAGAAATTAAGTTTCCCAATCCTAACTTATCCCACAAAACATCTACCTGTGAGATCGTTTTATCATCCATAACCAGAACATTTGGCCACTGGCGCTTAAAGTCATCGGCGGCAAGCGATTTTCCGGTTCCGTCGATAGCCATTGGTAAAACCTGAATGCTTTTAGCATTTTTGGCATAAAAGCAATCACGCAAAGGATCTATATTGTTGGCAACCAGCCAGGTAATGTCAGAAACCCGGATATCAACAACTTCCGGATCTGCATAAACAACCCAGTTGATTCCCTGCAAAGCACCCTTATCAAAGAGATGTTGATGCAAATCACGAGGATTGGTTTTAGATTTATCGATCCCAATTATAAGAACAGGAAACTTTTCGTGAGTAAGTGTAAAATTACATGACGAACTTTTCAACTCTGTATGATTTTCATCGAAAGAAAATTCCCCGGAACCTGTGAATTCCGTTTCTCCCTGCAATTTCATAGTTGCATCAATGCCCAGTTTACTTCCTAAAGCGAACCGGCTGCTGGAATGATCGAGCACATCCACCGGTCCACGGTTAAAGATAATATCTTCAACCGGGTGAACATTATCGCAGATAAGCCGGGCAACTGCCGAACTATCCTTCAGATCAATATCAGCATCGGTAACTACCAGAATTTTATTAAACATCATCTGTCCGGCTCCCCATAGCGAGTTCATCACCTTTTGAGCCTGGCCGGGATAGGTTTTCCGTATTTTTACCAGCACAATATTGTGAAATACACCTTCATCCGGCATAACCATATCCACGATTTCAGGCAACATGCTCAACTTTATAAGAGGCAGAAAAATACGCTCGGTTGCTTTGCCCAGCCATTTATCTTCCTGTGGTGGAATTCCGACGATGGTAGTCGGGTAAACGGCATTTTTGCGGTGCGTAATGCAGGTAACATGAAAAACAGGATACATATCGGCCAGCGAATAAAATCCTGTATGATCGCCGAAAGGGCCTTCAAGGATCAGGTCTTCAGCAGGATCAACATATCCTTCGATGATAAAATCTGCGTCAGCAGGCACTTCAATATCCGAAGTAAGGCATTTTACAAGTTCAACTTTCTTCTTACGCAGAAAACCGGCCAACAGGTATTCATCAATATTCTCGGGTAGTGGCGCAGTGGCGCAATAAGTATAAACCGGATCGCCTCCAAGGGCAACAGCAACAGGCATTTTTTGCCCAAGCCTTTTATATTCCCGGTAATGGGCAGCCGAATTTTTGTGCAGATGCCAGTGCATTCCTGTTGTATCGGGGCCAAACACCTGCATCCGATACATTCCGACGTTGCGAACACCGGTTTCTGGATGGCGGGTATGAACAACCGGCAAAGTTATAAATGGTCCGCCATCGTATGGCCAGCAAGTAAGAACAGGCAATTTGGTGAGATCAGGATTTTCCATTACCACTTCCTGACAGGCACCTTTCCCTTTTTTGTGGCCGGGCATAAATTTTGCCACCTCGGCCAGGGTTGGCAACAGGGCAAGTTTGCTGAAAAAAGATTCGCGTGGCGTCATCAGGCCAACCATCAATTCCTCAATTTGTTTTGCAGTATCATCCAGTGTTTTTACACCAAGAGCCATGCACATTCGCTTTTCGCTTCCCATGGAATTGATCAGCAACGGAAACTTAGTTCCGTTATTTTCAAAAAGCATCGCTTTGCCGTTATGCTTACTCATACGATCGGCAATTTCGGTGATCTGGAGACGTGGCGACACAAATTCCTTTATCCTGACCAACTCACCTGAGTGTTCAAGA
>JBBSDG010000619.1:0-2075 GCA_038249635.1 Bacteroidales bacterium | reverse complement strand
GTTCACCTCCCTTGGATTAAAAGGGCAGGTGAGTGATTTCGATTCTCTTAGTTCTGCTGAATATCCTTTTATCAATTACGAAGCCGATACCCTGATCAATGCCAGTTACCTGGTTCCTTTTTTTAATAAACTGCTGAAACTTGAAAACGGCGATTCCAGTCAGGTCAGCATTCTTCATATCGGTGATTCGCATATACAGGCTGATTTCCTCACGCGTGAAGTACGCAAAAACATGCAGCTTCGGTTTGGCAATTCGGGTCGTGGCCTGGTTTTCCCGCTCAGGGTGGCCGGAACCAACGAACCTAACGACTACCGCTCATCAACGAATGAGAGCTGGACAGTTGCAAAAATAAACAGCCAGAACCGCCAACCGGAGCCCGGTTTATCCGGAATATCAATTCTTTCGGGCCAAGGTGGGGCTTATATTGATATTTTCACCACCAACCACGACGATCTTGATTATGCATTCAACCAGGTAACGCTGATTCATACCAAGGACTCACTTCAATTCGATTGCCGCATAACCGACTCAGCTACAAAATTCGGATACCTGATGTCAGCAGGTGCAACCGAGTCCGGCGATTGTAAAACATGGGTTCCGTTTATGCATTCAACCAATTTTGTACGCATACAGGCGGAGCAAACTGAAGTAATTCAGAATTCAATGACTATAAACGGTATTGTTCTTCAGAACAGCGAACCGGGCATTTTGTATCACAGTGTGGGAATCAACGGTGCTCATTTCAACGATTACAATGCTTCGCCGCTGTTTTACACACAGTTGAAAGTTTTGAAGCCCGACCTGGTGATTATTTCGCTGGGTACCAACGAGGGCGCAAATCTAAAAATAACAATGGATGAAGTGATGGCTTCTGTGAGTACTATGGTGCAAAACATCAGGTCTTCGAATCCGGAAACCTGCATCCTTATTGCCACTCCGGCTGACGACTATTTCCGAAAAAAATATAGAAACCCCTATCTAGAAGCCGTTCAGCGGGCTTTGCTGCAAAGTGCCTTACAGGAAAAAGTTGCCTGCTGGGACATGTACAGCATTACAGGCGGTTTTGGCTCGTGTGCGGAATGGCGTAAAGCCGCCATGATGCAGCGCGATGGCGTTCATTATAACAAACAAGGCTACACCATTCAGGGTGATCTACTTTATAAAGCATTAATCGACAGTTATCAGAAGCATGCAGCAGATTGATTTAAATAAACTCTTCCAGGAGTTTGTCTATAACCCGAAGGAGCCGATGATATTCAGCAGCGGGTTCTTTTTGTTCCTTTTCCTTGGATTTATTGCTATTTACAGCCTTGTTTACAAGCACAATACGCTTAAAAACATCTACCTCACGCTCTTCTCCATATTTTTTTATTACAAATCGAGTGGGCTATATTTCATCCTGTTAGTAATTACCGCAATAGTTGATTATAACCTGGCAAAGCAGATTGCCCGTACCGAAGATAACCGGAAACGGATCTTGTTCCTGGTACTGAGCCTGGTTGTGAATATCGGAATGCTGATTTATTTCAAGTACACAAATTTTTTCCTGAGTATAGTGTATGATATTGCAAATAAGCCTTTTGATCCGCTCAATATCTTTCTACCGGTAGGCATTTCGTTCTTTACCTTTCAGAGCCTTAGCTATACCATTGATATCTATCGCCGGAATATTGAGCCGGTTAAAAATATTTCCGAATTTGCCTTTTTTGTAACATTTTTCCCACAGATGGTGGCCGGGCCGATTGTGCGGGCATCCGTTTTCCTTCCCCAGGTTCGTAAAACACCGTTCGTAACCAAAGCTGATTTCGGGAAAGCTATTTTCCTGATTTGTATAGGATTATTTAAAAAGGCAGTTATCTCCGATTATATCAGCAGCAATTTTGTGGACAGGATTTTTGATAATCCCAGTCTCTATACCGGCCTCGAAAACTTGTTTGGCGTTTACGGCTATGCCTTGCAGATTTACTGCGATTTTTCGGGATATACCGATATGGCAATCGGAATTGCATTATTACTTGGGTATAAACTCCCGGTAAACTTTGATTCGCCATACCAGTCGACAAGCATTACCGAG
>JBBSDG010000618.1:0-2086 GCA_038249635.1 Bacteroidales bacterium | reverse complement strand
TAAACACCATTCAACAAAAGAAAAAATCTTTAACTTCTTAGTTTCCTGCGAATTATTTTTAAGTGTCAGTTTCTGTACTTCGGCCCAGGTTTTTAAAGGGACAAAATAAAGTGCAGTAGCTGTAACTCCATTTTTTACGCCTTTTAAAGAAGTATAATTCATTCCATGGCGGCACTCGTAGCTGTCGAGTTCCGTTTTACAGGGTTTCCAGCCCGGCGACCAGGTTGTATCTCCATCCTTGATATAGAAATATTTTCCACCACTATCCATAGGCACATTGTTGTATCGGTAGCGCGTAAGGCGCCGGAATTTTGCATCCTTGTAAAAAGAATAACCGCCTCCGGTATTTGATATGAGTGAAAAGAAATCTTCGTTCCCAAGATAATTAATCCAGGGCCATGGTGTTTGAGGATTAGTAATTACATACTCTCTCTGCTGATCGTCGAAATGTCCGAATTTCATTGTAATGATACTTTAAATTCAATTTTTATACTAATTAAGCAATTTCGTTTGCTCTTCTGTTATTCAGTTCAGTTGTTATCTCATCCATTTTTTTCTGATTCAACGGATATAATGTCATAACTGCGGCAGCTATTAAAGCAATAATGGTTGGTATCCAGCTCATTAACATGATAATGCCTGGTACTGCACCTTGTATTGAAACCTCATCCTGCCCGTTGTAATGATATGCGGCCAGCACAAAACCAATGATTGCACCGGCAATGCCACCTCCAAATTTGGTTGCGAAAGATCCTGCTGAATACACCAGGCCAGTAGCTCTACGTCCGTTTTTATATTCGGAATAATCGGCAGCATCACCCAGCATAGCAAAAAAGAGTGTCGGGAAAATGGCAGCTCCAAACTCCGATATAATTCCAATGGTAAAAATGGCAATGATATCTCCAGGGCCGCATAAGACCAACAAAGCATTTACGCCACCGGAAAAAATAAGCGCGTAAATAAACAGTTTGCGTTTGCCCCAGCGTTTGCCAAGGGGCGAAGTTACCATAGCCCCGGCAATGGATGCCAGCATCAATCCTATCATGAATGATGCAGCCAATAACTGGTTGTGCAGGTAGTGCGAAAAATAAATAACCACTATTCCCTGTTTGATGGAATTATAGACATTGAACAATAAACCTATTGAAAGCAGGATAATCCAGGGTTTATTGCGGATCAAATCTTTCAGGTCTTTTCCAAGATTTGTTTCCTGATCTTTAGGTGGTTTTACCCGTTCCTTTGTTGACAAAAATGTGAGCATCAGGAACAGCGATAGAAATATCGATAAAAGATACATGGATTGGCTATAACCTCGCTTCTGATCAACTATTGTTATTTTATTTGCTACAAGATTTTCCTCACCTGCAACAATAAAGGAATATACTTTCTTTGCCTCCATGGAGAAACTTTTTCCCTGGGTGGGAACATTCATACTGTCAGCCATTCCTGCATCAGCCCAACTGAAAACTGCAATACCGGCATTGGTTTTAATGCGGACATTTTTTACATCCTGATGTGTTGATACAGTGACCTCATATTTCTTTGCATCAAGTTTATCAACATTTATTGTCGGGTTAATATTACCAAAATATGCAACCAGAAACAACAAAGCGCCCTGCACCACCATGCCTCCGGTAAATGCTCCAACCATACGATACGAACCCAGACTTGTGCGCTCTTTATCATCGCCGGTCATCACAGCCATTAAAGCGCCATAAGGAATGTTACTGGCTGTGTAAATCACAAAAAACAATAGATATGTAGCATAGGCATAAACCACTTTGCCGGTAGGGCCTAAATCGGGGGTTGTAAAAAGTAAAGAAAGGGTGATTCCCAGCGGAATGGCGGTCCACAAAATCCAGGGACGGAATTTGCCGTATTTCGAATTTGTACGGTCGCATACGATACCCATCAATACATCAATAATTCCATCACCAAATCGTGCTATCAACATCAGTACACCCACTATTGCCGGGCTTATCCCAAACACATCGGTATAAAATATAAACAGGAATGTTGCCACACCGCGCCACGCAATATTTGCTGCACCATCGCCAAGTGCATATCCTATTTTTTCTTTTAGTGC
>JBBSDG010000617.1:0-2090 GCA_038249635.1 Bacteroidales bacterium | reverse complement strand
TAGGCTACATTGCTCAGAACTTATACCAGCCGGGTTCTTTTGGCAATGCGAAATCTCCGTTAACGGCTGGCGCATTTGGCTATTACCGCTATCACTATGAAGGGGAATTTAAAAATGGTGAATATACGGTTGATAAAATCAAGGTGATACCCAAAGGCGACGGCTCTCAATACGTTGGCGGGTATTTATACATTATCGAAGGCTTATGGTGCCTATATAGCCTCGACCTTACCATAAATGCACAGCTAGGTACCACTATCCAGATCGTACAATCATTTGCTGAAGTTAAACCTGGTGTCTGGCTTTCGATGAACAATCATTACAAGATGAAGATAGATATGGCTGCCGGCAAATCAACGATTAATTATCATACTTCGGTAAAATACAACTCCATTGATATTAACCAGGCAACTTACCGCTCGACCATAAACTTGTCGGAGGCACAGCTGCAAAATAAAACAGGCCTATCCGCCAAAGCCAAAAAGAATACTCAAAAAGCAGATAAAAAAATTGAAAAGCTTGCGCAAAACGCTAAGATGACTAATAAAGATGCCGATCGGATTGCCGGGCTGCTGAATAAGAAAAAGGAAATTGCAACCAAAGATTCCCTAAAAAACGACCATATATTTGTCGAAACTTATAAGACTACCATCGACAGTGCGGCCTTCAGGCACGATTCGGTTTACTGGAACTCAATCAGGCCAATTCCCTTAACCCTGAATGAAGAAAAAAGTATAAATAAGTTGGATTCAACACTTTTGCTCAGGCGGAATTCGTCCGACACAATCCATACTAACAAAGCAGGGAACAAAAAGCTGGCAAAAGTATTTTTGATAGGAGGACGTTACGAACCTGATTCAACTGTCTTTTTTCAGAGCAGCGGATTCATTTATCCGAAAGGTATTCAGTTCAATTTAGTTGATGGTTTGTCAGTTAAAACAAATTATTACTTTCAAAAAAAATTGAAAACTAAGAAACAGTTTTATTTGCGATTCACTCCCGGATATACTTTCACGCGCAAAGCTTTTGTTTGGAATTCGCAGATAGATTTTACAAACTCGAAAAAGTACCGGCAAAGTTTCGGGTTAAAATACGACTCCGATTCCAAAGATTACAATGCAAATGGAGCTATGGCACTGGAAAACTCAGTTTACACACTTTTTTTACGGGAGAATCTTTCGCGTCTTTACCTGAATCATTACCTCAGCACCTATTTCAGCCAGCAGCTTTCGCACGAATTTACTATTCAAATGGTACTAACTGCGGAACAAAACAGAATGAGCAAAAATAATAGTGACTTCTCATTTTTCTACAAGGAAACCAAAGATTTT
The DNA here is from genome assembly GCA_038249635.1 of Bacteroidales bacterium. GTDB lineage: Bacteria > Bacteroidota > Bacteroidia > Bacteroidales > UBA4417 > UBA4417. Next base: position 759 of record JBBSDG010000617.1, on the reverse strand, counting down.
AAGTTTAACACAGATGGAATTCCTTTGGAAAGCATGACTGATCATCGTAACCTGCAATTTGTGGTAAGTGTTTCGTATAAACCTGCGCCTTATTATTATGTAAAAGATGGTATTAAAGTTGCCCGGCCAGGTTTGAATAATGCGCCAACCTTTAACCTTTTATACTTAAAAGGATTGCCTGTTGCCGGTTTTAATACCGATTTTGATCTTCTAAAATTAAAAGTTGATCAGAAAATCAACACGGGTCAAAAATCCTGGTTTTCGTATGTTGCCGAAGGAGGATATTTCTTGAATACGAAGAAAATCTATTTCAACCAGTTTCAACATTTTGAAACCCAGCCCCTGATAATTGGCATCAAAAGCATGCATCCCTCGTTTCAATCCATTCATTATTATAGCAATAGTACCGATTCGTGGTTTGTAACCGCTCACGCTAAATACCAGTCGCAAATGCTGCTGTTAAAGCGTCTTCCATTAATCCGGAACCGTTTGTGGAGCGAAAGTGTTATGACCAGTTTTATGTACACTCCCGAAAAGGGAAGCATCCTGGAAATAGGTTATGGTATTGGAAATGAATTATATAACATAGGTGGCTTTGCGGGATTTGATTCAAAAGGTTTTATGATGGCAGGACTTCGGATTTCACTTTCGATATTCAGTGCAAAACAGATTTCGATATCCTTATGATATCTAAAGGTCAACAACTTATGGCATTATCCTTTTCTTCGTAACATTATCTTAACCATTTGGCCCTTTTTT
>JBBSDG010000616.1:0-2094 GCA_038249635.1 Bacteroidales bacterium | reverse complement strand
TTCCCACTTACCCCGCCGACTCAAACTGCTTCAAAAACCGCAAATCATTCTCACTGAACATCCTTAAATCTTTTACCTGGAACTTCAGATTGGTAATGCGTTCGATGCCCATTCCGAAAGCATAGCCTGAATATTCCTTGCTGTCGATTCCGCAATTTTCGAGAACAGCCGGATCGACCATTCCACAACCCAGAATTTCGACCCAACCGGTATATTTGCAGAAACCACAGCCTTTGCCTCCACATAGATTACAGGAAATATCCATCTCGGCCGATGGTTCAGTAAAAGGAAAATAGGAAGGGCGAAGCCTGATTTGAGTATCAGGTGCAAACATTTCGCGCGAAAAATACAATAAGGTTTGTTTGAGATCTGCAAATGAAACATTGCGGTCAATATACAAACCTTCAATCTGATGGAAGAAACAGTGTGCCCGTGCCGAAATGGCTTCGTTGCGGAAAACACGTCCTGGGAAAATAGCACGGATGGGTGGTTTTGTTTTTTCCATCATCCGAACCTGCACACTCGAAGTATGTGTGCGCAAAGCAATATCCGGATCTTTTTCGATAAAGAAAGTATCCTGCATGTCGCGGGCGGGATGCTCAGGCGGGAAATTAAGTGCCGAAAAATTATGCCAGTCGTCTTCAATTTCAGGGCCTTCGTTAACTGTAAATCCAAGACGCGAGAAAATACTTATCATCTCATTGCGCACGATGGACAACGGATGCCTTGTGCCGGATTCGCGAAAATTGGCAGGCTTTGAAAGATCATCTTCAAGTGTGGTTCCCGAAACCTGGCTTTCAAAAGATTCCTTCAGCAAGATAATTTTGTCCTGAGCTTCATTTTTCAAAACATTAAGAAGCTGACCCACATCACGTTTCTGATAACCTGGTAATTCCTTAAAAGCATCGAACAAATCCTGTAAAAGTCCTTTACGACCCAGGAAACGGATACGAAACTGCTCGAGTTGTTCTATACTTTCGGCATTAAACTGTTTTACTTCTTCGAGTAACTGATTGATCTTGTCTTTCATACGCTATAAACTCTAAATACAGCACTTAAAAGTACCGTTGCGCAAAGGTCGGAAAAAGTTTTTAGTATTGGAAACTACGTTTGCCGGACAGTATTATATTTTGATGCGCTGACAAAGCTAATACATCAAACGGGTATCACTTTTAGAAGTATCAAAACTCCTGACCTGATTCTCCAGGATCGATCATTTGTGAAAATATAGAAGCAGATTGAATGTTCGAAATTTTCGGATGAATAAATTAACAAGCATTTTTGCGAATTCATTTTTTATCATATGCGGAAAATTAATTCTTTATTTTTCATATATACTTATGGATTTGAAAGAAAGGACCGGAAAATATTTCGGTGCGCTGCACCTTTGTATTGATTTGAAAATCAAAACTATAAATATTTCGCCGCTCTGCGGCTTTTAAAAAAAGTAATTGTAAAAACCAGGTGCAGTGCACCGAAATATTTATAGCAGAGTAATACAGGATTCCCGAAAAGGTGCAGCGCACCGAAATATGTATTGCCATTTATGAATGAAATCTAAAAACTACGCTTTTACTTTGCGAGAAGTTAGGAGTTCTGAGAATAGTTATAAGAATTAATTCGGAAATGTTCGCAATACCTTTAATTATGATTCTGTAACTGCTGTTAAGAGTGAAAGTGAGTCTTAAAAGATTATAAACTCTTAAATTCGGGAAAGCGTTGGGGCTTTTGATCAGTTGGCAACGATGTTTTTCGTTTCTCTCCTTTGTTAATTCCTTTTTTCTCCAGTTCCTTCAAAAAGTCATTTTTAATATCACAGGCATCGCAGCCACCGCAATGTCCGGATTCTTTAGCCTTCAGGCTTTTTACAACTGAATACAAGGTATAGCCAAAGGCTGCGGCAATAATAATGAGAACTATAGATATTTGTGACATGATATGTTTTTGTTAAAAATTAACTTAAGAAAATACCGATCTGGTATGTGAGAAACGCAATAGTCCAGGCAATCCCCGTGGTATAAACCATAGTAAATAGCGCCCATTTCCAGTTCGATTCTTTTTTTATGGCGGCTATAACTGCCACACATGGGAAAT
>JBBSDG010000615.1:0-2096 GCA_038249635.1 Bacteroidales bacterium | reverse complement strand
GGATTGTAATTCTCTGCCTTCTAGTTTTGTAAATGACATCATCGTCTTCGGAAAGTTTCTTTTCACTGATCACTCTTGGTTGTTCGTATATTTCGTTATAATCGAATTCCTCAATCCGTTATACATTTCGGTAACATTATTCATCAACCCGTTTGAATAAGAAGTTAGAAATTCCTGAGCTTCCTTAGGGTTTTTCTTATAAAGATTTTGTGCTTCCTGCTCAAGCTGCTTTTGTTTTGCAAATATTTCATTTTCAAAAGGATCGCGCACGGCGTGAACATCTTTTATGATTTCCTGAAATTTCAGGTTGGCGAGGTTATCCACAAAGTCAATTGCCCAGCGGGCCGATTTTTCATCGTATTTATTGGGATCGTAATGGTTGTATGTTTCTGCTACTGAAAGATTTCCTGCATAAATGGGGACATAAGGGCTGAAATACGGATTATCAAGATACACCCAGTAAACGCCGCCGATTTCGTTCGGCAACCAGCCCCGCAACTGGCAAACCATTCCGTAGTGTCCCCTATGGCGGGCAACCGGACGCCGGTAGGTCTGTTTGATAAGTTTGCGCATATCACTTCCCGGAAACGGAGTTGCCAGCGGACTTTTGACATAATAGCCTTTACCATCAGGTACGAGCCATTCAGGGTAGGAAGTCATATCATAAATAGTGCCTTCGAACGTGGAGCGCTGAAAAGTAATCAAATCCTGAACTGAAATTTTCTTTTCAGGTGTAGCCGAAAATGGATAAAGGGAAAGTGGCTCAACTATTTGGTAATAAGGCTGCATTCCTTTAAACGGATTGGCAGGTTCGAGAAAACGGTTTGGCCATTTTTTAAGATTGGGCATATAGGTCTGATAAAAGAGCCAGAACCTGCTGGTAGCATATTCCTCAGGCAGCGGAGTATAAATTTCCTGCCATATAAACGGCTTACCTGTTGCCGGGCTATACCACCCGCGATCGATGGCATCCTGCATATAATTGGCCGAAACCATAAAATTCTTTTTGTCGGCAGTATTAATTTCTTTGATGATGCTCCAGTTCGGGATCATGGAAGCCTGGTCGTCGCCTATACGCTGAGCGGCCCAGATGGCACCTGGCTTGTTACTTTCAGGCGTCCAGTCAGGGCCCACGCTGAAAACTTCCAAAACCCAGGCTTCTTCGGTATCAGCAATAACCAGCGTTTCGGAACCATCGCCTGTGGAAGGCAGGAAACCATATGTTGTCATCAATTCGCCGATAAACGCTGTGGCTTCCCTTGCTTTCTTATACCGCTGAAGTGCAAAAATCATGGCTTGTTCTATTGTCATGATCTGCTTGCCGGTTTCCCGGGTAACAATCAGTTCGTCCCTCTGTGAGGTGGTGCTTTCGGCAATACCCAGCTGGTATTCATTTATATGCGAATATGCCGATTGGAAATAGGCGTAGGTTTTTTCCACCTGCGGGATATACCCGAGTATTATCCCGTCATCGGTCAGGGCCCTTTCAGCATCCTGTATTCCAAAATATACAGCTGCTTTATCTCCACGTTTAAATGTATGCGCCGGCACCCTGAATATCCTTGAATCAGCTCCGGCGTCGGTGTGTGAAATCATTACCGAGCCATCGGCAGTTACTTTCTTACCTACAACTATTACTGTACAGGCATAAGTTTCACAAACCTGCATCGCAATGACAGCCAGGAGGAGCGTAAGTGTTTTAGTCAGATTCATATAAAAGTTGTGTTTGTACGAAGCATTAAAATCCTGCCAAAGATAAAGAAACATTATTATTGCCATCATAAATACCTGCAAAAGGGCTAAATATTATTTTGATGTGCTGGAAAAAGAAAGCACAAGTTTATATTCTGTTTTTTTGTTTTTTTTCTTGTTCTTTTGTCTTAACACAAAAGAACCAAAAGGTCAAGGCTTACTATAAATTTCACACAGATGTACGCCTTGGTAAGGCTCGCAAAACAAGGCCTGTTAGAGTTTCCCATATCCAGGCAGCACGTGAGGCTGGTGTTTTGCTACGCACATGCCCGCGCTGTTTACCTTCATCTACATTTGTTGTGAAATTTCTATCAGGCCGGTCCCTACACCCTGAAAATCACACT
>JBBSDG010000614.1:0-2099 GCA_038249635.1 Bacteroidales bacterium | reverse complement strand
GAAATTCATGAGATGATCATGCGTTTGAATTACGACCTGGCTTCATCGTATGAGAAATTACAGGCGCTTGTTCAATCCGACAGTTTGTTCGAAGTTCCTTTTCAGGAGCTTACCCAGGTTCAGGTAAGTGAAATAAGCCCCAACTTAACACCTGGTTTTCAGTTGATTAAAATGCAGACTGAATACCAGAGTGCCCGGCTCAAAGTTGAACGCAATAAACTTTTTCCTGATCTTTCTTTAGGCTATTTTAACGGCACCAACTCCAATGCAGGTTCAAAAAATTATGCCGGTTTCCAGGTCGGGATGGCAGTACCTTTATTTTTTGGCGAACAAAATGCAAAAATAAAGGCGAACAAAATTGCAGTCAGCGTGAATAAAAACTTACAATCGAACGATTTAATAGCACTTACAGCAAAACTTAATGAACTTAAAAATGAATTGTTGAAATACCAGGAATTGATTGATCAATACTACCAGGTCGGCAGGCAGTTAAGCGACGAACTTATGCGCGTAGCGAAAAGAAATTTTGAAACGGGGGAAATTGAGTATTTTCAATTTGTGCTAAGTATCGGCAATGCCATGGAAATTAAGCTGAACTACTACGATAACGTTTCAAATTATAATGTTATCGCAATGGAAATCAATTATTTAACCAACTAAAATTTTATAACCATGAAGCTATATACAATCCTCAATACCTTACTAATACTTCTTGTATTAATTGCCACAGGATGCGGAAAATCATCCAAAACCGCTCAGGAACCTGCTGCTGATACTATCAACCTTATCCAGGTTACTTTGGAGCAGTTTGAGGGTGACAGCATGAAGTTCGGAAGTATAACCCCGCAAAATTTCGACCGCGAGGTAAGCTGCAACGGATATATCACAGCTCCGCCCAACGGAGAAGCCTGGATTAGCTCTCCTTTGGCGGGAATTGTTGAATCCATAAAATGCATGATGGGTAGTTATGTGCGAAAAGGGCAAACTTTAGGCTATATCACCAGCAACGAACTCATGGCGTTGCAGCAGGAATTTACTGAAACATCAGCTAAACAAAAGCGTTTAAATGCCGATTACAAAAGGAGCAAGAGCCTCTTCGATGAAAATATCGGGGCTGAAAAAGATTTTCTGGCAGTTGAGAGCGAATATAAATCAATGCAATCAAAATACCAGTCGCTCAAACTTCGGTTACAACTTTTGAAATTAGATGTTGTTAAAATTGAGGCTGGTGAATTATATTCTGCGTTTCCGCTGATTTCTCCGATTGACGGGTATATCACGAATCAGAATATGGTTCTCGGACAATTTGTGGAGCAACAGAAAAAGCTTGTCGAGATTATTGATGTAAATCAACTGCAATTGCAGCTTTCGGTTTTTGAAACCGACATTGCAAAAATCAAAACCGGGCAAAATATTCGATTTAGAGTTTCTGGTGATAATACGGTTTTTCATACTGCCAAACTTTCGGCTGTTTCCAAAACCGTGAATCCTGACACAAAAACAATCCTTTGCCTGGCAAAAATAAATACTAAGGAAGGAAGTAACCTGGTTAACAATTCATATGTTCAGGCCAAAATTATCGTGGACCAGAAGGAGGCAAAAGCATTACCAAGCGATGCTATATTAAAATCGGGCAAAGATTATTATATTTTTGTTTTTGATAAATCGGATCAACAGGGCTATTACCTGCGAAAAGAAAAAGTTGAAACCGGAATGGTCTCAAATGGATTTACCGAAATAACAGGCAATGTAACTTTTCCCAAAATACTGGTAAAGGGTATTTATAATCTGCCCTTGTGATAATATCCGGGTTGCACTCTTTCAGGGTATTTAGAACATGAAAAAGGAAGCTTGGATTTTCCTTTTTAGTAAAGAATTATGCCATTTTAGGTTTTTATGATCCAATTACCAGGTGTCGGGCATTTCTCTACTTTACTTGCACAGCAAGCATACGCAACCTTTTTGTTTGGCTGCTGAACAGTGATACAATGAAATTGTAAGGTATAATCCGGTTGCTGGTAATTGATATTGCCACTTTTTTTAATTGCCCCAATCGGACATTCTCATATTGATCAACTGGCGCTCATGAATTTTAAATG
>JBBSDG010000613.1:0-2127 GCA_038249635.1 Bacteroidales bacterium | reverse complement strand
GTGGCATCAACAATTTCGGTAGCTATGCCGGTTTGTTTTCTCCAATCTGCCAGTGGCTCAATTGCTTTCCTGTAGCTTTCAGGACAAATGATCAGCATACTGCCACGTTCCGAAGGTAGCAGCCCTGATTTTAATTTGGAAGACTGGTTGTTGATAAAGTCTGGATTAATGCCTTCGATTGCTTTTGTGCGATGATCAGTACCAAGCATAGGATTAATGCCTTCGCCCAATGAATTCTCAGCCTTAATGCTAATTTCGTAATAAAACCGCAACACCCTTGTTACCGGGTTATACTGGAATGGATAAACCTGAAATGCCTGAGCACGTGCATTTCTTACAATAAAAGGTTGCTCGGAACCAACTAATTCGCCCGGATAAAATGCATTGGTGTTGTAAACGTTTCCTTTTGTGATTTTCTCCACGCTACCATTTCTGATTTCATCTCCCGCCGATGGAATGATATCAATATCAGTATATTCGGTGTATTTTGAAGAAGAAATGCTTACTTCCATATTACCGTTAACCGGAAGCTGAAGAGTAAAACTTATTTTTTGAAGATCAGGACTTCCCTGGCCAAGAATAGGATGTCCATCAGGAATTTGCGGAAGCTTGTAGCTTTTCCCTTCAAATAAAATTTCATTCAGATAAAAACCGGAAACTTCAACTGAGATTTCAGTGGAGGTGCTTGTGTTGCCTGAAGTTTTGATAATTGATGGTGCAGGTGATTGTGAAGAGACTCCAACCCATTGCTGGCCAGCCAGTAAGGCTGCTGGCAGCAGAAAACAAAGCATAAGTAATACGAGCTTGTTTGGGTTAATACGAGTCACTGTGAGAGAGTTTAGTATATATCTATAACTCTACAGCTAAAAAGTAATACGAATATGTTGTGTTTATTGGGTTTTCTATGTTAAAAGTTTTAAGATTTTTTAGTTTAATGTTTTTCGAAAATCAATTCAGATAAATTGTTTAATTATGAAAAACAAAAAATCCCGCTATCTTCCTTTTTAAAGTAAGATATGCGGGAATCATTTATTTGGATCTTCTTTAAAAAAAAAGACCGAGCCCAAATGCTTTAGTAACCTATATTACCATTTAAGCAACCATGCAAAAATCAATGGAGCAACAATGGTGGCATCACTTTCAACAATAAATTTCGGGGTATTCACATCGAGTTTTCCCCAGGTTATTTTTTCGTTCGGAACGGCTCCCGAATAGGAACCATACGAAGTGGTTGAATCCGAAATCTGGCAGAAATAGCTCCAGAACGGAACATCATGCCATTCGAGATCCTGGTACATCATGGGAACTACGCATATAGGGAAGTCGCCGGAAATTCCGCCACCAATCTGGAAAAATCCAACACCTTTACCAGCCGAATTAGCGCGGTACCATTCGGTAAGCCACATCATGTACTCGATACCTGTTTTCATGGTCGAGGGTTTCAACTCCCCTTTGATGCAATAGGATGCAAAAATATTGCCCATGGTGCTGTCTTCCCAGCCAGGAACTATGATCGGAAGATTTTTTGCGGCAGCAGCAAGCATCCACGAGTGTTTTGGGTCTATTTCAAAATCATTTTCCATTACCCGGCTATTCAGCAATTTATACATGAATTCGTGCGGGAAAAAGCGCTCGCCTTTGGCTTCGGCATCTTTCCATATTTTTACGATATGATGCTGTATTTTACGGAAAGCTTCTTCTTCAGGAATACAGGTATCGGTAACGCGGTTCAGGCCTTTTTCGAGCAGTTTGTTTTCGTCTTCGGGCGTAAGGTCGCGGTAATTGGGAACGCGGCGGTAGTGCGAATGCGCTACCAGATTCATAATATCTTCTTCGAGGTTGGCGCCAGTACAACTAATAATCTGCACTTTATCCTGTCGGATCATTTCGGCTAACGAAATTCCCAGCTCCGCGGTGCTCATGGCACCACCCATCGAAAGCAGCATTTTGCCGCCTTCGAGCAGGTGAGTTTCGTATGCTTTGGCAGCATCAACCAATGCTGCTGAGTTAAAATGCCTGTAATGATGCTCAATAAATTGGGAGATAGGACCTCGGTTCATAGGATTGGATTTTTTGCAAAGGTAGAAAACTGTTCAGAATGAATCAAATTTCAGCACGTTTAGTGCC
>JBBSDG010000612.1:0-2160 GCA_038249635.1 Bacteroidales bacterium | reverse complement strand
CGCGAAGAAATTCGGGCTCTGCCAATGGGTGATCCCCGGCATAATTATGCTTTCGAAATCACTCATAATATCCGACATATCTTCACTTCCGGCAGGCGGAGATGCAGGAAGTTGCGCAAAGACTTCACCCGGTTTTACTTTTGATTTTACCGGGTAGGTTTCAATATTTTCGTAGTAATCAGCCATACTATCGGCAAGTTTATGTGCCCACTTCCTGAATTCGGAATTATCCATTGCTTCAATTTTTTTGTAAAAGTAAGGATTGTCAGAATTATTGAATTGAAATCTTTAGTAAATACATGATTGAGCTATGTGAAACCATGTAATCCGGCAAAATGAAACCTGAAAACAATTACTCATTTTTTTTTACCACGGAGGCACAGAGAGCAGGGAGTGACACTAAGATTTTATATTTGTATTTTAAAAATATGAATGTAGCTTCCACATTTCTAAGCACATAAATCCCTCCATGTTCCTCTGTGTCCTCCGTGCCTCCGTGTTTATATTCTTAAGAAAATCATTTCAAAACTTAACACTAAAAGTTCATACTTTTGCGTACTTATTTTTCGAGGGAAATTGAACGGTTAAACGTTGATTTCATTTGGAATAAAAATATCAGCTACTGATACCTTTACTATTTAATGAACAAGAATTATATTCCCCAGGCATTCTTTTACACGTTAGCCGTTGCAGGCATTCTGGGTATTTTATCGCTTTTTCAGAAAGAAAGGACAGTTTTCGGTTATACTTTAAAACCGGTGAGTATCTTCTCGGATATTTTGGCCGACGACACTACGGCTTTAAATCAATTGAAATTCAAGGATACCCTGGCACCGGAAGTGAATCCCTGCCCCAAAGACGTGGTGTGTTTCCGCAACTTCACAAATGAGGAATATCCGCTCGACAAACTATTTAGCCGTTTACTGAAAGCAAAAGAAAAAAAAGGCAAAGTACGCATTGCCTGGTATGGCGATTCGTTTTCGGATGGGGATATCCTGGTGAGTGATTTACGCGACACCTTGCAAAGCCTATATGGCGGTAACGGTGTTGGTTTTGTGCCGATTACTTCCGAAATTGCCGGTTTCCGACGCTCGGTTATTCATTCCTTTGGAGGCTGGAATACCTCCTCTATATTGTCAAATCCTTCCTTCCATAAACTTGGCATCAACGGTTTCAGCTATACGCCTGATTCGGGAAACTATGTGTTTTACAAAGGAAGCAACCATTTTAAACACACTTCTGCTTTCAATACGTTCAGGCTGTTTTATACTGCTTCTTACAGCCAAAAGGCTCGGATTCTGATTAATAAAAAGGACAGCCGGGTAATGGACCTGACAGTTTCGGAAACACCGGCCATGATTTCGGTGCATTCGGATACTATCCGGCAGGTGAGTGCAAGGCTGAACCTCGGTGGCGTTACCTGCTTCGGAGCTTCGCTGGAGGATGAAACGGGCGTTTATATCGATAATTTTGCCATCAAAGGCAATTCCGGCTTAGGCTTGCAGGCAATCAATCAAAAAAACCTTGCCGCATTCGACAGCTTATTGCAGTATGATTTGATCGTTCTACAGTTCGGACTGAATGTATCAAATTCGCCGACCAAAGATTTTACCGGCTATATGAAAGGTATGAACCGGCTTATAATCAAACTTAAAGCTGCCTTTCCTGAAACGCCGATTTTGCTGTTATCTGTTTCCGACCGCAGTCAGCGAAGGCAGGGACTTTTTGTTACCATGCCCGTGATACCTGTGCTTATCCAGGCTCAGGAAAAGATTGCCTTTGACAACAAATTGCTATTCTGGAATTTGTTCGAAGCCATGGGCGGCCAAAATTCGATGGCGGGTTTCGCTAACTCAAAGCCTGCCCTGGCCAATAAAGATTACACGCACCTTAATTTCGCCGGCGGCCGTAAAATCGGGCTCTCATTCGCGCGGAGTTTTATCTATGAAGTTGAAAAATACCAGAAACGGAGGAATAGCCTTGCTGTCAAAACTAATTAAATTTATAACTCTCGTCACCATAATGTTCACCTCCCTTGGATTAAAAGGGCAGGTGAGTGATTTCGATTCTCTTAGTTCTGCTGAATATCCTTTTATCAATTACGAAGCCGATACCCTGATCAATGCCAGTTACCTGGTTCCTTTTTTTAATAAACTGCTG
>JBBSDG010000611.1:0-2162 GCA_038249635.1 Bacteroidales bacterium | reverse complement strand
TCGGTAGTAAAGCCAACCTCGATGATGCGATGCGTTTTTTTGGATGTGAATTTAATAGCGTTACTGATTAAAACTACCCATAGCTGGTGTATAAGCGTTGGATCGCCATCTGCATCGGGAATATTTTGCAAACGGAAATCAATCATATCTTTATCTTTTCTTTTACAAACAGATTCATAAACCGACATTGCCAGATGGTGCATATTAATGGTTGATTTTTTCAGCTCCTGCTGATTTAACGAAGATACCGAAAGCAGATCATCAATCATTTCGCCCATTTTAATGGCATTGCTGAGAATAACATTGAGCATGCGTTTTCCTTCGGAATCGAGCACAGGTGAATAATCGGCGAGCAGTATATTGGCATAACCATTGAGTGCCCTGAGCGGAGTCCGTATTTCGTGGGCTGCGTTATAACTGAATGCTTCGAGGTCCTTATTGGCTTTTTGAAGTTGATCGGTTCGACTAATTACCCGAAGTTCAAGTTCTTCGTTCAGTTTTTTTATTTCGGCTTCAGCCCGTTTGCGTTCAATAACATTGGCAACCTGACTGCTTATCGAATCCAGAAATTTGAGATTATCATCGTTGTACACATTTTCTTCTTCGTAATTCTGAAGTGCTAATACCCCAATAATTCCATCTGAGGTTTTTAACGGCACCCCTATCCATGATGGTGAATTAGAACCTACCAATTCCACTTCATGTTGTTCGAGAAGTTGCGTTAAAACCTCTTTGGTAATAACTACCGATTTGCCGGTTCGGAACACATAAGCAGTGCAGCTTTTGAATAAGGCTAAAGGCGGAGGAGGGGAGTCGAATTTATCGACAAAATAAGGGAAGTTAAAAAGCCCTGTATTCCGATCATAAAGAGCAATGAAACAGTTTTCGGCATACACTATTTTTTTTAGCGAGTTGTGAATCAGCTTTATCAATTCAAAAAGATCTGTAGTTGTAGTAATGCCTTGCACAATCTCGGCACGTGTTTGCTTTTCAATATCTTCCTTTACCCGCTGCGAAACATCGCGTATTACGCCCTCGTGGTAAAGGATTTCGCCTGATGTATCCGAAGTGTACCATCCGTGATCTTCGACCCAAATTTCAGTTCCATCTTTCTTTCTGAGCCGGAATATTCCCATTTCCTCAAGCATTTCTTCAAGTATCAGGCTCTCCCGGTCAGCCGGATCAAAATACAACTCATTCTTAATATCTATGGCTAACAGTTCTTCTTTGTTAGTATAGCCCAGCATTTTAACCATTGCAGGATTTACTTCCATAAATTTACCTTCATGCGTGCTTTTATAAACTCCATCAGGTATTTTTTCGATCAGATTTCGTAAAACCGTTTCCTTTTCTCTCAATGAATTTTCGGCCTTTTCCCTTTCTGTTATATCCTGAAAACTCCACACCCGGCCAATACTTTTAGCTCCATAAAATTGAGGTTGCGAATAGCATTCCAGTAAACGGCCGTCCTTGAATCGTATTATATCCAGCGATGTATTTTCATCATCGTTGCTAAGTTCTTTCAATTTATCCATAAAATCGTCGGGATCCAACAGTTGATCCAATACAAATGAAAGTATCTTTGAATCTGCATGATCAATATGAATTGAAGCCGGGATGCGCCATAACTCAACAAACTTCTCATTATAGTTCGTGATAGTCCCCTTTTTGTCTACTACCACTATTCCGTCGGCGGTTGATTGGAGTGTAGCAGCCAGCAGCGAATTAGTTCGTTTAAGTTCTTCTTCAGCACGTTTACGATCAATAACATTGGCAACCTGGCTGGCAATGGAGCCCAGGAAATTTAGCGTGTCGTTGGTGTACACGTTTTCTTCCTCATAGTGCTGTATAACCAGGACCCCGATTATTCGCGACGATGTTTGTAAGGGTATGCCTATCCACGAAGGTGAAAATGAGCCTATGAGTTCCACTTCACCTTGTACGGTTAGGTCCTCAAACAAATTGGAATTCATCAGCATAGGTTTTCCGGCTCTAAAAACATAAGCGGTGCAGCTTTTATGCAGAGCCGCCGACATGGGTGCTTCATCAAATTTATCAATAAAATATGGAAAACTGAACAGCCCGGTTTCCTCATCGTGGAGGGCGAAGAAACAGTTTTCGGCATAAATCACTTTTTTGATGGATTGGTGGATCAACATCAG
>JBBSDG010000610.1:0-2168 GCA_038249635.1 Bacteroidales bacterium | reverse complement strand
CCTACGGAACATGCTGTTTGATCCATTAAGCCACATGGTTTACCAAAAAAATGGTTTTCGGCATATTGCCCGATAATAGCGTTTTGGATGGGATCGAGTTTCCCTTCGTTAAACAAATGACTGAATATTGCACCTATCAGAACCTCGAACGAAGCCGATGAACTTAATCCTGATCCTTTAGGAACCGCACCGTCAATACAGGCATCAAAACCTCCTGTTTTATGACCCAGCTCCTGCAAACGGGAGCTAATTCCACGGATCAGCGAAACGGAGGTGTAAAACTCGCTGCTATCGGGTGTTAAGTTAGTTAAATCAACTTCAAACGCAGGATATCCAAGTGAAGCTACACGAACTTTGTTTGAGTTATTAGGTGCTGCAACTGCAATATTATCGAGGTTTACCGCACCGGCAAGTACTCTGCCGTAATTATGATCGGTATGATTTCCACCAATCTCGGTACGGCCTGGCGAGCTGAAGACATCAACTTCCGACTCTGGAAATTCGGACCTGAACTTGTTCAATAATTTAAGGTACCGAGCGGTTTGTACCTGTTGTACATTTTGACTGCTTCCATATAAATCTGTTAAAGAAACTATAGAACCGGTTTCGAGTTTGGTAATTAATGAATCAAGAGTTTGCATACTGTATTTAGATTGACAAAGGGGTTTATTTTAATGTCGATTTCACCTTGACGAATAATTTCAAAGCAAAATTAGCGGTTAATATTGTAAAGTAAAAGGAATACTCTGATGATATTGAGTTATAGTATCAGTTTTTAACGGATTTGAAGTAGTTCTGTTGATTTTCACAGATTCTGATTTTAAACTAAACCTTCATTTTGAATCCGAGTTTAATCCATTTTTCTACTATTTTGCTTTCAACATGAATTGTGTTTAATGTATATGATGTGAACTCCCTGCGAACCGGGTAATCGCCCCGAAGATTCTCGAACAATGCTGGATTGTTTCGGAGTGCTTCATCATCAATACTTATATCATAAGTTGCCAACACAGCTTTCGCCATAATTTCTTCTTCCGTAACATTTAATCCATCTATTTCTATCGTTGATTGTTCCGGAAGTTCAATTTGTTGCGCTTGCCAGTTATCAATTCCAAGTCCGAAAAAACGGCTCACTGCCTGAATGCTCATACTGGTACCCTTTGCTTTTCCGTCTTTCGAATAACCGGCAATATGTGGTGTTGCCACATCGGCTAAGCCAAGTAATTCCAAATCAATATCAGGTTCGTTTTCCCAGCAATCAATAACCAATCCTGAAATTTGTCCTTTTTTTAAGGCTGATTTTGTTGCGGGAGTGTCCAATACTTCGCCACGGCACGAATTGATTACTATTGGTTTACACCCCAGCGCATTATAAAATGATGAATCAGCCTTATGAAAAGTTGCATCCTCGCCATGCATATTCAAGGGTACGTGAAAACTGATTATATCTGCATTTTTGATAATGTCATCCAGGCTACAGAAAATTCCTTGTCTTTCGGCCCGTTCGCGCGGTGGATCATTTAGCAGGACTTTCATCCCAAATAATTCACATATTCGTGCCACTTTCGAGCCAACTTGCCCGACTCCAACAACGCCAATAGTTTTTCCTTTTAGTTCAAAATCTTTCTTCTCAGCCAATACAAATAGTGCCGAAGCAATATATTGTTCAACTGATTTGCTGTTGCATCCAAGGGCATTGGTCCAGGCTATGCCGGCTTTTTCACAATATTCAGTGTCTATATGATCATAGCCGATAGTTGCTGTTGCAATTAATTTTACAGATGAACCTTCTAGCAATTGTTTGTTGCAGATTGTTCGTGTCCGGATGATCAGGACATCGGCATCTTTTACAATTTGGGGAGTAAAATTAGATCCGGGAATATAAAGTACTTCTCCATAGGGCTCAAGAGCTCCCTTTATATATGGTATTTTGTCGTCGATTATAAATTTCATGTTTTATAAAAAATGCAGTGCATCGAAGGTACAGAATTTTTCTGAGAGAAGACATTCTTTGAGCAATCAATACTGGAATTACTTAAAGCTCACTTATACTGTTACTTAGGGACATACTATAACAAAAAGCCATCGATAAATAATTTCGATGTTCTGCAGAATTTTTAAATCCTGAATAATCTGACGATTTATTTTTTTTATCTTTGGTTTTTTAT
>JBBSDG010000609.1:0-2190 GCA_038249635.1 Bacteroidales bacterium | reverse complement strand
GTGCTGTATGGATTTGGACAAATCTATCAGGCCTTGTTTTGCGAGCCTTACCAAGTCGTACATCTGTGTGAAATTTATAGTAAGCCTTGACCTTTTGGTTCTTTTGTGTTAAGACAAAAGAACAAGAAAAAAAACAAAAAAACAGAATATAAACTTGTGCTTTCTTTTTCCAGCACATCAAAATAATATTTAGCCATTTTATTGGATTGTTTGTTGTAAAACATTTATATATTTGTGTGTAAAATATATGTCCATGCGAAAATTTAACTTTTATCAGACTTTTACCGGTTCTTTTTATAACCCTGAAGCATACCGCGATGTGGTGAATCAAAAAAAAGGAAATACATTCGGATATCTTGTATTATTGGTATTGCTGTGCAGTATCCCGCTTATGGTTGCAGTTGTGAGCGGAATAAATAATTTTATGAAAAATGAGGGAGCGTTTATTATCAGGCAAGTGCCTGAACTGAAAATCAGCAATGGAATTATTTCGATGGACAAAGAATCTCCGTATTATATTAAATCAGAATCGGGCGAAATACTTATTGTTATTGATTTGTCGGATTCGGTATCTGTTTCGCAATTACCTGGTAATGCCAAGGTGTTGCTCACTAAAAATAAATTGATCGCACAGCAAAAAGAAGGTGAAATCCGAACCTATGATTTGTCGAAGATTCAAAACTTTACACTAAACGCACAGAAAATCCAGGGATGGTTTGGTTATGCCTGGATAGTCTATGTCATCATCTTTATATTCATGGTTATTGCCTTTTATATATATCGCCTGGTGCAGGCATTAGTAAACGGAGTCTTTGGATTGATAATCAGCTCAATACTAAAGGTAACTCTCGATTTTACTTCATTATTGTATATCGCCATGGTAGCCATAACTCCTGTTGCTGTAATTGCTTCCGTCGTTTGGGCTACCCAGATACAGATTCCGGTAAAAGGATGGCTCGGCTTCATACTTACCCTCGGATATATTAGTTTTGGCATCCTGGCAAATAAGCCACAACCCATAAATACCAGTCTCGGGAATTCTCTGCCAGATCAACCTGTTGACTGAGGTTGAGGCTGATTCTGTTTGGCTTTGGAAGTCAATTCATTCAAATAACCCTTCATGACTTCTTTTGAAAGTAAGTTTTACCAGCGATAGCTATATTTTTTTGGGCATGGATTGGTTTTACCAGTCATAAAAAATGACACGTTTGTGCTATTGCAAGAGGCATATCCAGGTTGTATTTTTGGGAGGATAACTTTTAAAAAAAATAGCCAATGGTAGCCGACATTAAATTCACACCTAATTTTTCATTACACGAACTGCTCACCACGGAACATCGCCAGTTCGACGATGAGCAATACAATCCTCCGACAGCAGTAATCGAGAATCTGAGAGCACTTAGTATCAACATCCTCCAGCCTTTAAGGGATGCACTCGGAACTCCGATAAAAGTAAACAGCGGTTACAGATGCCCTTCGCTGAATAACGCAATTAAAGGCGCAGTAAATAGCCAGCACATGACCGGACAGGCAGCGGATATTATCGACCTGGTAAATGGCAACGCATCATTATTCAGGAAAATCAAAGAACTGAACCTGCCTTTCGACCAGATGATCGATGAATTTGGCTTCCGATGGGTGCATGTTTCTTACGATCCTGTTCGCCACCGCAAAGCTATACTTCAGGCAATAAAAGATGCTAACGGGAGAACCGTATATATTACGCCTTCAATCTGACAGGTAGATTCTGCCATTTGTTGATGATAGTTCCAAATACAGGAAATATCAATCACTTTAAGTCTGTGCGTCAGATTTATAAACTATAAATGATAGCTTTAAATCAATCGTGATTTATTTCTGTGGATAGTAAATCTCAAGTAGTGTGGTTTCAACCTGCGGTATAATCTGAATACGTTCCATAATAGCAGGAACAAGCAGAACTTCACCAGCCTTCAGCGTTTCGGTACCACCTTCGTATTCAATGGTGCATTTACCATCGGCACACTGCAGTATAACAAACGAATCAAGTCCGCTGTAATCTTTAACCACGGCCTTGTCAAAATGGATTACGCTGGTGTTGAAATAGGTGCTTTCAACCACCGGTACTGTCTTGTTAAAGGCAGGCTCATATTCAGTTCTGTAGCTTTCGTGTTTGGTGAAATCGAGGGCATCTAAAGCCAGGTCGGTATG
>JBBSDG010000608.1:0-2191 GCA_038249635.1 Bacteroidales bacterium | reverse complement strand
TACCGCAGCAATGTATGATGCGAATAATTTAACCAATACGATCGCTGCGTTTACTGCAGGGACAAAGACGACAACTGCTGATCCTATTTCAGGAACTGGTACTTTCATCTTCAAAATCGTAAATGGTACTGCTGTAGCGGATGTTTATTATGGTTTATTAAAGGTTACCAGTGTACTTCCGGGAGTCTCAACTTCATTTGAGTACAGGATTGGTGACAAATATGCACATCTCTCAGTAGTTAAATAATTTTTATAAAGGCACTGCTATTTTCTTAGCAGTGCCTTTATTCATTTTTTGATACTGGAATTTAAAACCAATTAAAGTCTGGTAGATTTTCAATCTGTTGATATGCGCCACAATCATTCCCTCCCTGTTAGCGTTTCTAAACTTTTAAATGAAGGATCATGAGTAAATTACAGTCGATATCGCTTTGTATCACTTTGATGGTACTGCTGAGTACTATTCAGTTGTATGGACAGAATGAACCATCCTCAAAAATTGATTTTTTAAATGCCCCTGTACTTTTCAAGGAAGGTGGTAAATCATTTCAGCAGGTAGTGGCAAACTATAGAGCAGAAAAAATAGGGAAAATCGTTTTCGCTAAAGATGGTAAAGAACTGCTTAAAGCTGATTTCAAAAAAGGGAGCAACAAGTTCCTGCTTACATTTCCTGCTGTTACCCGACCTGAAAAGATCATGCTGTCAGCAAAAATCGACGACAATCAGGCTGTAAAATACCCCACAACATTAGTCCCTCCCAAAAAATGGCAGATTTATTTCGTTCAGCATTCCCATACTGACATAGGATATACCCGCCCGCAATCCGAAATCCTCGCCGAGCATATGCGCTATATTGATTATGCACTGGATTATTGTGATCAGACAGACCAACTGCCTGATGATGCTAAGTTCCGGTGGACTTGCGAATCGGCCTGGGTTACCAGGGAATATCTTCGTTCACGTCCATCCTCACAGATCGAGCGTTTTAAAAAGCGGATTTCAGAAGGTCGCATTGAAGTGACCGGCATGTATGCGAATATGGCCGAGATTTCGGATGAGAATGTGATGTACGATTTTCTTCAGCCTTTGAAGGAGTTTGGTAAACTTGGTATTCCTGTAAAAACTGCTATGCAGAATGATGTGAATGGTATTGCCTGGTGCATGCCCGATTATTTTAAAAACACAGGTGTTAAATACCTTGTCATGGGGATCAACGAAACACGTTCTATTCTTCCGTTTGCGATGCCAACCTGTTTCTGGTGGGAGGCCCCATCGGGTGAGCGAATGCTTGCGTTCCGTGCCGATCATTATATGACCGGGAATAATTTTGGAATTGAGAGCAAGTCCATTAAACCTGAAAATATGTTGTGGCACCTTGCTGACCTCGATAGCCGGGGTTATCAGTTTGATAGGATCGGAATCCAGTATTCGGGCTATCTCACCGATAATGCTCCACCTTCAACCGCTGCTTGTGAACTCGTAAAGCAGTGGAATGCCAAATACGAATATCCAAAATTAAGATTGGCAGTTGCTAGCGAGTTTTCGGAATATGTTGAGAATAAATATGCTGATAAACTTCCGGTTTACCGGAATGCCTGGCTCGACTGGTGGACAGATGGTTATGGTTCAACTTCGCGCGAAACGGCAGAGGTGCGGAAGACTCAGAACCTGAAACAGGTTGATGAAGGGATGTTTGCAATGGTCTCGATGCTTGGAGGTGAACTAAGTCCGGCGCTGGAAGGGAATATGGATCACATCAGCGAAAATGCCATTTTCTTCGACGAACATACCTGTGGTGCTGACGAAAGTATTAACCATCCATTCTCTGAAAATTCTACCCGGCAATGGTTGCAAAAGGGTGCTTATGCCTGGGAAGCACTAAAAAAGGTTACGTTGCTGAACGAAGAAGCACTGGCTCGTTTACAGGCATTTATGAAAAAAGCTGATTTTCCGGTCATTTATGTTGTCAATTCGATGGGATGGGAGCGTTCCGGCTCAGTCGAATTATTTATTGATTATGAGGTGCTGCCGGTTGATAAGCATTATAAGATTACCGATATTTCAGCAGGGAAGGAAGTTACTGCACAGTTGCTGCATAAGCGTGCCGAAGGCGCTTATTGGGTTCTGGAGGTGAAAAATGTACCTGCATTGGGTTTTAAAGCATTAAAGATAGAGGTAACCAACGAATCCG
>JBBSDG010000607.1:0-2206 GCA_038249635.1 Bacteroidales bacterium | reverse complement strand
GATAAGAAAGATGTAGATAAACTGAAGGAAAGTCAGGATGAACTCAACAAGCAGTTTGACCAGGTAAAAGATGACCTGAAAGACTTACAGAAGAAAAACAGTGAACTTGAGGAGCCTAATAAGATTGATAATACCGAAGCTAAAGAAAAGGATATTGACCAGGATATGGATAGCAGCAGTGATGAGCTGAAGAATGGGAAACCTCAGAAAGCTGCACCATCGCAGAAAAGTGCAGCGGGAAAGATGAAAGAACTGAGTGAGAAACTCACAAAAGATCAGCAGGAAATAGAAAGCGAAGATGAGGGCGAGGATATGGAAGCCATGCGGCAAATCCTCGATAACCTTGTCAAAATCTCTTTCGACCAGGAAGCCATCATGAACCAGTTAAATGTGATCAGTACGACAAATCCTAAATACCTCCTGATCATTCAGAACCAGAAAAACCTGAAGGATGATCTGAAAATTGTTTCCGATAGCTTATATGCTTTGAGCAAACGACAGGCGAGCATTGAGCCTTTCATTCTTCGCGAAATGTCGGCTGTTGAAAATAATATGGATAATGCTGTTACTGAACTGAATAACCGCGCTGTAGCTCCTGCAAAAACCAAACAGCAGTATGCTATGACTTCGGTTAACAACCTGGCTCTGATGCTTTCGGAATCGCTGAAACAGATGCAGCAGAATATGCAGAGCAAAGGGTCAGGTAAATCGAAATCGAAGAGTAAGAAACCCGGGGGAGAAGGCGGCAAAATGAAATCGATGCGCCAACTGCAAGAGCAAATGAATAAACAGCTTCAGCAGATGAAGGAAGGGATGCAAAATCCCGGCAAACAAGGCTCGCAGGGACAAAAACAGATGAGCGAGAAGTTTGCCCGTATGGCTGCCCAACAGGAGGCCCTAAGGCAGCAGATGCAGCAATACGGACAAGAATTACAGAAACAAGGTTCGGGTGTGGATAAAAGCATTAAAGAAATGCAGCAGTTGATGGAACAAACGGAAACCGATCTGGTTAATAAAAGGATAAATATTGAGACCATCAGGCGTCAGCAGGAAATTGTAACCCGTATGCTGGAATCCGAAAAGGCCGAACAGCAACGTGAACTCGATCAAAAACGGGAATCGCAGGAAGCAAAGGATATTTACTACAATAATCCGTCTAAGTACCTTGAATACAATAAGATAAAGGAAAAAGAGACCGAATTATTCCGGACTATCCCGCCGGGACTAAAACCTTTTTATAAATCAAAGGTAAATGCCTATTTTCTATCATTTGACAAATAAAAACTAACCCATGATAAGCTTTTCATCCGTTGAAATAACCTACAATCTGAAGAATAAACTCAAGGTAAAGAACTGGGTAAAGTATATTCTTGAAACTGAAGGAAAATCAGCCGGAGACATAACTTATGTCTTTTGCAATGATGAGTACCTGCTGGGAATGAATGAAAAATATTTGAAACACGATACACTGACCGATATCATAACCTTTGATTATTCCGAGAAAGGAAAACTCTCAGGTGATATTTTTATCAGCATCGAAAGGGTGAAGGAAAATGCAGGGAGTTTTAACACTACACTCAACCAGGAATTGGGCCGTGTAATGGCGCATGGCGTATTGCATCTTTCTGGGTATAAGGATAAATCTCCTGAGGATAAAAAGATGATGCGGAGCAAGGAAGATTTTTACCTGACTTCGTTTCCAAATCAATAATACTAAGCTGGAAACCATGTGCCTATTGGTTTGCAGTGTTTGTTCCACGTGAAACATTAAAGAATTGTTTAAAAAATACGATATAATTGTAGTGGGTGCCGGTCATGCCGGAAGTGAGGCAGCGGCCGCAGCGGCTAATCTTGGGTCCTCGGTTTTGCTTATCACCATGCAGATGGGAACGATAGCACAAATGTCGTGTAACCCTGCCATGGGTGGAATTGCCAAGGGTCAGATTGTACGCGAAATTGATGCATTGGGTGGTCAGTCAGGTATTATTACCGATCATACCATGATACAGTTCCGCATGCTTAATCGATCAAAAGGACCTGCTATGTGGAGTCCCCGTGCTCAAAGTGATCGTATGCGATTCTCCGAAATGTGGCGGCTTACGCTGGAAAGAACACCAAATGTTGATTTCTGGCAGGACACAGTTGTTGGGTTATCAGTTAAAGATGGTTTTATAACCGGAGTTCACACCGCAATGGGCTACCATAT
>JBBSDG010000606.1:0-2214 GCA_038249635.1 Bacteroidales bacterium | reverse complement strand
GGTATTGCAGGCATTTAACCGCAACCTTATTCTTTCGCCCGAAATCTATGGAAGCCCATTTTTATTGAGTGATTCTGAGTTGCCGCGGTTGGCCCGGATTTATAATATTCACCGTCTGTATAATGATATACTGGTTAATGGAATAGTTCTGCCAGAAGAAACCTATGGGAAATATGCCGTTTCGCGCGGCGACGGTTCAACCAGGCTTATTACATTACGAAATCTAACATGGCAAACTGTTGAAGTGCCGGTAAAGCTGGACGAATCCATTGGCTTAACCAGCGCCGTGGATTTGGAAGTATTGCAATACCATCCAACCGAGCGGTATCTGGGCAAGTTTAAAACGGGTGCAGTTGTGAATGTCAGCGTATTGCCATTCAGATCGTGTCTGATAAAGGTTTCGTCAAAACCTAATCCTGAAATCCTGCTAAAAGGTGTTGATTACCATGTAACTCATAATGTAGCCGGAAAGCCGGTCCGCATAAGTTTGATGGGAAAACCCGGTGAAAAAATCAGTTTCGCTATTATTGAAAACCATCAGAAATTTAAAAAAGCAAAACTCAACGGGAAAGATGTTTCTGCTTTGCTAAAAGGGAAAACGGCTTCCTATACATTTCCAGGCACCAGAAGAGATTTGAACTATCTTAAAAGGATTGGTAACCTTCAGCCTTTCAAGCTTCCTGTAAATCCGTGTAAATATATCGAATCCTGCTTTTTTTCTGCCGATAACAACGCACTCGAGGTTCGCTCACTTTATCGCTCTCCGAAATCAAAAATCAGGGAAGCAGAGGCCTGCCGCGAACAATTCTTTACAGACACTCTTTTTACAAACACAGGAGCATGGGATAAGTTCGCATTCGACAATGATTCCACTACTTCATTTAAAGTAAGGCGATACGAATATCTTGATATGAAAGAGAACAACGGAGCTTTCCGCCTGGATATGGGTGAAGAGAAATTACTAGACAAAATCGTATTTAAAGAAGTTCCTGCCGGTTTCAACCCCGGAACAGTTGAGATTTCATCTGATCTTTCTTCCTGGCAACCCGTTGAATTTAAAGCAGCAAAAAATGAGTTGACGGTTTTCACCCCGGCTGCAAAGCCTTTCCGTTACATGCGTCTGGTAAAAACGCCTGTTAGCGTGTCTGAAATTGAAGGCTATATCAAAAACAAACCGGTTAACCGCGATTTGTGGAAAGCATCAAACTTATTTGGCTTACCCAAAGAGAGTGATGTTAAAATGTGCTGGAAATACGAAGGAAAAATTACAGGGATTGGTAAAGGAGCCTATATTTCGATAACCGTTCCCGGAAATTGCCCCGAAGGGAGTGCTTTTGCCTACCTGCTTATTGATGGTAAAATTATCGGTGCCAATGACCGTGCGCCATCTTTTCCATACAACAACTGGGAACATTATGGTTTGCCCGACAAAAACTTCACCTTCTATATTCCTTTGAATAAAACCATGGAAGGAAAGTCCATCAGTGTGATGCTTTTGTCAACTGATACCAACCTTAAAGATTTGAAGCCGGAAGTATGGCTTTCGAATCCGGATATATACGAAAAAGCTGAACTTATTCTTGAATAAAACTCAAAGCCCACTGAAAGTGATGAAATTTTATCTTTTAAAAATGAAACTCCTGATGCTTATCCTTCCCTTCGCAAGGCTGTTGCCGTATTAAAACAAGTGAAATAACAGAAAACAACATTTAATATTAATAAGAAATACCGGAATACAAATCATTTTATACAATGTGCATGAAAACTAACCTTTATTATCTGCTATTAATCACAGCTTTTATATCAGCAAGCCTGTGGAGTTGCAAAACCATTGTCCCCTACAAAAATTCCAAAGTAACCGTTGATAAACGGGTGGAAGATTTACTGGGCAGGATGAGCCTTGAACAAAAACTGACTTTATTGCAGGGAACCGGTATGAGTACGGTAGCTATTCCCGCCCTTGGCATTCCAGCCCTTGAGTGTTCCGACGGCCCGTTTGGAGCACATCGCGGAAGCGCTATAACATCTTTCCCGTGCGGAAATGCCATTGGAGCCACCTGGGATACCGCTCTCATCCGTACTATGGCTCAGGCCATTGGCTTTGAGTCAAACGAAAAAAAGATAAAATGCCTGCTTGGTCCGGGAATAAATATAATTCGTCACCCACTCTGCGGTCGGAATTTCGAGTATTACAGCGAGGATCCTTTTCTTACC
>JBBSDG010000605.1:0-2242 GCA_038249635.1 Bacteroidales bacterium | reverse complement strand
GTGCGTAGCAAAACACCAGCCTCACGTGCTTTATGGATTTGGACAAATCTAACAGGCCTTGTTTTGCGAGCCTTACCGAGTCGTACATCTGTGTGAAATTTATATTAAGCCTAGACCTTTTGGTTCTTTTGTGTCATGACAAAAGAACAAGAAAAAAAATAAAAAAAACAGAATATAAACTTGTGCTTTCTTTTTCCAGCACATCAAAATAATATTTAGCCAATCATTCATCCGCAATACAGTCTAATTCAAATTTTCGTTAGTTTTGTTAAAAATATGTCAACTCCCGGTTCCTGTTGCATTTAATTCCCTAATCCTGAAAGTGTGAAGAAAAGGACATTTCTGATAATTGTAACTATTACTGGTATTGCTTTGGCAGGCATTATTTTTATACAGTTTTACTGGATCAGGAATGCGGTTTCGTTGCACGAAGATCAGTTTGATAACAGGGTGCGACTTGCACTTAAAGGCGCAGTTAATCAAATGTACGAAAACAGGTTGGACACTTGTGTTGAAGGCCTTTTTTGTAACCGTAACTGCATACAAAAGGACAGCATTTTGAATAACGGTATTAATACAGATGCGCTCCGGCCAATTATAAAAAAGGAATTTTCCGAGGTTGGCCTTCACGAACCTTATATTTACGGGATTTATCGTTTAAATGCCATTCACGCAGATTATATTTCAAAACCCGGGTTTGAAAAGCAGTTACTGGAGTCGGATCATGAGGCATCATTATCATGTATTTTTAAAAATGACCAGGTAGTTCTCAAAGCATGGATCCCCGACGAAAAAAAACAGGTCATGCAAAGTGTAATCTGGTGGTTGCTGGTTTGTTTTTTCTTGATAGCAATTCTGGTTTTCGGGTTTATTTTCAGCATTTATTCGTTTTTAAGGCAGAAGAAAATCTCAGAGATGAAAACCGATTTTGTGAATAATATTACACATGAGTTTAAAACACCCATCGCCACTATTTCATTAGCCAGTGAAATGCTTCTGAAACCAGCAGTACTGGCATCCGAAGCCAAGGCACGCAAGTATGCCGGCATTATTTATGACGAAAACATCAGGCTTAAAAATCAGGTGGAAAATGTGCTTCAACTTGCAGTACTTGATCGGGGCATGTATAATCTGAAGTACAAATCAATTGATATCCACCAGCTTATTCTTAAAATTACTGAAAGTTACCAGCTCCATATAAAAGAGAAGCACGGGATGCTGAAACTACAATTGAATGCCACCAACTACCAATCGTATGCTGATGAATTGCATGTCGAAAATATTATTTCCAACCTTCTCGATAATGCCAATAAATACTCACCTGTTAACCCTGATATTACGATAAGCACATTTAACCGTAACGACCATATTGTTGTTGCCATTGAGGACAAAGGAATAGGCATCAGCAGCGAAAATCAGAAACACATTTTCCGGAAGATGTTCCGCGTACATACCGGAAATGTTCACGATGTGAAGGGTTTCGGGTTAGGATTGTACTATGTTAAGCGAATGGTGGAAGCCCATAACGGAAATATCAATTTACACAGCGAACCGGGCAAGGGAAGCCGGTTCGAAATATCATTGCCACTCGATTTCCTGAGCCATATTTCACCTAATGAGTAAGTTATATGAAGACAAAAATATTATTAGTTGAAGATGATATTAATCTGGGCGATGTGCTCCGCGATTACCTCGAACTACAGAATTATGAAGTAGTAAGGGCTATGGATGGCGTTGATGGACTGGAAAATTTCAAATCGCAGGCTTTTGACCTGCTTATACTCGATGTAATGTTGCCCCGAAAAGACGGGTTTACACTTGCCAGTGAAATACGCGAAATAAACGGGATGATTCCTGTTATTTTCCTTACAGCCCGCGATCAGCCTGAGGATAGGGTAACAGGATTTAAAACCGGTTGCGACGATTATATCACAAAACCATTCAGCAGCGAAGAACTTGAACTCCGGATCGGTGCCATATTAAAACGGTGCAGGCAGCCTGAAATAAATGGTCAGCCAGACCCAATTAAAAAAGAAGGGATTTATACATTGGGAAAATACACTTTTGATTCGGCAAATCACGAACTCCGGATAGCTGACTTACGCATAGGACTTACCACCAAAGAAGTTGAATTGCTGCGGGTTTTGTACGCCCATAAAAACCAGCTTATCACCCGCGAAAAAACGCTGAATGCAGTCTGGGGCAGCGATAATTACTTTATTGGCCGGAGTATGGATGTTTT
>JBBSDG010000604.1:0-2249 GCA_038249635.1 Bacteroidales bacterium | reverse complement strand
GTTTCTCGGTGGCAATCCCAGCATTCGCGATCGGTACGGGTGTGGAAATAGTCGGAATTTACTACAGCCAGCATACTGCGGTCCTGGAGCAAAGGTTCGTGACAGCGAATGCAGTTCTGATGCACTACTCTCCGTCCTGCATCTTTTATCTGAATTACCTGTGGCTCAAGTCGTAAAGTAAACATGGTTGAATGCCTCAATCCATCTTTTGCCTTAAAAAAATATTTGTTAAAAACGTTGTTGTGAGGCACATGACAATCGTTGCAGTTGGCTACTTCGCGGTGCGAGCTGTGTTGCCACGATGCATATTGCGAGTTCATAACATGGCAGTTGATGCAGGTTTCGGGATCATCGCTTAAATAAGAACCGGCATTGGAAATTTTTATAATATAAATCCCCATTCCCACAAAGATTCCCAACAGAATAATCACCGGCATTTTCCATTGCCCGGGTGGTAATATACTGTAAATGAACTTTTTTACCATACTGATAAATTTATTTTTCCGATTTAAAAAATGATGGATTAAATGAGAACATGATCCAGGCCCAGTTTTGCGTATTTTGGTAGTTTCCACCTTTCAGTACCTGTAAAGTTTCGGTACCAAACATCTGCGAATAGCCACCCGAGATACTTATTTCGGGCGAAACAGCATAAGTAAGCATTAAATCAGCCTCGGTTCCAAGCCCGGCACTCATTGCTTTGGTTGGATCCGCAATATCTTTCACATCAGCAGCTGCACTAAAATAATGCAATTGAAATTCGGTAGTGAGTTTCTTCATTTTATATACTAAAGGCAGATAAATATCTGTTAATCCAACTGCCTTATGAGAGCTTCCTGCGTAAAAGTAATCCATCCATCCATTGAATTTATGACCTGTGCTGTAAAGTGTCGAAAACTCGTGATCTTCAGTTTCCGATTTCATTTGGCTGTTACCACTTAAAAACTGAACTCCGCCACCAGCACTAAGTTGCTTTGTTGCCGAATAGGTTACTTCACCACTGGCAAAATATGCCGACTTCGAAATATTCTTCGCATTTTTACCTTTTTGCAGATAGCCGGCTGCATTTATTTTCAGACTAGCGGTTTTATATGTTATATAGGGTCCAAAAGTTTGACTGTACCTGGTATTCTGAATTGTTTTACCATTATCAATTGTATTTTGTGGCATACCATTATTAGCAAACAATAAGCTTACTCCAAGCTTTTCTCCTTCGTAATGACTCCAGAAATATTGCAACGCCTTGTAATTATTAACCGTGTAGAAATTACCTGTATCCTTTTCAGCACTCTGATTGTAAGCCAATCCCAAATGCAAAGCTACCTTTTTTAACGGCGAATATTTTACTAAAAATGCATCATGACTACGACCTTGCTGCGCCCAGTCGAGAGCACCGAATAAACGCTGATCATCATAAGTGATAACTTGTCGGCCGGCTTTTAAAGAGAAGTTTTCGCTGAGAAATAATTCGCCCCATGCCTGGTGAAGCATAGTTCCGTTTACATCCGATTTGTTAGCGGAAGCAGCATCCCCCCAAATCCTTACATCCTGAATGGACAAAACTGTTTTGAAGGTTTTAGAAGCATAATTCATATTCAACCGGCTGCGTTGTGATATAGCAAACCCAGGATCAACATTATCACCAATCAAAGATTTGTATCCGTGTCTGTACTCCGCTCTCGGACGAATCTGAGCATTGATATCAATGGTCTGAGCTAATGCTGCTACAGATAGAAACAGAGCCAGGATGGTAAGTAAAAAGAATGGTTTCATTAATTAAGCATATTAGTACTTGTTATCTTTATTGCAAATATAGAAATAAATTTTAAAAAGGTATATTGAACTATGCTATTTTTATCCTTTCTAAACAATAAAAAAAATACCGGATCATCTATTTGATAATCCGGCATTTACAAACTTAATATTTCTTATTATAAAAATCCTAATTCCAGCATTCCCATTTCGCTGATCATATTGCGGTCCCAGGGTGGCTCAAAAGTGAGGGTGATTTTTGCATCGGTAACGCCTTCAACATTTTTTACTGTTTCATGAACTTCAATGGGCAGGCTTTCAGCCACCGGACAGTTAGGTGCCGTAAGTGTCATGGTAACATGTGCCACAAAATCATCATCGACCAGAATGGTATAAATCAAGCCAAGATCGTAAATATTGACAGGAATCTCAGGATCATAAATGGTTTTGATAACCTGTACAATTCTTTCGGAGATTATATCTTTTTCTATTTGTTT
>JBBSDG010000603.1:0-2260 GCA_038249635.1 Bacteroidales bacterium | reverse complement strand
GTGAAGTCAGCCGCAGCAACAATTCGTGGGATGCCCGGATAGTTAATAATTTCACACTTAATTGGGGTACAAAATTACAGGCGGTCGGATATATGCGCGGCCCCCAAATCGATGCCCAAGGTAAAAACTCCGGATTTTACACAGTAAACCTCGGAGCAAACCAACCACTGATGAAAGGCAAAGTCAATTTAGGTATCTCTGCTGAAAATATTTTCAACTCTATTAAATTCGACTATTCCACAAGCAGCAGCAATTATGATGCAAAATGCGTGATAGCCAGCGAAGGAATGGTGGTCAGATTCACAGCTTCATACACCTTCAACAATTTCCAGAACAAACAACGTGGGCGTACCGATGATACCAATTTTAAGGGTGGAGCAGCGTTTTAACTACCTTATAAATGGATTAAATAGTTTAGATTGAAATAGTCATTTGGCATTGAACTGAATGGCTATTTCATTTTTAGTAATGAGATTCAATGAATTCAGCACTTAAAATTTAGCATTCCATGAATCTTTGTAATATTTTTTTTAATTGCAATCGTTTGCGTTAATATTATTTGGCTTTTGCCTGTAAACTCTTGAAAGTCAATTAATTTATATTTAGCTTTGTGCTCAATTTAAATAATCAAAATCATGCTTATGAATAAAATTACTCTCTTTCTTCTGCTGCTTGCATTTATATCAATCGGGAAACCGACAGTGCGAGCCCAGGCCCCGGCACAGAGCCAGGATGTGATGCTTCAGGCATTTTACTGGGATTCATATGCTGACAGCAAATGGACAACCCTGAATTCGAAAGCCGGTGAAATTGCTTCCAATTTCAGTTTGGTTTGGCTTCCACCAAGCGGAAACTGTCAGAGTTCAACCAGCATGGGTTATGCTCCGATATACTGGTTCGACCAGAACAGTGCTTTCGGGAGCCAGGCCGAATTAAAAACACTTATTGTCAACCTCAAAAGCGCTGGTTCAAAAGCGATCGCCGATGTGGTTGTTAACCATAGGAATGGAGTTTCCAACTGGACCAATTTTCCGTCAGAAACATATAACGAGGTAACTTATTCAATGGGTCCGGCACAGATATGCAGTACCGATGAAGTGAAGGATCAGCCAAGCCAGGCAAAACCGACGGGTGCGCCTGATACGGGCGACGATTTCAATGGTGCCCGCGATCTGGATCATACCAGCACCATTGTTCAGGATAATATTAAGGGATATATGCAATTTCTGAAAAACGAAATGGGCTATTCCGGCTGGCGTTACGATATGACCAAAGGATTCAGCGCTTCTTATGTAAATGAATACAATGCGGCTGCAGGTAATTATTTCTCGGTAGGGGAGTGTTTTGATGGTTACGATAGATGTAACGCCTGGCTTAATGAAAGCGGCAGAACTTCCACAACTTTTGATTTTGCTGTCAAATTTCAATTGAATGCAGCCATGTGGAATGGTGGAATGAATTTAACAAATTTAGTCTGGCAATATAGCGGTGTAAACCAACCGGCTGGTTTAATTCATCACCCGGATAACAAACGCTGTGCAGTTACCTTTGTGGATAATCACGATACGTATCGTGATAACAATAAATTCAACGGAAATATACCGGCAGCCTATGCCTTCCTGATGGGTTCGCCGGGTGTTCCATGTGTGTTTCTGAAACATTGGAATGATAATAAAGCCGCCATTTTTGCCATGATTGCTGCCCGCAAGGCCGTAAAACTCCACAGCGAAAGTGCAGTTTCCGTGAATCAGTCAGCTGCTAATATTTATGTAGCAACAGCTACCGGATTGAATGGTACTTTGATTGTTAAAATCGGCAGTGGAAGTTATTCTCCACCGGTTGGTTATACATTAGCTACCTCAGGAACCGACTATGCCATCTGGACAAAAACAACTGCTACAGTCGCTCCATCCTTATTGGTCAGCCCTGCAGGAGGAACTTATTATACGCCACAAACAATTCCAATGGCAGCCAGTACCACCGGAGCATTGGTTTATTATACGACAGATAATACAGCTCCGACCAAAACTTCTACTTTATACAGTCCTCCGTTTGTTGTATCCGGATCTCTTACCTTGCGTGCCGTTGCTTACGAT
This sequence comes from Bacteroidales bacterium, assembly GCA_038249635.1. Taxonomy (GTDB): domain Bacteria; phylum Bacteroidota; class Bacteroidia; order Bacteroidales; family UBA4417; genus UBA4417. Next base: position 164 of record JBBSDG010000603.1, on the reverse strand, counting down.
CCAGCCACCCAGTTATATTCCGCTGAATCTTCAAATACCTACACCATTTCTTCAGTACCGGCTTCGATTAAGGTTCGTTTTAAAGCGCCTGCCGCCTGGACTGCCTGCAAAATACACAGTTGGTATGGAGCCTCCAGTACTTCGTTAACCGGGGCCTGGCCAGG
>JBBSDG010000602.1:0-2271 GCA_038249635.1 Bacteroidales bacterium | reverse complement strand
TGATGCAAAATCGCTTTCGAAAGGGATTTACGAAACATACCGCGATCGTAACCTTCGTTATTCACAGGTTGTTCCGTATACAATGTTTGATGAGAAAAACACAGGCTCGAACCTTCCTGCTCAGATTGATATTTACGCAACTGAAGGAAACACTTACGAATTTCTGTTTGTAACCAAAGGGGGAGGATCTGCGAATAAAACTTTCCTTTATCAGCAGACCAAATCTTTACTAAACGAAGAGAGTTTATCCAAATTTGTCAAAGAAAAGATCAAAGATTTAGGAACATCTGCCTGCCCTCCATATCACCTGGCGATTGTGATTGGCGGCACTTCTGCCGAATCGAACCTGTCGACTGTAAAGAAGGCATCAACGGGTTATTTAGATCACCTTCCTACCGAAGGAAACGAAGGCGGACAAGCTTTTCGCGATCTCGAATGGGAAAAGAAAATTACGGAGATTTGCCAGAACAGTGCGATTGGAGCGCAGTTTGGAGGAAAATATTTCGTTCATGATGTTAAAGTGGTTCGTTTGCCACGTCATGCTGCATCGTGTCCGGTTGGAATTGGTGTAAGTTGCAGTGCTGACCGTAATATCAAAGCAAAAATTACGGAAGATGGAATCTTCCTCGAAGAACTGGAACGCAACCCTGCACGGTTCCTTCCCAAAGAGGCGCCATTTATGCAGCCTGCGGTAGATATTGACCTTGACCAGCCAATGGATGAAGTTCGCAAAGAGCTTTCGAAATATCCGGTTAAAACAAGGTTAAACCTCAGGGGAACATTAGTCGTTGCACGTGATATTGCTCATGCCCGGATTAAAGAGATGATTGATGCCGGTGAGCCAATGCCCGAATACTTCAAAAAGCACCCTATTTATTATGCAGGTCCTGCAAAAACACCGAAAGGAATGGCCTCAGGTAGTTTTGGACCTACAACAGCTGGTCGAATGGATAGTTATGTCGATCTTTTCCAAAGTCTTGGAGGGTCATTAATTATGCTTGCAAAAGGTAACCGTTCGATACAGGTGACCGATGCCTGTAAAAATCATGGAGGTTTCTACCTTGGTTCCATTGGCGGACCTGCTGCAATTCTTGCAAAGGACAGTATTAAGTCAGTGAAGGTTATTGATTTTGAAGAATTGGGTATGGAAGCTGTCCGCGAGATCTATGTTGAGAATTTCCCCGCTTTTATCATCGTCGATGACAAAGGGAATGATTTCTTTGCGGAGTTGAAATAGCTGATCGCTCAGTGTTTCTTAGCTTTCAATGAAAAATTAAATAGGGTGTCTCAATTGTTGCGACACCCTATTTTGTATACTGATTTATTGTTTGTTATGACCTGAATTTATTGTTTTTCAATTATCTCGTCAGGGCTATTTTTCTTAATTCCTTTTACATTAAAATCCTTATCAAATGTTATTATGGTCAAATCATATTTTTGAGCAATTGAGAGTTGATATGAATGGATAGAAAAATCACTGACGAATAGCTCATCAGTTGGAATTAAGTCAAGAAATTTTGATGCGATCTCAGATTTTTCCTGATCTAAAAGTCGCTCCAGCCATACATTGGTATCAACGAGGTATCTTACTTTTGTCTCCAATTTAATGCTTTCTTTTGTAAATCAATAGATGACATTTGTATATCTTTTAATCCACCAGCCTAATCTTGTTTTAATTTCCCTGGTTTCTGAACCTCACTTTTATTAATCAAATAATCCAAATAATGGTCTAATTCTCCTATTAATCCAGGAGACAATTGGCTGATTTTTGATTCAATATTTTTTAATGCTTTCATAAAACAAAGATATTAAAATAAAATATTCAAAAATGCTTACTAAAAATGCACGCTTTATCAAAGGCTAAAGCTATCAGGTAAAAGATGTTTCTTTTTCATTTCATCATACAGATTCTTTAATAACTTCCTGTCTTTCTCCTAATTCAGGAAGAAATTCCGGTGCAAAATCAGCCCCGTTACTCCATTCAATTGTATTGTATTTTATTTCAAAGGTACATTTTTTTCAGGAATGTTTCAAAACCAATTCTTTATATAGATGAAAAGCCAATTGCCTGATTTGAATCATACAATTGGCTTTCTGAAATTGAATTCATTAATCGTTATCTATGGGGTATCAATTCAATTACATCCTTTCAGGAACTTCAATACCCAGCAATGAAAAGCCATTTTTGATGGTCTGACCGATTGTTTTTGCCAGCAGTAACCTGAACTTACGAATATCTTCATCCGGCTCATTCATAATCGTGATATCGTG
>JBBSDG010000601.1:0-2289 GCA_038249635.1 Bacteroidales bacterium | reverse complement strand
AGCAATTTTACCGCTCCCTTTGCTGACCAATACATCCAGTTTATTCCGGATTTCCATAGCCATTTCGGGCTTGCCGCAAATGGATAAGGTATTGTTTATGCCTTTGTGCTGAAGCTTATCCGCGCCGAAAGCGACAATCAGGTAATCGTAAGTTAATGTTTGATTTTCGCAGGCTACAGTATTTTCAATGGCACTAATCTGAATAACTTTATCAACAATAATTTTAAAAGGATATTTTTTCTGAATTTCGGCCAATGGAACTTTCACATCGTTAAGTTCCCTGATATGAACCGGAACCCATATCGAAATGGGATACAGGTACAAATAGTCGCGGTCGGAAACCAATGTAACTTCAAAATTGCCTTGTTTCTGCAATTCAATAGCAGTTTCCACACCGGCAAAACCGCCCCCAAGTATAAGTACTTTCTTCATTTTATTTTGCCCTTTCCGCTAGTCAATTAACCACTGTAATGTTCTCCACAAACAATGGCATGCCTGAAACCAACTGCATTTTCCGCAGCTTGTTTTAAAGAAACATCATTACCTGTAAAGGTAAACTCAGTTCACCAACATCGCGAGGACGGAAATCCGATAAGATGTTAGATGGATTTAGAATTTCGGTTTTGATTCTGATTTTCAGAATGGGCCAACAACCGATTTAACTATTTCGAACGACTCGTCCGAAGCTCCACGAACTGCTTCAGCAGCCTTGGGAGCCAGTCCTTTAGCCATTGCTGACATGTTGAGCAGGGCAACATAGGTTTTGCCGTCCTCTTTTTCGTACACCGAAATGCGGCAAGGCATCATAATCGAAACTATTCTTTCGTCGCTGCCTTCGAGCATATTTCCCGAATAGGCTGGTTTGCATATCTCAACTACCTGCACCGGGTTTACATCTTTCCCCGATTTAAAAAGCGATTGCTGAAGGTTGTGAGTAGCAGGATTTTGCCAGTCCTTCTGAGCTGCAACTTCAATAAGCTTTTCTACCGTAGTTGGCACATCGAAAGGACTTACTTGTTCAATAATTAAGAGGTTAGTGTCCATGGTTCAATTATTTCTGGTTAATTTAATTCTTTAGCGATCGAAATGGCGGCAATGGTTCCATCGGCAACGGCCGTGGTAATCTGCCTGTATTTTTTGCTGATAACATCACCAACGGCATATACATCGGGCACACTGGTGCGCATATCCTCGTCGGTTTTAATATAGCCCCATTTGTCAAGTTCAAGTACATCTTTGAACTTATCCACATTTGGTTTCATCCCGATGAAAATAAACACGCCGTCGGCAGAAAGCTTGATTTTGGTTTTGGTTTTCAGGTCTTCCACTTCGGTAACGAGTTTTTCTCCTTCGCGGTAGAAAGCCCTTGGCTCATGTTCAAAAAGTACGCTTATTTTTGGATTGGCAAAAAGCTTTTCCTGCGCCTGCTTGTTACCCGTAAAGGCATCGAACTGGTGTACCATTGTAATTTTAGAAGCGAATTTGCTGATAAAATCGGCTTCTTCAACGGCTGAATTTCCGCCACCTATAACAACAACTTCCTTATCGCCATAATATTTGGCATCGCAGGTAGCGCAATACGAAATTCCCTTGCCTTTCAATTCCCGTTCGCCGGGGATTCCCATCAGGTTGGGTGAAGTACCGGTTGCTATAATGATTTTCTTAGCCTTAACGGTTTCATATTCATCAATCACAACTTCTTTATTCACAAGGTCTATCTTGGTCACATCTACTGCAACTTTATAGGCAGTGCCACAAAGTTTGGTTTGCTCCGACATATTGTGCGAAAGCAAATAACCCGGCTGCGGATCGATAAAACCGGGATAGTTGGAAACTTCGTGGGTTGTTGAAACGTGTCCGCCGGGAAGCGCAATATCGATAAGCACCGTATTTACTTTCGACTGGCAGAGGTATAATCCTGCTGTAAGTCCGCCCGGACCCGCTCCAAGAATCAGAACATCAAACTCGGAAACCGAAGGCTTTAAATGCGTTTTTATCTGTTTCACCCTTTCGACAGGTAATAGGTTGTCGAGTTGGTGAATAATATCACTGCGTTTTATTCCACCGGTGAGCATATTGCCAACTTGCGTGCCATTATCGAAAAACAGTAGTGTAGGCGATGATTTAACTCCAAGTTTATCAGCTAGTTCCCGGTTTTGCTGGCGGAAAATTTTAAAAAACCTGACGTCATTGCCATAAAGCTTTGCCAGTCCCTCGAATTTCGGGGCAACAGCCTCGCATGGCGGGCATTCCGTTGAATAGAAGTCAAGAACGACTTTTCCTCCGTTT
>JBBSDG010000600.1:0-2308 GCA_038249635.1 Bacteroidales bacterium | reverse complement strand
GCTGAAACCGAATTGTACAGAAGTACGGAAATTGGGATCCTTTATTTTGGATGCCTGCCAGATCGGAATTTTGTAAGGAATGTAATTCAGAAGCACTCCATAAATATGAACCGGAAGCAATAAAATGCTGATAATGGTTTCAATAAACAGTGGCAAAAACCGGGGTGCTTTTTGCACAAGGATACAATCAGCCATTCCAAGCTTACTCAATTTGGCGTTGTAATTACTCATAACCGCCTCTATTTCAATTATTTTTTCAGGAAACCGGGTAAATACTTCAGCTACTTTGTGAATAATATATTGCCTGATTGTAAGCTTATTATAGGGATGACGGTTTGTATTACAGGTATCCCACACATTGGGCTCGTACATTTCGCAGATCTGGCCGATCAGTTGGTAGTTTTCCTCCGGAATATTGATCATTACGCTGCGCATACCCTCCGAAAGCAGACCCACCATTGTGTTAATGGTTTTTTGTTCGTTTTCCCGGTATTGTTCGGCATAGTCAGCAACTTTGATGGGTGTTCCGAATACAACCATCAGATCGGCACCTGCATTAAAATAATCGGAATAGTCGATACCGATTGGAACAATATGAAGGTTAAGATTGAACTGCCTGCTTTCTTCAGCCTGAAAAGCAATGCGAAAAATCCCTTTTTTAAGTGGCCGCAGACGTTTCAATCCTTCATGGTTTCCTTCGGGTAAAATACAGATGGGTGTACCCGATTTCAAAACATCCACGGTATCGTCGAAAACTTCCTGGTTGCGACCAAGTTCGCCGTAACCATCCCTGATCCTGTAAATGGGGAGTATTTTAAGGAAATTAAGAATTTTGGCAACAAATGGTTTTTTAAATATATCAGCCCTTGCCATGAATACCACAGGATTGCGCGAGGCAAATAAAACTGCCAGGGCATCCATAAGTGCATTCTGGTGATTAGGTGCAAAAATCACAGGAGTGTTGGGTGGAATTTTTTCATAGCCAATCACAGTCAACCGCCTGTAAAACAAACGGTGAAGTACCGATACATAAGCATACAGCATCTTATATTTAAAGCCTCCTCTGAAATTTACTTTTTCCTTCATTTTTAATTTATGCTAAACTTAACCAGGCAGGATTTCCCTGCTTATCAAAACATCAAATTTCGTATTATGAAACTCTTCTAAAATTTCCTTTTGTTGTGGAAAAACCCCGATGAGAACGGAATAAGTCCTTCCGGGTATTTTTTGTTGAATCCTGGTTCTATCTGAATAAATATAACCGATTCAATCTGTAAATCTATGAAAAAATACAATTAACAAAAACAATTATTTGCATATTGCTGATTACCAATTATTTTATTCAACTGTTTCCCTTTATTTGCCATTGCTTTTTGGCGATTGGAAATGTTTTTATAATTTTGATGAAAATCACAGGAGTGAAATTTAAAACTTCCAGCCACAGTTTACAACTGCAATTTATAATAGCCATCGTTGCCGCCTTGCTTTTTATCCCGTTTGCAGGCGACGTTCACCTTTTCGACTGGGACGAGATCAACTTTGCCGAGTGTGCACGCGAAATGATCGTCAGCCACAATTATCTTAATGTTCAGATTGATTTCAAACCATTCTGGGAAAAACCTCCGCTTTTTATCTGGATGCAGGTACTGAGCATGAAAGCATTCGGTATCAATGAGTTTGCTGCCCGTTTCCCCAATGCAGTCTGCGGAATAGCTTCACTCCTGCTGATATTTAATATTGGCAGGAAGTTGTATAACGAAAAATTCGGAATATGGTGGGTAATTGTTTATGCCGGGAGTATCCTCCCCCATTTCTATTTCCGTTCGGGAATTATTGATCCCTGGTTTAACTTCCTGATATTTGTTGCCATCTGGTTTTTCGTCAGGCTGAATGCTACAGATGAAATTATTTCAGCAAAGCGAAGATTCCTCTATTCGGCTTTGTGGGGCACTTTTACAGGCCTGGCGATTCTTACCAAAGGTCCAACAGCTTTACTCATTGTCGGACTGGTAGTTTCTATTGCTTATTTACCTCATCTTTTGCAGCTTTTAAAGCTTAAAACCCGGTTTTTAAAATCACCTCCGATTTTCAAAATCAGGTTTAGCGACATAGCCGTTTTCTTTCTGTTTACAATACTGATTGGTGGTTCATGGTTCCTTGTACAGATAATGAACGGTCATTCCGATATGGTTTGGAAGTTCATTCTATATCAAATCAGGCTTTTCACCATTCCGGATGCAGGTCACGGAGGACCCTGGTTTTATCACATTCTTGTATTGCTGGTTGGCGTTTTTCCGGCTTCGATATT
>JBBSDG010000599.1:0-2310 GCA_038249635.1 Bacteroidales bacterium | reverse complement strand
CGCCCCGCTTAACACCGGGATCCGAGATTATTGTCCCCCTGAAACCAGAAAGAAAAAATGACAGCACCATGAAGTGGATCTCCATCGCAGGCGGCCTCAGCGCTATCGCTACTTCAATCGCTACTTTGGTCGTAATTACAAGATAAAAAGTACGGGGAATAATTTGTATCTGCTGTTGTTATGGCAACTGGCTTCTGGCTACAAGCTGCTGGCTACTGGCTACTGGCTAATGGCTAATGCTATTCCCAAAGCATAATCACATTTTCCAAAAAATAAAATACAGGAAGCGATTGGGTAACTTTAATGTCAACTTAATTGCCAGTTGCTAGATGTCAATCGCCAGCTACCAATTTAAGAATCATTTTTGTCTCAAAACAATATTATCTCCAACTAACCAACTATAAAACAAGCATGTCCGAAGATTGTAGCAAAGATCTAAGAACCGTTCAGGAGACGGAGGTTGACTTTATCAATCTTGCAAGAACCTTCTGGGATGGTAGAATAGTGGTTGGCAAGCTGATAGCATTAAGCGTTTTCATCGGATTTTTTGTGGCAATTCTGAAACCTAATGAATTTACAGCCTCTGCCACAATGGTTCCGCAAGTTTCGGACCCAAAATCAAAATTGGGAGGACTATCAAGCATGTCAGGGCTTTCGGGTTTGGCAGCGATGGCGGGAGTCAATCTGAGCACCGTAACCGGATCTGATTTATCACCCAAAACTTATTCGAGTATTATTTCGAGCATACCTTTTCAACTGGAGTTGATGAATACGCCCTTAAACTTCGAGAAATTAGATAGCCAGGTAACACTATATGAATATTATACGAAAGTTAATTTAGGCAACCCATTCTTGAGATATACCACAGGGCTCCCATCGCTGATCATAAAAACAATCAAAGGGGAAAAGAAAAATAAATTCAATTCTCCGGCTGCCAATCCCATTTACCAGCTTACAGAAAAGCAGATCGAAGTACAAAAAATTATTGAAAAGAAAATTGAGATATTAGTGAACGACGGTGATGGATACATCTCACTTAACGGCTCATTGCCTGAAGCTTATGCTGCTGCACAATTAGTGCAGAATGCCCAGATGCTTCTCCAACGCTACATCACCGAATTTAAAATTGAAAAAGCGAAACTGGATCAGGAATTTATTCAGCAACGATACGACGAAGCGAAAAAAAATTATCAGACAGCGCAACGGCAACTTGCCTTGTTCCGCGACAGGAACAAAAATGTGTCTTTAGCCACTGCCAAAACTGAAGAAGAAGGCTTATATGGAGAATATACGCTGGTAACGGGTGTCTATTCTGAATTGGCAAAAAAACTCGAGCAAGCCAAGATTCAGGTTAAAGAAGAGACCCCGGTATTTACAATTATTAAACCGGTATCCGTCCCAACCGAAAAATCAAGCCCGAACCGTCCAATGATCCTGGCAATTTCGGCTTTTATTGGCCTTATAGCCGGGACTGTAATTGTTTTGGGCCGGGACTTTCTGGAACAGACGAGGGACAAATGGAGAGGTAATAATCAACAGGTGAATCATCATTCCTAAATCAGGAGAACTTCATCACAATCTTCAACTTAATTTGCGGTCATTCGTTCATGACTGTTTTATCCGAAACAATGCGTTAAAATGGATCATGTTTTAAAGAAAAATTTTTCCTATTTATTTCTACTTCAAAACGTTAATTATGTTATACCTCTTCTGCTCCTGCCCTATCTTACACGGACACTTGGTGCAGACAATTTTGGCAAAATCGCCTTTGCCCAAGCTTTTGTAACCTACTTTATTTTATTGACCGATTTTGGGTTTAACACCTCGTCAACACAGGAAGTCGTCCGTGTACGGGAAAATAAAACAGCCCTCAGCAAAGTATTCTGGTCGACTACAATAACCAAGTTACTTTTTGCGTTCACCAGCCTTCTTGTATTTGCAATGCTACTTATTGGCATTCCCAGGCTGCAGCAACTGAGTATATTATTAATAATTGCATTTGCCGGAGTACTCTCATCGGTTCTTTTCCCGGTCTGGCTGTTCCAGGGACTCGAAAAGATGTCCTATATCACATGGTTCAACGTAATACCAAAGATTCTGGTACTCGTTTTTACAATTCTATTCGTAAAGCTAAAGTCAGACTATATGCTGGCCTTGTTCATCCAAACAGCCGGAACATTAATATCTGCAATTGCTTGTTCCATTTTAATATTCAGTCAAAGAACTGTAAAATTCTATTCGCCGCACATGGCCGACATTCGGTCAACCATAGTTGAAGGGTGGCACGTCTTTGCTGCGGGTGTGGCCACT
>JBBSDG010000598.1:0-2311 GCA_038249635.1 Bacteroidales bacterium | reverse complement strand
CCCCGACCCCTGAAGGGGAAGTGTTAAAAATCAGCATTTTACCGAAGTCCCCTTTAGGGGATTTAGGGGTAAAATGACTTTTCGGAGTGGACTCAAACATAAATAATGAACTTAGTTGATTTAAAGCCGAATGATAAGTTTAAATCGGTAACCATATCTCCAAATATTCTTGCTGAATTGTTTTTTTACTTCCTGATGAATTAAAAAAAGAAGCTGCCTTTTCAGGGGCAGCCTTATTGATATCAGGGATTTTTAAAATGTACCGTGCAGGTGTCCGGGGTTAAATTACTTTATCGACACACTATAAATTGCAGGTATAGTAAATAAACAGATTTTTATCCAGTTTATCAAACTGTTTTATCAATGATTTCTGGATGATTTATTGCCTATTATTCCGTTGGAAACAATTGTAAATTCCATACCACCCCGTTTATTGGTGTATGCATTTAAGCTGGAAGTATTGATATCATAACTCATTTTGTAAGTCAGATTTCTAAAACAAATTCCAATATGAACAATGGCTGCATCATCCAATCTATAGGATGCACCTGCCAATACCTCTATATCAGGTTTTTTGAAACTATAGTTAAAGTCCATACCTGCAATTATTTCATGGATGTTCGACTGCCTCATAAACAGGATTTTTGGCTCAACTTTAAATACATCATTCACATCAATATTACATCCGCTATGAAGTACCCATTTTCGTGGCAAATGTGATTCAGCACCAATAGTGAATGATTCATTTGGGCTGGTAATATGAAAAACGGAGAAACCCAGGTAGGGATGAATTTTCTTTGCAGGATCAGTAAACCCATAGTAAATTCCATAATTTAATTCAGGCAGCAACCTTGAACTGTGTGCAAAACTTTCGCCTGACGGCAGATCCGGATCGAAATTGCCATTTGCATACTGACTATCGAAAATCAGACTGTTGTTCTTCAGATTTTTCAGAATCATTCCTGCCTGTAGTCCAACTGAAAGAAAATGTATATTTTGATCTTTTGCAGTAATGGTGTAGGCTGCAGACAGCACAAAATTAAATGCATTAAAATATTTCGATTGCAGGTTATTAAGCATGTATCCGCCTATGCCCCAGCGCTCTTTTAACGGAGCATCTATAGCTAATGTTGCGGAATTAATATTGCTTGCCAAAGCACCCCACTGGCTCCGCAATTGTGCACCTGCCCTGATGTTATTTTGGTTTTGCAAACCTGTAAGAGATGGATTTATAAGTACCGGCAGTTCATCATATAGGGACCAGTGTGCATCCTGGGCTTTGGTGCTCATTACACTCAGCAACAACATGCTGAATGCGAGAACTGTTATTTTTATTTTCATAATGTTATTTTATTTTGTCTTGGGTCCGATAGGACGCCTATTCTAAATTTTTTTATTGGCAGATTTTAATGCTTGTCCCAAAAGGTCTTTTTGGGCATAAAATCTATCTTATTATTGTAATTTCTCCTGATTTTTTATAGAACTGCCCGGCATTAGTCTCAGCTTCAACAGTATATACATAAGTGCCTATAGGTTGGTCAACTGATTTGTATTTTCCATCCCATCCGGTACCCGGATCATTGGTTTCGAATACAACTTTTCCCCACTGATCAAACACCTTGAAATGCAGGCTTGTAAATGGTCCGCCACGAACATAAAGCACATCGTTATTATTATCGCTATTCGGACTGAAACCTGTGGGGAGTTTAGGAGCATAGGTCTTTGTGTTTTCAATAACTATGTCGGTACTTGCCGTGTCAGAACAATTGTATTGGTTGGTAACAATTTGAACAACAGTATATTTACCATCGGTTTTAAAGATAAATTCCGGATTCTGAAGCGTTGATGTGCCAAGGCCGCCAAAATTCCATCGCCAGCTTTGAGCACCGGTTGATTGATCCGAAAACAGAACTGGCTCGCCCGGAAGCATCGTAGTAGAATTTACAGTGAATCCTGCAATCGGTTTGGATACTTCAACAGGAATGCTGGTTTTAGCTTCACATCCAATATTGCTTTTTACAGTTAAACTCACATTGTAGGTTCCGGCAGATGGATACATGTTCGCCGGGTATTGGGTTGTACTCGTATTTCCGTTCCCAAAGTCCCAATGCCATGATGTGATATTTCCTGCACTTATAGTAGATAAATCAGTGAATTCAACCTGGTATTTATTACAAACCGGAGTATTCCCAAATTTTGCTGTCGGCGTAGGATTGACCTGAATTTGTTTTGTTACTGTAAATGAGCAACCTAAACTTGAAATAGCAGTAAGACTAACAGGATAACTTCCTGAAGCCGGGAATAAATAGGT
>JBBSDG010000597.1:0-2326 GCA_038249635.1 Bacteroidales bacterium | reverse complement strand
CACGGTTATTGATGTTTAGCCACTTTGTGGCTATTTCACCCAACCCTTGATTCGCATTATTAGAAATTCGATAAAGAATAAAAACTTAATGATGAACTGAATAGTTACTCTTAATCATTTGAAAGTATTGCTTCGAGTGCCTCAATAAGTTCGTCAACATCCTTTTTGCTGATTGCTAATGGTGGCAGTAGCCGGAGCGTGTTTTTTCCGCTGTAACCGGTAAATATTTTATGGGTAAATAGAAGTTCTTTCCTTAACTGCGCGATATCAAAATCGAATTCGAGTCCGACCATCAAACCAATTCCCCTGACTTCTTTGAGGCCGTTAAGTGTTTTGGATCGCTCAATCAGATATTCTCCAACTGTTGCGGCATTTTCGATAAGGTTTTCCTCTTCAATCACCGCCAGAACCGCTTTGGCAGCAGCACAGGCCAGGTGGTTTCCGCCAAAAGTGGTTCCCAGCATACCGTGCCAGGCTTTGAATTCAGGGCTTATCAGAACACCGCCAATCGGGAAACCATTTCCCATACCTTTGGCAACGGTAATAATATCGGGCTTAATCCCGGCATACTGATGTGCGAAAAATTTTCCGCTTCTGCCATAGCCGCTTTGAATTTCGTCAAGGATCAGGAAAGTACCGTTTTGATTGCAAATGCTTTGTAATTCCTGTAAAAAAGCGGGTTCAGGTGTATAAATTCCACCAACGCCCTGAATTCCTTCAATAATAACTGCTGACACATCGCCTTTTTCAAGTAGAATTCTTGTCGCATCAATATCATAGCGATCAACAAATTCAACCTGATGGCAAGCATTGAAAGGCGCCACTATGGAAGGATTATCGGTGCATGCTACCGTTCCCGAGGTACGCCCGTGAAAAGCATGTTTATAAGCAATAACCTTACTTCGTTTGTTGGTAAAAGAGGCAAGTTTAAGCGCGTTTTCGTTGGCTTCGGCACCTGAATTACACAGGAACAAGGAATAATCAGGATATCCTGATAATCTTCCAAGTTTTTCAGCAACTTCCTGCTGAATGCTGATAACGACCGAATTGCTGTAAAACGCAATTTTATTAATCTGATCCGTAATGGCTTTTATATAATGAGGATGCGAATGACCTATGGATATAACTGCATGGCCGCCATAAAAATCAAGGTATTGCGTGCCTTCGCTATCCAAAATACGATTGCCAATCGCCTTTACAGGTTCAATATCAAAAAGCGGGTAAACATCAAAAAGATTCATTTTTAGGAATTGATTTGCAAATGTGTAAGTTCAGGCAGCTTAACCGAATGGAATTCTTCTCATATCCTCAGAATTAAAACCCTATGGATTTCAGATGCAAGCCGCTATCTTCAGCTAGTCCAAACATCAGGTTCATATTCTGAACGGCTTGTCCTGATGCGCCTTTCAAGAGATTATCGATCAGACTCAGGATGTATAATTTATCGTCAAATCGTTCAAGGTACAGGATACATTTATTGGTATTTACAACCTGTTTTAGATCGGGATTTTCAATACTGATATGGGTGAATGGATGGTCTTTATAAAAGTCAGAATACAACTTCTCAACATAAGCCTGGCTTTCGGAACACTCGGTGTAGCAACTGCTAAGAATTCCACGACTGAAATTCCCGCGAACCGGCACCAGGTTTATTGATTTGTTGAATCCCGGCTGCAGGTTATGGATGCACATCCCGATTTCCTTCAGATGTTGATGACGGAAAGGTTTATACACCGAAACATTGTTATTCCTCCAACTGAAATGCGTTGTTTCCGATGGCGATTGACCAGCTCCGGTCGAACCGGTTATAGAAGTAATATGAACTTCGTTTTTCAGCAATCCGGCAGAGGCCAGCGGAAGCAAAGCCAGTTCTATTGAAGTTGCAAAGCAACCCGGATTAGATATTAACCTTGCCTTTTCTATCTTTTCGCGCTGCATTTCGGGCAATCCATACACAAAACCTTTACTTTCATCGCGGAAATCAGTTGAAAGGTCAATAATTTTTACATGGTCAGGTAAATCGAACTGCTCCATAAACTTAACGCTCTGACCGTGACCCTTGCATAAAAATACAACATCGGTATCACTGAAATCAATATCATTGAAAACAAGTTCCGTTTCACCCAGAAGATCTTTATGAACAGCGTACACCGGTTTGTCGGCATTACTGTTGCTACGCAAATACTTAACTTCCACCAAAGGATGGAACAGCAGTATCCGCAAAAGTTCGCCGGCTGTATAACCGGCTGCACCTTCTATGGCTACATGTATTTTCCTGTTTTCAGTTGGATTCAATTGGATTTGAATTTGTTGGTTTGGTTAGAAT
>JBBSDG010000596.1:0-2332 GCA_038249635.1 Bacteroidales bacterium | reverse complement strand
CAACAGCTATCTTTCAATAGCAGATATGGCTGTATATAATTCCGCCGCTGCTGTTGCCAATGCTGATAAGATTGATCTCGTTTACCTTTACAGGGCAATTACGGGTATCACCTTCCTTCATTCACTTGTTTCTCCTGCGAATACAGAATATCTTCCTGGAGTTACACTGCCAGCAGGAGTAATTAAAAGCACCAAAGTAAGTAAAGCATGGGCGCTGAGGGATTTCAACCTTGCCAGACTGCAATATGGAGTCTATATTGATGATATAGATTTTCAGGCAGTTGATCTGAAGGATGCACCAAACTACGCGATTAACACCAAAGCAGAAGCCGGAGTTTGGGTTGAAACAGCTGATGGTAAATACAGGGCTTATGTTTACGTGAATAAAGTTGATAATACAGCCAAAACAATGACTGTTAGTATAAAAAGATTGCAAGTTAAATAGTTAGAACGAGAGGTAAGAGCCGTTGATGGGAGAAATCCGTAATCAATGGCTCTTTATTTGTTTTAAAACTTCAAAAATCAACGGGTTTTGATACCCGTTTTTTTACTTTTGTTGAAAACTAAACAATACTAAACGAACAACATGAACCGTTTCCCACTCATTTTAATGTTGCTTTTTGTTTTAATTGGAAAAGTATCTTTGGCTTCCAGTGATGTGGAAATTCTCCGAAAAAAGGTGATTACCGAATTGATGCTTCCTACTTTCAATGAAAATCAGGTGAAAGAACTTATTGGTTCTATCCGCCTTAATGGCACATGGCCCAATATCAATTATATCGATGTTTCGAATACGGGATTTCAGCATCGCATCCACCTGAACAACCTGGTTGAAATGAGCCGGGCTTACAGGAAGAAGGGTTCGAAACTTAAAGGTGATCCCAAACTAAAAAAGGCAATTTATTCAGCACTTGATTATTGGCTGGCTAATAATTTCATCTGTGAAAACTGGTGGTGGAACCAGATCGGAACGCCCAATCTGTTAGTCAGCATGTTGCTCATCATGGATACCGATCTCACAAAGGGTCAGATTGCAAAAACCCTTCCCATGGTGGGACGTGCCAATCTGAATGCTACCGGAGCCCGTCCCAGCGGCGACAGGATTAAAATAGCCGGAATTCTGGCCAAAACTTTACTTTTTAACCGGGACGAAGTTCAATTTAGAGAAGTTATCAAGGTTATTGAAGGCGAAATAAAATTTGCTGAAGGCAGAGGAATGCAATATGATTACAGTTTCCATCACCGCGAAGACCGGGTTAACAATACGCTCTCGTATGGTACCGGATATGCTGATGCATTTGCAGAATGGGCGGCCTTTGTCGCCGGAACAAAGTACCAGTTTTCAGCGCCATCGCTTCAACTGCTCACTGATTATTACCTGGATGGTATATGCAAAATGATGATTTACGGCAAATTTTCCGATCCGGGTGCAATGAACCGTGACATTACCCGACCTGATTCGCAAAGAGCCTTTGGAACGGCGACACCCGAAAGATTGCTGATGGCTTCAGTTTACCGCAAAAAAGAACTTGAAGATATTGTAATCATCAGGCGTGGAGAGGCTCAGTCAACATTGGCACACAGCACATTTTACTGGCAGTCTGAACATTTCACCTATCAGAGACCTGGTTTCTTTACTTCAGTAAGAATGCACTCCAGCCGCGACTATAACATGGAAATGCCTTATAATGGCGAAGGGTTGATGAATCATCACCGAGGTGACGGAACCAATTACATTTCCCGGACTGGCGATGAGTATTTTGATATTTCACCTGTCTACGATTGGCAAAAAATACCTGGTACAACTGTCGTTCAGAAGCCTGAACTTCCATCAGAAAAAGAAATTCAGAAAAAGGGACTGACTGAATTCGTAGGAGCTGTAACCGACGGAACTTACGGTGCTGTTGCATTTGACTTTAAAAGCCCGCATGACCCGCTGGAAGCCAAAAAGGCATGGTTCTTTTTTGATAAAGAATATGTGTGCCTTGGAACCGGTATTAATTCTGAATCACCATTTTCCGTGGCTACCACACTCAATCAGTGCCTGCTAAAAAGTGACGTATTGGTCAGGTCAAACAACCAGACTTCGAAATTAACGAAACGAACGCACGAATTAACTGATGTTCAGTGGGTCTTGCAGGACGGTATAGCTTATCTTTTTCCACAGCCTTTGAAGCTGAATGCCTCAAACCAATCAGAAACAGGCAGTTGGTACAAGATCAATCACCAATCCGATTCGCCTAAGGACTTGATCACAAAAGATGTTTTTAAAATCTGGATTAACCATGGCGTGAAACCTGCGAATGCAACCTACCAATATATTGTTGTCCCT
>JBBSDG010000595.1:0-2336 GCA_038249635.1 Bacteroidales bacterium | reverse complement strand
CAACGGAGTGCCGAAGCAACCCGCGGTGCAATATCCCGCCCGATGCTTGTAGCTCCAAAAAGAGCAATTTCCGGCTTTTCTTTTCCAAACACATCAAGTATTATGGATGCATGCGGAAGCGTTGTGTAAGGAAAAAGTTTTTCATGATTGGCATAATGGATCACATCAACGCCATACGGATACAATTGACCTTCCAGGTTCGGAACATTGTGTCCGATAACAACAGCCTCTAACTTAACATGAAGATCGTTGGCAAGTTTTTTACCTTTCGACAAAAGTTCCAGGCTGACATCTGCTATCAATCCTTCTTCGGTAACTTCGCAATAAACAAATATGTTGTTCACGTGCTTTTTGTATTAATCAGTGATAAATATTTTTCTTAAAATGACTAGCCGATAATATGGCTGTTGATCAGATCCACCATCAGTGTTTCGATTTCCTTATCGGTACCGCCCATTATTTTGGAATCTTTATGTTGAAAAACAACATTTTCGATTTTTTTTACCTTGGTTGGCGAACCTGACAGACCAAGCATTTCAGTCTGTGCATTAAGGTCTTCCGCTGTCCATTCTTCGATAAGCAGGTATGGGCGGGCACTATATAATTCGGTATAATCTTTGGTTTCGTTCTGGAGTTCAGTTACTGTGCGTGCATGTTTGTATTTCATGAGCAACTTGGCAATCCGCTGACGGCAAACCGGTGCGGAGCTGTGAACTGTAATAGCCGCTGGTAAAGTTGAATTTACTACTTCCACTCCCCTTTCGAGCCTGCGTTTAACGATAATTTTTTTGGCATCTACCGAAAGGATTTCTTCAGCGTAAGTAATCTGAGGAATTCCCAGTTTCTCTGCTGTCTGAGGTCCAACCTGAGCAGTATCGCCATCAATAGCCTGTCGTCCCGATATCACCAGGTGATAAGGTGCAAGTTTTTTAACAGCTAAAGATAAAGCGTAAGATGTGGCAAGCGTATCGGAACCGGCAAATTTGCGGTCTGTGATCAGGTAACCACGGTCGGCACCACGATACATGGCCTCACGGATGATTTCGGCTGCACGGAATGGCCCCATGGTAAGAAGAATGACTTCGGCATAAGGAATTTTATCCTTGATGCTCAGAGCCTGTTCCAGAGCATGTAAATCTTCGGGGTTAAAAATGGCAGGTAAAGCTGCCCGGTTAACAGTGCCATCAGCTTTCATGGCATCTTTGCCAACATTCCGGGTGTCTGGAACCTGTTTGGCTAGCACAATTATTCTAAAACGCATAAACTATTTATCAGGTTATGACTCAGTTTAAAGTGAGTCAATAATACTTTGCGATGGGAATTTTGAAGGCGCAAAATTAAACTTTTAGGAGTAAAGAGCAAGAAAAAAATATGTAAAGTAGCCTAAATCAATCCTTTAAATATGCAGACTGATACATATCTGTCTATGTATGAATAGGTTATAAGGATAGTTAATAGAAAAAAGTTAATGGAAAATAGTAAGGAAGAATATACCACTATTTTCTATTTCCCATTAACTAATAACTTCTGAAATGCTACAGATCAAGAACCTGTACAATCAGTTCTGCAATATCATAGTTTTTCACATCTTCTTTGTTCTTGTATTTCAGGCCATCGGTGAGCATGGTCATGCAAAACGGGCAGGCTGTGGCGAGAATTTTCGCATCACTGCGTAACACTTCTTCGGTTCGTTCGATAAAAACTTCTTTCTTTCCGGGTTCCGCTTCCTTAAACATCTGGGCGCCACCGGCACCACAGCAATAGGAGAAACTCTTATTGCGCTCTAATTCAACGAAATCAGTAGTTAGTTTTTTCAGGATACTCCGTGGTTCAGCATAAATATCGTTTCCGCGACCCAGGTAACACGGATCGTGATAGGTTATCCGGGTATTGCCCAGCATGGTTGCATGCAGTTTGATACTTCCGTTTTCGATATATTTGTCCAGGAACTGTATGTAATTGATAACCTCGTAATTCCCGCCCAGATCGGTGTATTCATTCTTAAAGATATTGAAGCAATGCGGGCAGATGGTGATAATTTTCTTCACTTCATAGCCATCGAGGATCGCGATATTCTGCAAAGCCTGCATCTGGTAAAGCATTTCGTTGCCAGCCCTGCGGGCAGGATCGCCGGTGCAGGTTTCCTCTTTACCGAGAACTGCATAACTGATATTAAGGTGGGCCAGGATTTTGGCAAATGCACGGGTAACTTTTTTATAACGGTCGTCGAAAGCACCTGCGCAGCCGACCCAGAAAAGATATTCGGGTTTTTCGCCACGGGCAAACAGATCGGCCATTACGGGGATTTCTATTTTCTTTGTTTCCATAAATATTTT
>JBBSDG010000594.1:0-2346 GCA_038249635.1 Bacteroidales bacterium | reverse complement strand
GTTAAGTTTATTCTCATTCAGCAACGTTTGGTTTAAAGAACCGTTTGCATCGGGTATCTTTGATTTATTAGATTTGTTATAAATAACCGTCTAGTGACTATTATCACAATGAGAACAATAAAAAACACTTAATTTTGTAATACTAACTATTGACAAGCTATTTATCCGAAACGCCATTAAACTGGTAAGGTAAAACTGCTAATAAAACAATATAACAAGCAACAAATGAAAATATTAAAATTTTGTGTCGTAAGCGGAATGCTGTTTTTGGGAATAATAACAATGGCATGCCAGCATGAACCCGAACTCATTCCCGGAACTCCCGAAGTACATTTTCAAAGTGATGTAATGCTGATCATTAATTCGAATTGCAATGTGCCGGGTTGCCATGGAACAGGTGGCGAATTAAAGGGGCTCAACACTTATTCTGACATACATAGTCTTGTTACAGAAGGTAAACCCATGAAAAGCAAACTTCACCAAATAATTACGGCAAATTCCTGGGATGGAAACCTTATGCCGCCAAAATCCAAGCCACGCTTAACTTCTACCCAGATTGTTAATATAAGTATGTGGATTCTTCAAGGAGCTAAGGATAATTAATGCCAGTTCAAAAATTGATAGTTCAGAAAAATACAACTAAAAAGCAACACCTCGAATGTTTAACTCAATTACTATGAAATCATTATCCGGAATTATATTGATATTTGCGCTTGCTCTGTCTCTGAACAGTTGTTACTACGACAACGAAGAAGATTTATACCTGGGAAGTAATACTTGCGATACAACCAATGTAACCTATGCGGCAAAAGTTGCTCCTATATTTGGCGGGTATTGCAATTCGTGCCATAGTGGCAGCAATCCCGGCGGGAATATAGTTACTGATAATTATGCTTCAGTTAAAGCGAATATTACACGTATAAGCGGAGCCATCAACCACCAGTCAGGCTTCCTGGCTATGCCGCAGAGCGGGGGAAAACTTTCACCATGCGATCTCACCAAAATAGATATCTGGATCAGGACGGGAATGCCAAATAATTAATCATCAAAACCACTGAAAACTGAAATAATGAAAAAAGCACTTAGAATAGCAGCTATACTTGCAGTAATAGGAGTTGTAGTGGCCGCGCTGGTTTGGAAATTTTATATTAACAAGCCTCACGAAGATATCGAAAATACCACACCTGCCTATTCCATTGCAACGGAGGAAATCTGGAAACAATACAATGCCAACCTGAAGAATGCCGACTCGCTTTATACAGGAAAGGTTATTGAACTTACCGGTAAACTAAACCGCACCGACAAATCCGACACCCTGGTTTATGCCGTTTTTATTATGGAAGTGGATTCGATGTTTGGCGACAAATCGGTCCGTTGCGAAATGCTGCCGAAATATAACAACGAGGCATCAGCCCTTCCGAAAGATGCACTGGTAAAAATAAAAGGCTTTTGTACCGGTTTCGATCAGACCGATATTAAATTCAATAAGTGCTCAATCGTCAAATAGTTAATATTCAATAAAGATATAGGTAAACCAAAAACAATGATACGAACTAAGATTTTATTGCTCCTTTTCTTCATTACCATTATTACATCCCAAGTGTTTGCCCAGGATTTAATGGATATGCTAAAAGACGAAAAGCCAACAACCAACTACACTTCTGCCACATTTAAAACCACTCGCATTGTACTGGGACAATCGGTCGAAAGCCCGGCTGCCGGAACGCTTCAATTCCTGGTTGAACATGACTTTGGCGCGCTGAATACCGGTGCTTACAACATGTGGGGACTGGATCAATCGACCATCAGGCTCGGACTTGAATATGGCGTTAACGACTGGCTTAGCGTTGGAATTGGAAGGAGTTCGTACGAAAAGACATTTGATGGTTCGTTGAAAGCCAAGATATTGAGGCAAAGTAAAGGTGCAAAGAACATGCCCGTTTCCATGTCGTTTTATGGAGCCTCTTTCCTGAATTCGATGCATTTTACTGATAATTCACGTACAAATTATTTCTCATCGCGAATGTCATATTCAGCACAATTACTTATCGCCCGGAAATTCTCAAATGCTTTATCGTTGCAGATTACGCCGACTTACATTCATAAAAACCTTGTAAAAACCCGTGGTGATCATAATGATAATTTTTCGGTAGGTTTAGGAGGAAGATATAAGATTGCCCAGCGCACATCAATAAATGCAGAGTATTTTTACCAGATCCCCGGATTTGTAAATTCTTATCAGGTTTCTTCAACCGAAACCGCAAAATACCGCAATTGCCTGTCGGTAGGAATTGATTTAGAAACCGGAGGCCATGTATTCCAGTTCAGGCTTACCAACGCACAGCC
>JBBSDG010000593.1:0-2357 GCA_038249635.1 Bacteroidales bacterium | reverse complement strand
ATCGCGGCCCGCTTCGGCACCACCATAAAGCGCAAAGTGTTTTACACACGCCATTATTGTGTTGTTTTTCTTCAGGTCGTCGCCCTGGTATCCTTTTACCATGGCTTCGGCAACGCGTGAACCCAGATATACGTCTTCACCCGCTCCTTCGGCAACACGGCCCCAGCGCGGATCGCGGGAAATATCAACCATTGGCGAAAATGTCCAGCAAATTCCATCGGCACTGGCTTCGGTGGCAGCAACGCGGGCTGATTTCTCAATCAGCGACATATCCCAGCTGCACGACATAGCCAGCGGAATGGGGAAGGTGGTTTCGTACCCGTGAATTACATCAAGTCCAAAAATCAATGGAATTTTCAGGCGGCTTTCTTCGACAGCTACTTTCTGAATATCATGGATTTTTGCAACGGATTTTGCATTTAGTAGCCCTCCAACCTTGCCCTCCTTAATTTTCTTTCCGATATTGGAACTGCTGGTACTCCCTGTAATGATATCGACTGCTGCCGGCAGATTGAGTTGTCCGATTTTTTCATCAAGCGTCATTTTTTTCATCAAAGCATCAATGAAAATATTCATTTTTGGATTTGGCAAAGCGTGTTTGTTTTGAGCAAAAAGCACCGTTGTGCCAAGCATCAGAATACAAGATAAAAAGATTGATTTTCGTTTCATTTAAACTGCATTTTTTTTGTTTACGTATTTTATTTTATTAATGGATAAATAGCATTGGAATGCATTATTTTATCCATAATAAACGAAGCTGATCCGACTTCACAGCAAAAATAGTGTAAAGGCTGGTTTGGCGCTAGTGTAAGATAGGAATTGTTTGAAATTTAGCGAAAAGCACTTTTGGCCTTGTCACTTTGTTTTCAAGCTGAACAGGGAAAAATTATGCCTCAGTTGGAACGACAGAATACTGATTTTCCTTTTTTTGTTCAGTTGGCGGTTATCTGAAAATAGTGTTTAATAGGTAAACCCTAATTTTGTCAATCCTGTTTTTACTTCGGGGGCACTCATAAAGAGATTCCAGAGTAATCCGGTGCGGTAGTTTTCGATCATAACGATTTGCGGCCCCTGGTCAATGGCAAGGTATGAACTTGCCCACCAATTGTCGGCTACATCAAACGCATCATAAAATCCATACTGTCCCCACAACCGGTCACCAACTATATAATAAAAATACCGTATAGCATTCATGGATTGTTCGGGAGTATAAGGAAGTGATGATATTGCAGCAGTAGGAGCTATCGTGCCAAGATCTCTTGTTGGTTCGCTTGCTGAGTAACCGTTGGGGATATCGCTGGCTGTTAGACCCCAGCAAAAGGCATTGTAATTCGGGTATTTGGATGGATTAGTAACGCAGTGTTTCCAGTTGATCAGCGAATGATTCACGTTTTGAGTCCAGTAATTGGCGTAAGGATCGGATAAGTTCCGCGGATCAAGCCCAAGGAACGAATAATGGGCGAAGAACAAGGGGCCGCCATAATCATATCCAACCGGCAAAACATAACCATAGAAAGTTTTCCCGTTTTTAATTCCGCCGTTCCTGGCATAACCATTGGTGTAGGCAATTTTAGGAATGGTATGAGTAGTTGATGAAGCCGCCATCACATAGGTAATCAACGTTTCGTTGTAACCCTGTAGCTGGAAATTCATTGCCCATCCAACTGTTGGTGACCAGTGCCAGTAAAGCACATTTTTACCACCTTGTGTGTACCAATCCCATTCTACACCATTGTACAGAGCGGTTATCCGGTCAATCAGGCTTTTTTCAGCAGCTACATCCGGATCAAGATATTGCCTCATTGTAATTAATCCCTGTATCATGAAAGCCGTTTCAACAAGGTCGCCGCCATTATCATTATTACTAAAAGGAATTACCTTACCGGTGCTGCCATTGATCCAATGCGACCAAGCACCGTGGAACCTTTCGGCTGTTTCGAGAAAACCGATAATTTTAGTCAGCCGCGTTACACCTTCGGTTCGTGTAATAAAATTTCGCTCCATTCCTACTACCAGAGCCATCACTCCAAATCCTGATCCTCCGGTTGTTACTGTGGTGCCGGAAGTATTGCGCTCCCGTGCCATTCCACTGTTTGGGTCAGCAAAATCATAGAAATATTTGAAGGTCTGCTTTTGAACAAGAGTCAGCAATTCATCATCGCTGATCAGTGGGAATTTGTTGGTGGAGTCAAGCCCTGTAGAAAATGAATTGGAAAATCCGTTAAAAGTATAACCGTTTATTGCCTTTAAATCAGAAGAAACAGAAAAGTTATAGTTTGAATATCCTTTTAATGCATCAGTATAGTGAAGCAGTACGCTGGTACCTCCTGAAATTGTGAGATCAAAAGCCGGGTTGT
>JBBSDG010000592.1:0-2361 GCA_038249635.1 Bacteroidales bacterium | reverse complement strand
TGGAAAAGGTTTATTGAATGCAATCGTGATACGTCCTAAAAACGGTTTCGAAGCCTGGGATGTATGTGTTAAGATGAAAGATATGGGTCTGCTTGCCAAGCCAACACACGGTAATATCATTCGGTTTGCGCCTCCTTTGGTTATCAGCGAAACTCAATTGCGCGAAGCGATAGAGATTATTAAAACCGCAATTCTTTCGTTCGAATAAACTTCAAGGAATTAATTTATAAATCAAAAGCCCGCAGTATTTCTACTGACGGGCTTTTTCCTTCACTAACCATTCACTAAAAAATACTATTATTTTTTCACCAAAGCTTCCTCATACAATTTCTGAGCATAATCCCAGTTTGCCACATTCCAGAAAGCGGTGATATAATCTCCGCGCTTATTCTGATACTTCAGGTAATAGGCATGTTCCCAAACATCAAGGCAGAATACAGGAGTACCTGGCTTGTCAGCAATATTCATCAAAGGATTATCCTGATTTGCAGTAGAACTAATAAATAGCTTCCCGTCTTTACCTACCACAAGCCATACCCAGCCCGATCCAAAACGCTTTGCACCGGCATCTGCAAATTGCTTTTTGAACTCGTCGAATGATCCGAATGTTGCAGTTATGGCATCGCCAAGTTTACCATTGGGAGCGCCACCGCCATTTGATTTCATACAGTTCCAGAACATTTCGTGGTTCCAGAAACCTCCGCCATTATTGCGGATGCCAACAGGTTGCGCCGAAATATTCGCAAATATGTCCAGCATAGGTGTCTTCTCCAGTTCAGTGCCTTTTATAGCCGCCATAAAGTTATTGTAATAAGCCCGGTGATGCTTGTCGTAATGGATTTCCATCGTCATCTTGTCGATGTATGGCTCCAGCGCGTCATAAGCATAAGGTAGCGGTGCGAATTTGTGAATTGATTCCTGAGCCTTCATGGCAAAAGGAATTGCTGCAAACAAAACGAAATAGAGAAATACCTTTTTCATAATTTATTTAATTGCTGATTCGTAACGTGCCTGAACTACTGCCCAGTTTACAACATTCCAGAAGGCTGAAATGTATTCGGGACGGCGGTTCTGAAATTTAAGGTAATAAGCGTGCTCCCAAACATCGAGTCCAAGGATAGGAGTGCCTTTGCAATCAGAAATATCCATTAACGGGTTATCCTGGTTGGCGCTTGAGCAAACACACAGGCTTTTGTCAGCCTTTACCGAAAGCCATGCCCAGCCACTGCCGAAACGATTGGCAGCAGCATCGTTGAATTTGGTTTTGAAATCTTCGAAAGAGCCATACTGAGCTGTGATAGCATCGGCCAACTTCCCGGTCGGAACTCCGCCTCCGCTAGGCGACATGCTTTCCCAGAAAAGCGTGTGGTTGTATAATCCTCCGCCATGGTTGCGCACAGGCATAGGAAGTTTGCTCACCTGCGTAAATATTTCCTCGAGTGGTGTGCCATTCAATTCTGTTTCTTTAATGGCAGCAACAAATTTGTCGAAATATGTTTTGTGGTGTTTTGTGTAATGGATCTCCATCGTCATTGCGTCGATATGGGGTTCCAGAGCGTTAAAGGCATAAGGTAATGCAGGAAATGTATAGTCCATTTTAAAATGTGATTTATAGGTTTGTAATAATTGTTAAGTATAATATAAGTAACATCTGTGGATATAAATAGTTCAATAATGAGGGTGTTGATTTAACATTTTTAGGGAAAACAAAGCACATTGGCTGACTTTTCAGTATATAAAGTGCCGGGAGTAACTAATGTACTATTAATGCCGGGAATGTTTAGACTATGAAAGCGTTATATTGGGATTCAACTGTTGAATAACTTTAGACAATCTGTGTACGCTAAGTACTTTAGGTACACATCTCAAGATTCTCCTGGTTATCAGAAATCAGCACCTATCTTAAAATTCACTTGCCTTGGCGTAAGGAAATTTGGTACTCCGTACTGGTTATTGTTGAAGTCGCGCACCCATGTATATGAAATTGTGTTAGATATCTGAAGCAGGTTCAGCACTTCCATCGTGACCCAAAGGTTTTTAAAGCCTTTGAAGAATCCTTTTTTAGGCCGTAATGATTCGCCGCCAATGATCTGTTTCGATAATCCTATATCAACCCTTCTGTATGGCGGCATCCGGTAAGTGTGTGTATATAAAGGAGTATTCGGTGCTCCTGTTGGAAGGCCACTTCCGAAATACAGCCCCAGGTTCATTTTAAAAGTGGGATTCATTGGCAGGTAATCCTGGAAAAACAGACCAAAAGTTATGCGCTGATCGGTTGGTCGCGGAATATAACCCGGGAAAATGGTTGCACTGTCAGTAATAACAGCATCGGCAGTTACGCCCCTGCGAATCACTTCGCCC
>JBBSDG010000591.1:0-2369 GCA_038249635.1 Bacteroidales bacterium | reverse complement strand
TGCTTAACTGAAAAGTTAGTGTGTGAAAATCCGCTACTATTCTTATACTAGAACGTTATGGGCAAGTTTAAGTGCGACACGAAGTTGCACGGATAACTGTTAAACGTTCTTTAACAGATAGATTTAACCTCATGTTCCATCATGAGTAGCCTACCGGCACATGCGTCACTGGCAACGGTGGGGTGTGAAGCTGCCGGGAAAAGGTTCCCTAACGGAAAGCAACATTCCGGAAGGTGCCGGCTTGAATGGTATGGTGAAAATACATGAATTGTCGTTGACGTACCGTCATGCGCGAAAGTGTGAAAGTTGATGATACACACTGGCCAAAATGGCAAGAAGACAGGATGTGAGCACGTTAGATGCAAGCACATGGACTTTGATCTTCCGGTATATAGGCAGCACCTAACCCATTTGGTTATCCGTGCGGAACGTGGTAAACCTGTATTGCTCCCTTTGCAGAGGGTAGGTTTGTCGTGAGACAAACACAATGCAATACAGGCATGGGAGGATAGAAAAAGCCAAAGCCCTTTTGTAATGATCGGGATATGCAGACTTCTATCTGGTTCTCTTTTGCAAGAACATTATAATAAGACCTTAATTCAGGAAAGCAAATGAAGTCCGATCAAAAGGATTGTGCACCGGAAACAATTGTTAATAACTGGAAATCCATAAACTGGAAGACTATAAAACAATCAGTAAGGTCATTACAATTACGTATTGCAAAGGCAATAAAGGAAGGCAAATACAATAAGGTGAAAGCCTTACAGTGGATGCTAACACACTCGTTTGCTGCAAAAGTTTTAGCAGTTAAGCGGGTTACAGAAAATTCAGGTAAACGAACACCGGGAGTTGACGGTGTTTTGTGGAAAACCCCAATTCAAAAATTCCGGGCAGCCTTATCATTAATCAGGAAGAGTTACAAGGCCAAACCGCTCCGTCGGCTCTATATACTTAAAAAGAACGGTAAGAAACGTCCGTTAGGAATTCCTACCATGACCGACAGGGCATATCAGGCTTTGCACCTTCTGGCTCTCGAACCCGTATCCGAAACACTGGCTGACAAGGGATCGTATGGCTTTCGCCAAAAGCGAAGCTGTCACGATGCCATTGAACGGTGCTACATTCACCTTTCAAGAAAAGACAGTGCAACCTGGGTGCTGGAAGGAGACATCAAGGGATGCTTTGACCATATCAACCATCAATGGCTGATGCAAAATATCCCGATGGATAAAACGATACTGCAACAATGGCTGAATGCCGGATTTATTGAAAACAAACGACTTTTCCCAACAACAGAAGGTACTCCGCAAGGAGGTATCATTTCTCCAACACTTGCCAACATGACCCTTGATGGTCTCGAAACCTTTATTGACAAGGCATTCGGAATCACGATCAGGCCGGACGGTTGCCGCAAGAACAATCCCTTTAAAATTCACCTTATCCGGTACGCTGACGACTTTGTCGTTACTGCATCAGTAAAGGAAATTTTAGAGAACAAGGTTAAGCCGCTGATTGAAGAATTTCTTCAAATCCGGGGGCTTGAACTATCGCAGGAGAAAACAAAAATAACGCACATCAGCGAGGGGTTCGACTTTCTGGGCCAGAATATAAGAATGTATTCCCGAGGGAAACTCCTTATCCGGCCAACGAAAGATGCAATCAAATCGGTGAAAGATAAGTTGAAGGGAATCATTGTTAAACACAGGGGTTCACAAGCAGCAGTTTTAATTAAATATCTCAATCCTGTCATCACAGGTTGGGCAAACTTCCACAGGCATATCTGCTCCAAAGGCACCTTCTATAAATTAGATAGGATTCTTTGGCGCAATCTCTGGAACTGGGCGAGGAGAAGGCATAACAACCTGGGCAACAGGAAAATTGCTTCTCTATACTTTATGCGAATTGGCACTAGAAAATGGCAGTTCTTTGGCAAATTTAGCGACAGCAAAATTATCCTGCTTCGTATGTTTGGCTGCTTCCATATCAAACGCCACACCCTCATAAATGGCTCTGCCAACCCTTTTGATCCGAAGTGGGATAATTATCTTTTTAAACGAAAATTCTGCTGATGTATTTACTTATTTTCAGTATATTGCCGGGTGGTTTAATCTGCCTTCAGAGAGCTTGAGCCGGATGAATCGAAAGGTTCAAGTCCGGTTCTTAGGGGACAAGGGCGGAGTAATCCGCCTGAGTTACCCGACAAAAAATCGCGGCCTCGAAAATCAGACAAAATTTCAGAGATTTTTACTACCTTTATAGCATGAAACAAAGACTTTATATCGACACTTCAGTTTTTGGCGGCTATTTCGACGAGGAATTTTCCGAATTCACGAGACCGCTTTTCCAGAGACTTCAGCATGGAGAATTTA
>JBBSDG010000590.1:0-2370 GCA_038249635.1 Bacteroidales bacterium | reverse complement strand
TTTCGAATGAAGGAAGCCCTTTATCATATTTAGCACCGCCTCCGCCGCCAACCGGGTTAAAACCAAAGGAAAAAGCAAATTTATTCATTTTATAAGCAGCGTAAACGCCAGGGAATACAGGAGCCTTGATATCACCGGTGTATTTTGCATCAGGATGTCCATTTAAATACTTATAATTGTTGGTTACATCCTTAACCTGAAAAATGGATTGATTGTTGAATGAAAGGTAAAATCCATTTCCTAACTTTGTAAGTCCTGCTGGATTATAATACACGCCGTCGATGCCTAAAGATGCATTTCGGGCCAGCATACGAACATAGGATGCACTTTGGTTGGTATTGGTCATGATACCACCAGCCATAAGGCTTACACTTAACAGTGCTCCTGAGAGCGAAAGCAGTAATTTTCTTTTCATTTTTCGGGTTTGGATTAATTTTTTAATTTCTTATGGCGTTTTGAAGGAGCAATAATATATAGTTTTTTTCATACATGCAAATAAAATTGGCTGGTCGAAAAACTCAATAATGCTGCTTGCTTACGCATACGGGAGTTTCAAAGGATTAAAAATCTTAACAATTTGTTAACATTCTATATTATTTAAGCAATGGAATGCCTGATTTGTTTGTAGGATAGAGGCGAACGATATTTAAAATGACTGAACCACATCAGGTAAATTAAAGACACATAACAGACCAGGCTATTTCTCTTTTTCGGTTCTGGATACTCGCTAATTTCAATACTTATAACTAACAATTACAATTAATTCAGTGAACTATTTAATAAATGATTAATTTTAACCTCAGTGATACTCCAGATTAAAGTATCTGCGGTCAATGCAAAGCCTAAAAATCAATGCGTTGAAATACTTCATGGAAAAATCAGAGAAATATTTGTATTTTTTTTTGACCCCTATTGCCTGATTAAAAAATAATATTACCTTTGCAGCCTCAAAAAAAGATATGGTCCGTTCGTCTAGGGGTTAGGACGTCAGGTTTTCATCCTGGTAACAGGGGTTCGATTCCCCTACGGACTACTAACAACACTTTAAAGTTTAACAATGGCAAATCACAAGTCATCCTTAAAAAGGATCAGAGCAAACGACAAGAAAAGGCTTCGTAACCGTTATTATGCAAAAACCATGCGTAATGCTATCAAGAGTTTTCGCGATCTAGAAGATAAAGCCGTTGCGGCGGAAAAACTTCCTTCATTGGTTTCTCTTATTGACAAAATTGCAAAGAAAAGCATCATTCACAAAAACAAAGCTGCGAATCTGAAATCGAAGCTTACCAAAAAAGTGAACAAACTCTAAGCGAAAATCTTTTTCCACAAAAAGCCTCTGTATAAGAGGCTTTTTTGCTTTATATACTTTTGTATTTTAGCAGTTTCTATTTATTCAGTTTTAATAATCAATGCTTATGGATAAAACTCCTAAAATTTCGATTAAAAACTGGGCCGAAGATGATAAGCCCAGAGAGAAACTTCTTCATAAAGGTCCGGCTGCGCTGAGCAATGCCGAACTCATCGCTATACTTATAGGATCCGGAAATACCGATGAATCTGCTGTAGAGCTGTCGAAGAGAATAATGATGGAAGTAAACGACAATTTCGCCGACCTGGCAAGGCTTACCATTCAGGATCTTCAAAAATACAAAGGCATAGGCGAAGCTAAAGCGATAACTATTGCTGCCGCGCTCGAGATGGGCCGCCGCAGGAACACGTCAATACTTAACGAAAAGCCTCAGGCTAAAGACAGTAAAACAGCTTTTATTTTGTTTCAGAAAGAACTCGGCGATCTCAATTATGAAACCTTCTGCATACTTTTACTGAACAGAGCCAATAAAGTACTGAAAACAATAAGGATCAGCGATGGAGGACTAACAGGAACTGTGGTTGATCTGCGAAAAGTGTTTAAAATCGCAATGGATAACAATGCCACTTCTATTATTTTAGGGCACAACCATCCATCGGGCCAGCTAACACCCAGCGAAGCGGATATTCAGTTAACAAAAAAACTGAAGGAAGCCGGAGTAATGCTTGATCTTCCGGTTCTGGACCATATTATTGTCGGCAATGGTAATTATTATAGTTTTGCAGATGAAGGAATCATGTAAACAAAAGGGTTTAGTGGTTGGGGATTAGGATTTAAGGAATCCAGTCCAAAAAAAGACCTGGGGATTGAGAATTGCAGAAAACAATTTAACTTATAAGTAATTAATTTTCAATGATTAAAATAGTAACAGTAGTTGGTGCAAGACCTCAGATTATTAAGGCTGCCGCGCTAAGCCGTGCCATCAGGAATTCCTTTGCAGATCAGATTACTGAAATCATAATTCATACCGGGCAGCATTACGATGCCAATATGTCGCAGGT
>JBBSDG010000589.1:0-2371 GCA_038249635.1 Bacteroidales bacterium | reverse complement strand
TTCAGATTTTCCCCCTCCGCTTTACCAATTGTCCGACATACCGTGATTTAATCTGTTTACTGGCTATGGCTTATTTCACTGGCGGAAGTTTTAATAATAGTTCCCAACACGGCGGCCTTTGCCCTGCAACATAGCAAGACCCGGTTATTAAAGATAAGGTGCTGCAATATATCTCGTTCAATGGTCATAACGACTGCTCTATAAACCCAGTTCAAAGTAGTTAAGACCCTTTTGGAACGTGATTTCGAAGTGATGCTTTTTGAGTTATAACTGCGAGCCCATAATCCGCAACCTACGCAACGTTTTTCGCTACAAAGGCTTTCTTTATATTTGGATTATTTTAGTTCCGGAATTCATTTCATTCGATATAAACTGGAAAGATATTTTTCTGAGAATAAATATCTATTTCCGTATATTACTGAAAGTTTAAAAAAAGCATGTCAAAAGCTTCATTTAAATGGCTAAAATTCCTTTACATTTGCCCAAAATAAATTACTAAAAAAACCTACTGTTATGACAATAGGAATACTTAAAGAAATTGAAGGCGAAAACCGGGTTTCATTACTTCCCGAGAGTATCGCCACGCTGGTAAAAATGAATGTTACCTTGCTTGTTGAAGCCGGAGCCGGACTAACTGCCTATGCTTCGGATAAAGAATATGAGGAGGCAGGCGCTCGAATTGAAACCAAAGCAAACGTTATTGCTGGCTCTGATCTGCTTATTAAAATCCAGCCACCAACTTCCGGAGAAATTGCTCTGATGAAAGACGGGCAGGTAATTATGGCGGTTTTAAATCCGTATTTCAACGCTGACCTTGTAAAACAGCTGGCAGCCAAAAATATTACCGGTTTCAGCATGGATGTGGTGCCACGCACCAGTCGTGCCCAGGCAATGGACATACTTTCATCAATGGCAACGGTAGCTGGGTACAAAGCCGTGCTGACGGCTGCAAACACGCTGCCGAAGTTTTTCCCTATGTTTATGACTGCGGCAGGAACCATAAAACCGGCAAACCTGCTGATCCTAGGTGCCGGAGTTGCAGGACTTCAATCCATTGCTACTGCCCGAAAACTTGGAGCTGTAGTGTATGTATTTGATGTACGTGCTGCCGTAAAAGAAGAAGTTACCGGCTTAGGCGGAAAATTTATTGATGTGGAAGGCGCTGTTGATGATAAAGCCGCCGGAGGTTATGCCGTTGAACAAACCGCTGAATTCAAAGCCCGCCAGGCTCAAGCTATACACGACCAGGCTGTTAAATCGGATGTGGTTATTTGTACCGCTCAGATTCCCGGACGTAAAGCTCCTCTCCTGCTCAAAAAAGAAACTGTCGAAGCAATGAAAGCAGGTTCAGTTATTATCGACCTTGCTGCATCAACCGGCGGTAACTGTGAACTTACCAAGGACAACGAAACCATCGTTCACAAAGGTGTAAAGATTATCGGTAATTCCCAATTCCCAACCGATATGCCTACCGACGCCAGCCGTATGTATGGCAAGAATATGATCAATTTCCTGAAACTTATTATTACCAAGGAAGGTGCTTTGAATCTGAACTGGGATGATGATATTGTGAAGGGAACAGCGGTGACTCACGGGAAAGAAATCGTTCATGAAAGAGTAAAATCAGTTATCAATTCATAAAAGGTAAAACTATGGAAGACGTTTTGAAATTTTTCCTCGAATACAAGGACATGATTTTTATCATTGTCCTGTCTGTATTTCTTGGAATTGAAGTTATATCGCATGTACCGGCTGTATTACACACACCACTTATGTCGGGGAGTAATGCCATACACGGAGTTGTTATTATCGGTGCCATTATCGTTATGGGTCATGCCGAAAGTACGCTCTCTCTGATACTCGGTTTTATTGCCGTAATATTGGGAACGTTGAATGTTGTCGGCGGATTTGTGGTTACCGACCGCATGCTCGAAATGTTTAAGAAAAAGAAATAACAGGGAGATAAATCATGGAAACAATTACAAAAATCATCGAATTTTCCAGCGAAATCTCCATACTTGAGATTTCCTATCTTATAGCCTCCATCCTGTTTATTCTGGGATTAAAAAAACTCAGCCATCCTGCCACCGCACGCGCCGGAAACCTTTGGGCCGCAGCCGGTATGGGTGCAGCTATATTATTTACTATTTTGTTTCATAAAAAAGAGGGTGAGCCAATTGGTAATATTATCTGGATTGTAATTGCACTTGCCATCGGAAGCTTTATTGGCTGGTATTCGTCCAAAAAAGTAAAAATGACTGCCATGCCGCAGATGGTTTCCATCTTTAACGGAATGGGCGGTGCCTGCGCGGCCTTAATTTCATTGATGGAATTCCCGAAAATGCAAAATGCAATGGCTCTTGCCGGAGAT
>JBBSDG010000588.1:0-2382 GCA_038249635.1 Bacteroidales bacterium | reverse complement strand
GCAATATTTTCAAAGTCAGGTTTATTGGTTATTCTGCGCTCTGTTTTTTTATGATTTTTCCGGTTATGATCTTTTCCTGATTTATAAGTTTTATGATATAAATTCCAACCGGAAGATTGCTGATGTCAATTTCGCGTTTGTCGCCGGTAATTTTTTGTTCAGATAATTTCCGGCCTCCGACATTGAAAATTGAAACTTGCGATTCCCCCGTGATTACAGGTGATTCAATCACAAATTTGTCCTGAACAGGATTGGGATAAAACCGGATATAACTGTTTCCCGAAACGAAATCATCTACACCAGTAGTTGTTCCGAAATTATCGCTGGCAAAACGGATAGCTTTTGGCAGGCATGCTTTCCAGAATGGCCAGTCGTGAGCTCCTGCTCGTGTTATATACGTGTGGGTAACTCCTTTTGCAAGCAGCAGGTTGTGCCAGGTGAGGTTGTTATTTAACAGAAAATCGCCGGTTCCTATTTCAATGGTGTAAGCCGGAAGCTTTTTCAAATCATCAGCCGACATTGATTCCAGGAGAGTTTGCACATTCGGTTCCGCCGTTCCAAACAGCACTGCCCCGCTCATATTATAGCTGGAACTGTACATTGTAGCATATTTAAAAGCGTGGTAAGTGGCGCCATAACCTCCCATCGAAAGGCCTGCTATCGCCCGGGTTTGCCTTGAAGAAATGATACGGTATTTGCTTTCAACCTGCGGAATAAGTTCCTGTAACATAAAATCCTCGTAAAGCAACTTCCTGCCATCGAAGTTGTTGCAATAAAATGCATCCATTCCGTCGGGCATAATCACAATCATTTCTTTGGTGCCGTTCCCGATTTCGGTATTCATGGTGGCAGCCATGCCGTTAGTGGTCCAATCTGTATTATTCCCGAAATAACCGTGAAGCAGGTAAAGAACGGGATATTTCACATCCGTATTCTCACTGTATGAAGGCGGCACATAAACATTATAGGCCACATTCCTGCTGAGAATGATGCTTGCAATGGATTGTTTGCTTACTGTACCCTGGGCAAATAACAGCGTGGGACTGAACAGAAGAAGTATAGAAATTAGCAGGTAAGTTATTTTCATTTAAAATCGTTTTTTTCAACAAGGCAATTCTATCTGTAGCATCTTTACCGGGAATACTCCTGATAAATTCTTTAAAATGAATTTTCTCCGGAAGTGTAAAAATACAGAAAGAATCCAAATGATACTAAGAGGGTTTTACTGATGAATGAAATTTTAGGTATCGCTAATACTGTCAGGAAAATTCGGTGGAAATTAATTGAATTAAACTTAAAAGGGTTTATTGTTTTATTTTGAAATTACTACTAAAAAAAATGCCTCCCTATTTCAGGATGCATTTCACTTAGTGTTCAATATTACAAACTTTTAAGAATCATTGCTTTAAAATCGTTAAAGTAGTCGATTCTCCTGTTGCTGTGCTGACCTTTACAAAATGTATTCCATGGGAATCATTGATTTCGTTTTCAATAATTTTGGCCGAAACATATTTTTTCGAAGAAATTATTTGGCCCATAGTATTTGAAATCTGAACTGTGACGTTTGTATATTCCTTGCCAAGGTTGATGGAGAAACGGCCGTTGGAAGGATTAGGGTAGAGTGAAAGACTTCTGCTTAATTCATTGTCTTCTATCCCCAAAATAATGCTTGCTACTTTTAACGTAACATTATTCGGATTGCAAATTACATTGAAAGTGTAATTATGGGAATCGTAATTTGCGGTAACGGTGGAGGGCAGGTTGCAGGAAGTTATGTTAGTGGCAGTCAGAAGTACAAATTCATCATTTAATTTTGCCGCATATTTTAGATCCACTTTAATTGTACCGTTCATAATAACCTCGCCTTGCACATTAAAAACGTCGTATTGCGTGCCGGAGACAGAGCCATATATTTCACTGGCAAGGATTGTATTTGCTGATGACTTATAATTGCCAACATGGGTGAGGGTTCCCGGTGAGCCACCCGGAGAGATGGTGCCCTCAAAATTTGTATTGTTTACAAGTTGTACTGACCCATTGCCACCAAGGATACCATTGCCGGTATAAGTGCCAAATGAAAGTATTCCGGTTTCACAAATGATTTTACCGGGGCTTATGTTATTTGTGTTGGCATAAATTGCAAAATTTCCACTGGGTCCTTCCCTTTTAATTAGTCCGGAATTTAAAAGTAACCCTATCCCCTGTGCATATGTAATTGAACCGGCAGAATTAAGATTAATAACCCCTGACGAAGAATTTTCAAGCGTAGGGCTACCAAAACCCAGTACAAATTCCCCCACTGAATTTACAT
This sequence comes from Bacteroidales bacterium, assembly GCA_038249635.1. GTDB lineage: Bacteria > Bacteroidota > Bacteroidia > Bacteroidales > UBA4417 > UBA4417. The sequence continues at coordinate 71 of JBBSDG010000588.1, read as the reverse complement.
TAATAGTCCCCACGTTTTTGAGTATTGACGATCCTTGAACATATTTGGCATTTGCACTGGTCAGGTTAAGT
>JBBSDG010000587.1:0-2384 GCA_038249635.1 Bacteroidales bacterium | reverse complement strand
GAAGTATCAAGGGAAAAGGACAAAAAAATAAATACTAATTCAATTTCCGAATTAATTCAGCGATCTATAGTGTATTCTTTTAAAAAATCAGATACCTACTAATGTCTAAACTTTTCCAGCACATCAAAATATTATGTAGCCAAATAGTTGAAGGTAAAACAAATACCGTATGAAACAGGAAATTTTATTTCTGCCAGGAATAGGCATTCCCGGTTATAACACTCATTTCCAGAATTATAATAAAGTGTCGGATATATTATTCACAATTTTTATAAAAATTATTATTTTTAATATCTATCATATCAATATTGTTATATATTTGTTATCGGCCATTTTAAAAGGATCGCATAACAACTATAGTGCAGACCATCGTTCAGAATAGCAGACAACAACCGGGCAGACTAAAAATTAAATAGTGGAGATCAGAGACCACTTAAAAAACGAGGCGACACCGAAAAGCCAAACAAGTAGGACAATAATAACAGATAAAAATGAAAAATGGAGCAATCGTAATTACAGCAATTCTTCTAATAGCTTCCATAGGAAATTATTTTAGAATTTTATCTGACGGTAGTATTAGAACTGTTGAGTTTTTATCAATCTTTGCCATTGGAGCGTTGGCTGGAGTATTATTAACTCAAATTATTAAAATGATAAAGAATAAAAACTAACGTATTTCGACAGTTATATTTTGCAGACAAATAATCGCATGCAGATACTTTTTTGACTTAAAGACAGACGAAAAAAAACAACACACCGCTAACAAAGGCCCATTTCAGTATTCAAATTTAAACTTCCGCAAACTATGGACTTTAATTTCACCGAAGAACAGCTGATGATCCGCGATGCAGCACGCGATTTTGCCCAGCGGGAATTGCTTACCGATGTAATTGAGCGCGATGCTGGTGCCATTTATCCGACAAAGCATGTACAACGCATGGCTGAACTCGGTTTCCTGGGGATGTTGGTTGATCCGAAATACGACGGAGGTGGAATGGATACCATTTCGTATGTTCTGGCCATCGAAGAAATTTCGAAAGTAGATTCCTCGGCAAGTGTGATTATGAGTGTTAACAATTCACTTGTTTGCTATGGCATTGAAGAGTTTGGCACCGAAGAGCAAAAAGAAAAATACCTGAAACCAGTGGCTCGTGGTGAAAAAATCGGAGCCTTCCTTCTTTCAGAACCTGATGCCGGGTCAGATGCTAGTTCGCAACGCACTACAGCATTGGATATGGGAGATTATTACCTGGTTAACGGCACCAAAAACTGGATCACAAACGGCAATACAGCCGGCACTTATCTTCTGATGGCACAAACACATCCTGAAAAAATGCATAAAGGCATCAACTGTCTGATAGTGGATCGCAATGCTCATGGAATCAGTGTAGGACCACACGAAGATAAAATGGGTATGCGTAGCAGCGACACCCATTCGGTAATGTTCAACGACGTTAAAGTACCCAAGGAAAACCGCATTGGAGCCGATGGATTTGGGTTTACTTTTGCTATGAAAACGTTGGAAGGCGGCCGGATAGGGATTGCCGCACAGGCTCTGGGGATTGCCAGTGGAGCTTTTGAGCTTGCGCTGAAATACTCGAAGGAAAGGAAAACATTCGGTACCTATATTTCCAATCATCAAGCCATTGCCTTCAAATTAGCTGATATGGCAGTTAAAATTGAAAATGCCCGCAACCTCTGTTTGAAAGCTGCCTGGCTCAAAGACATGCACCAGCCTTACGGGTATGCCAGCTCATTAGCCAAATACTATGCTGCTGAAATTGCCATGGAAGTTACCACGCAGGCTGTGCAAATTCATGGCGGATATGGCTATGTGAAAGAATACCATGTGGAACGGCTGATGCGCGATGCCAAGCTTACGCAGATTTATGAGGGAACATCGGAGATACAGCAAATGATTATTTCGAGGGAAATATTGAAATAAGGGATTGGGGGTTGGGGGTTAGGGGTTGGTTTGAAATGTTTGAAGAGTTTGAAAAGTTTGAAGAGTTTGAAGAGTTTGAAGAGTTTAAAATGTTTGAAGAGTTTCAATGTTTTAAAGGATGGTATTCAAAATCCTCACTCTTTTCTACTGATACTATTTGTGCTGATTTGTGCCTGATTTATGAACTTTAATGTTTCAGTGAAAGGATATTATTCCAAATCCTCGTACTTTTCTACCAATATTATTTGCGATAATTTGTGCCTGATTTGTGAAATTTGTGGATAAGTTTAAGATCCGCATTCCGAAATCGTAAATCTGAAATTGCAAGTCGTCCTTAAACCACCACGTTTACAATCTTTCTGGGAACAATAATCACTTTTTTCGGAGGATTTCCGCCAAGCCATTTCTGTGCTTCAGGCGAAGCTAGTACAACCTTTTC
>JBBSDG010000586.1:0-2390 GCA_038249635.1 Bacteroidales bacterium | reverse complement strand
TATTTTAAATCATTAACTGAGAAGTATAAGGATATTGAATTTGTATATTTCCAGTCAAATATTGAAGGTGAAATTATAAATATACTGCATGAAACCGGTTTTACATTCGATGGTATAATTATGAATGCTGGCGGTTATACTCATACTTCGGTAGCTATTGGCGATTCGGTTAAAGCCATAAAAACTCCGGTGGTGGAAGTTCATATTTCGAATGTGCATGCGCGTGAAGATTTCAGAAGCATTTCGATGATCTCTGCCGGAATGAAAGGTGTGATCACCGGTTTTGGCCTTGATTCGTATAGGCTGGCAGTTGAAAGTTTCAGGAACAAATAGTATGAGGAACCAGAAATTCTCCATTAGGAAAAGAATTGAAAGCTTTGAGTTTGCCTTTAATGGATTAAAAATCCTTATCCGCGAAGAGCATAATTCGTGGATACATTTGTTTGCAGTTTTTTGTGTAATTATTGCAGGTGTATTTTTTAAAATCTCAGTTTCCGAATGGATATACGTTGTTTTTGCCTTTGGATTTGTGATTGCTATGGAGATTGTAAATTCGGCAATCGAGAATATTGCTGATTTCGTTTCGCCGGAAAGGCATGAAATGATTAAAAAAATCAAAGATTTATCGGCAGCCGCGGTGCTTATATCTGCTATAACTGCCTTCATTATTGGGTTGATTATTTTCCTGCCAAAAATATTGGAACTATGTTAAAGCTGTTGCGGGATAACAACCGGTTAAATGAAACATTATTCATTGCTGTTCTGATATTTTTTTGTGTATGCCTCTCAGCTTTCCGAATTATTTATACAGGTAAGCATTCTTTTCTGTTTCTGAACTGGAACCTGTTCCTTGCTTTTGTTCCCTGGGTTCTGAGCAGCGTAGCGGTACTACATCCCAATACCCGTCATAAAAAAACTGCCATAATTATTTTGCTATTGGCATGGCTTCTATTTTTCCCAAACGGCCCCTATATTCTTACCGATTTATTTCATATCCGCATGAATACTGCTATGCCAATCTGGTTCGACCTGGTTTTGATACTTTCGTTTGCATGGACAGGCTTGCTGTTGGGCTTTCTCAGCCTTTGGGACATCGAAAAAATATTAAAGAAATTGATTAGCAGGACATGGGTTTCGATCATATCATCCGTATTATTATTTATCGGAAGCTTTGGCGTGTATCTCGGACGTTACCAAAGGTGGAACAGTTGGGATGTAATTGATGAACCTACCGGCTTGTTTCTGGATATTGGAAACCAGATTATGAATCCTTCTGATCATCCCAGAACCTGGGGAATGACCATCATTTTGGGGCTTTTTCTGAATATTTTATATTGGTCGTTCCGACTGATAAAGAACAGGGATGAATAAACTGAATTAAGGTTATTTCTGCCTGAGATAATTTTCTGTTTAAAAAATGTAAATGTTCTGATATCTGAATTTTTATCTGGTAAAATCATCCGGATCCAACTGTGTGAAAAGTTTTTTCCTGTTGATGTAATATTCTTTCACAAGGTTTCCTTTGTATATTCCATGCACCATGCTTTTGGGAAATTGTTTTCGTTTGCGATGCAAATTCAGGAAATGACTATAGAAATAGAGATGTGCTCGCAGAACGGCATAAAAATCAGCAAAGCCCCCGTCGATAAGAAATTTGAATGCAGCAACCGCATCCAGCGGGAAACGAACGGCAAAGACGGGGAAAAGCAGCCTGGCCGGAAGATTCTTGTATAAAAGGGAAATATTATTTCGAAAATTGAGATAGGTTTTATGACTTGACTTTTTTGGTAAAGTGCCACCGCCTACATGAAAAACAACCGAATCGGGACAGTACATGATTTTATACCCGCCGTTTTTAAGCCGCCAGCAAAAATCAATCTCTTCCATATGAGCAAAGAAATCCTCGTCCAATCCCCCAAACTGCTTGTATAAGTCGGCCCTTACAAACATACAAGCGCCTGTAGCCCAGAAAATTTCGATGGCATCATTGTATTGACCGTGATCGGTTTCGACTTGCTGAAAAATCCGTCCGCGGCAAAAAGGATAGCCATATTCGTCGATAAAACCACCCGCTGCTCCGGCATATTCAAATTTTTCTCTTTCGTGATGCGAGCGGAGTTTGGGCTGACAGGCGGCAATCATTTTATCGCTTTCCATCAGTTTTATTACAGGTTCAATCCAATTCGGGGTAACTTCAATATCCGAATTCAGCAAAACGAAATAATCTGCTTCAACCTGGGCAAGGGCTTCGTTATAGCCCCGCGCAAATCCGCCATTTGTACGGTTATTGATAATACGAACCTGGGGGTAATTATTCTGAAGAAATTCAATTGAACTATCGGTTGACGCATTGTCGGCAACAATGACTTCTGCAATATTTTCGCTATTGG
>JBBSDG010000585.1:0-2391 GCA_038249635.1 Bacteroidales bacterium | reverse complement strand
AATCCTCTGGTGGGTATTTGCCGTTGTTTTTACAGTGGCAATGGCTCGCTACCAGAAAATGACCGGTCCAACGTACCCGGTTTCCGGAAAAGCTAAGTTGAACAACACGGAGTTCAAGTACTCTTTGATCCGCTCGGCCGAAAATGATCATGATGCCGAAATTGCATTGAACATTCCTGATACTTCAATTAAAGGAACTATTTCGTATAAACGCTTTAAAAGCGATGATGTGTTGAGTACAGTTCCATTGTTGCGAAGGAATGATACTCTGTACTTTATGATGCCAAAGCAACCCGCAGCCGGTAAAATGATGTATGAAATTGAACTGCAAAGTGGCAGCGAAAAAGTGAAGCTTCATGCTAAAAATGACGAATTTATTGTAATGCGGTTCAAAGGTGCTGTTCCCTTATTTATTTTGATTCCTCATATTCTCGCTATGTTTCTGGGGTTGCTTTTCAGCACACGTACCGCCATTGAAGCACTTATAAGCGGCGCAAGAACCTATAAGCTTGCTATATGGACTCTTGTATTCCTGATCATTGGCGGGCTTATACTTGGCCCGGTTGTTCAGAAATATGCCTTCGGCGCTTACTGGACCGGTTGGCCATTTAAAGGCTTACTGAATTTTGGTGATATGACTGACAATAAAACGTTAATTATGGTTCTTGCATGGGTTTTTGCAGTTATTAAACTCCGTAAGGATCCTAAAAACAAGTTTTGGCCCGTAATTGCAGCAATAATGGTACTGGTAGTTTACCTGATACCCCACAGTGTGCTGGGTTCCGAAATTGACCATACCAAAACACCAAAGCCATAATAAGTTATGATAATTACGATCATCATCATTGCGATTACAGCAATAGTTTCGGTTATAGCATTCAGCAACCATGAACTTTTTCGCAGGCTGGCTTTCAATGCTTACGATATCAAGCATTTTAAAAACAGCTACCGGTTTTTATCCTACGCACTTATTCATGCCGATTGGATCCATCTGCTTGTGAATATGATGGTTTTATATTCCTTTGGCAGGATTGTGGAAACCTATTACGGATTTTATTTTGGTTTAAAAGGCACATTTTACTACCTGCTGCTTTATGTGGGAGGAGCGGCAATATCAACTCTCCCCTCCTATGGCAAGCACAAGGATGATTACAGCTATACGGCAGTGGGTGCTTCGGGAGCAGTGTCGGCTGTATTGTTCGCCAGCATTGTATTTATGCCGCTTGGTAAAATAACAATTTTTCCTATCCCGATTGGGATTCCGGCCATTCTGTTTGGCCCTCTTTTCCTGATATATTCAGCTTATATGGGTAAGAAAAATATTGATAATGTGGGTCATGATGCCCATTTCTGGGGTGCTATTTTTGGCGTGGTATTTACGGCTGCTTTAAAACCGGCACTCATTGTAGGAATGTATAACATGCTTATGAGTGCATTTTAAAGTTAGAATAATACTTTTGCTAATAAGCGGGAATTACCTAATTCATAGTCGGATCCGAAGGATAATTTATCCAAGGCGCATATTCCTCGCCAAGTGTCAGCACAATTTTCTTCCACAAACCGGCAGGCCGCGTTCCGAACACATAACGGTTTATGCCATCCAGCACAACCCATGAGTTCTCTTCCATTTCACGGTCGAGCTGTTTTGGTTCCCAGCCCGAATACCCGGCATAAAAACGGATGTCTTTTTCGGTCATCTTTCCAGATGAAATTAATTTCCTGATTTCTTCCAGATCACCACCCCAATAAACTCCTTCAATAATTTTAAGACTATCTCTTACAAGTTCGCCTTTCGAATGCACATAAAAAAGATTATCGACATGAACCGGGCCACCCAGGTAAAGATCTGTATCAAATGAGCCGAAAGCAGCCGTAACTTTACTAAGCTTAATATTTGCCGGTTTATTTACAATAAAGCCGAAACTTCCTTCCGCACCATGCTCAGCAAGCATTACCACCGACCTGCCGAAAAACCTGTCGTGAAGCGAGGGCTGGCTTATAAGAATACGACCGCCGTTGGGATTTTGATCGGGTATAATCATATCTGATTGTTTAAATGGAAAAGTCAGTTCAGGTGGGTTTACTTACTCACTGTCGTGAAAGTAACGCAAAACTTTGCCCAAGATTGTATGATTGTTTTATCTTTGAGGGCTAAATATGATTTTGAATTCTTTAGTTTTCAACAGTGGCTATGATGAATAAACCTGAAATTTCAGCAGGACAGGAAAAGTTTAACCAACTCCGGGAAGAATTTCCTTTTATGGAATATTCAGGGTATGATGTAAGTATTGACACCGTTGGGTTGCATGTGAAATATGCATTTAATTTGGCAGGCAAATACATTTTTCACCCCGGATTCAGTATCCCCCGAAAGAGATTTTTCACCAACTT
>JBBSDG010000584.1:0-2409 GCA_038249635.1 Bacteroidales bacterium | reverse complement strand
TTGAATCATGCTTGATAAAGATGAAGTAAAAGAAGCAATTGTAAATGTGGCCCGCCATATTTTTTCCAGGTTCGGGTTCAAAAAAACCACGATGGATGAGATTGCTACTGCCAGTCGAAAAGGCAAAAGCTCTATATATTACTATTTTGCAAGCAAGGAAGAAATTTTCCAGGCGGTAGTTGAAAAAGAAGCTGCGATCATGAAACAGGAACTGATCAATGCGCAAAATGAAACCGACAGTCCTGCCGAGAAATTAAAAATACATGTTCTTGTCCGTATGCGTACCATGGAAAAACTGGCAAATTTTTACAGTGCCATTAAAGACGATTACCTGGGCCATCTCGATTTTATCGAAAAAATCAGGAAGAAATATGACCAGGAAGAAATTCAAATGATGGAGAGTATCCTTGTTGAAGGCGTTGAAAATGGCATTTTTGAAATTGAAGATACTGCACTGGCAGCCATTGCAATTGTTACAGCCTTAAAGGGTATGGAGATTCCTTTGTTCTGGGGCATGGAGGAAAAAGATATTGAGCGCAGGCTCGATAACCTGATCCATATTTTATTTCACGGGGTAATGAAACGATAATTTTTTTGTCCTGTTTTCGACTCTTTTACTCTTTTAGTCGAATATGCTAATAATCAAATTCATAGTTTCCGGATTTTCGGAATATGGGAAACAAAAACATTACAAATTGAATATAATGAAAACAAGAATTTTAATCACGATCCTGGTGCTTGCTCTTGCTCAAAGCCGGGCCATTGCGCAGTCACTACAAGTTTCACCCGAATTGAAAGAACTGATCTCACTTTCGTTAAATAAAGATCGCAAGGTGGCTGCCAAAGACCTTGACAAACAAATTGCACAGGAAAAGCAGAAGGCAGTCCGTTCGGCTTATATCCCAAAAGTGGAACTTGGCGGTAAATATGCCTTTACTTATTCATCGGTCAATTCAAATATCGGTGATATAACTGGTTTCGAAAGTATTGATAAACTCCAGGAATTTATGGAAACCCCGACTTTCCCTGCTATGTTCCCTAACCTGGCAGGACTGGCCGGAGAAATCAAGAAACTTGAGCAACTTATGGCTCAGCAAGGGATGTCAATTCCTTCGATGTCGAAAAACATGGAAGGTGACTTTTACGGCAATTACGTTGGAGTTGATGCTACGGCTACCATGCTGCTTTACAGCGGCGGCCAGGTGCCAAATATTTCAAAAGCATTAAATGAAAAGATAAAAGCACAGGAAGCCTTGTCGGACAAATGCAAATCGGATGTGATCAGCGAAGTAATTACGTATTACGATCAGTTAGCCTTGCTGAACCAATCGAAGCATGTGCTCGACGAATCGGCCATACGGCTTGCTGCTGAAAAGAAATATGCAACTCTGGCTTTGAAAAACGGACTTGCCACTTCATTCGACACGCTGAAAATAGCAGTCGCAGATGCCAGCCTACAGGCAAAAATTTCGGAATACGAAAGCAAAAAGACATTGTTGCATCAAAAGTTAGCTCAACTTACCGGCAAACCGGCTTCCAGCTTTGAAACCTCAAATCCCCGGTTAGATTTATTGCTTTATGCAGACACAACTTCCGACATCAGCAACAGGGCAGAATTACGTGCTCTTACAGCCGGGGCAGAAGCTCAGAAATTTATGCTTCAATCGGAGAAATCACATTACCTGCCAAAGGTTCAGGCACTGGCTTCGGTGCGCTACGACAACATTTTCAAAGCCGATGCCAAAATGACCGGTCCCATACCCATGGATATGAAAGTGAATAATATCGGATTGGGTCCCACATACATGGTTGGCGTAGGTTTTAAATGGGAGCTTTATAACCGTTCGGGCGGAACCTCCAAGGTAAACCAGGCAAAACTTGAAGTTATGAAAGCTGAAAATGCCCGGGAAGATGCGAAGGAATTACTGCAACTTAACCAAACAAAAGTTAAAACGAATTACCATTCAGCTAACTCGCAGGTTGCCTATAAAGATAAACAGCGGCAAGCCGCCCGCATGGCACTGGAACTGGCTCAGAAGGCCTACAATGAAGGTGTTATAAACATCACCGAAAGGCTGGCAACCGAAACCGAAATGCAGAATGCAGAACTTGAATATTTACAGGCTGTGTTCGCACAACGCCAATCCACACTCGAATGCTACAAGGCTACAGGAGCCTTAACAATCTCAAATATCCTCTAATTCAATCAACCCAAAGCACAATAAATTGTCATCAACAATCAAATATTTATAAAATGAAAACACAAAACAAAAGACATTCAGGAATGATGCTTGCATTTTTAACCTTGCTTTTAGTAATTGCAGTTGTAAGTTTCATCGGCTGGATAGTTTTAAAGCCCGAACCTATCATGCTTCAGGGCCAGGCCGAAGCTAACGAAGTACGCGTATC
>JBBSDG010000583.1:0-2444 GCA_038249635.1 Bacteroidales bacterium | reverse complement strand
ACTGTATTGCTTGGAATCGAAGAGCAGAAAGACCAGAAACAATTATACAAGGTACAGGTTACTAAAGGTGACAGGAAAGAAACCGAATATTACGATATTCAGTCAGGATTGAAAGTTCGCGCCGAAAGCAAGGAACAGGTTACCGAATATGGTGATTATAAAGCCGTTGATGGCATTATGTTTCCACACCTGATGACCCAGAACATGGGACCACAAACCATTAGTTTTGTTGTTTCGGCAGTTAAATTGAATAGCAAGCTGAAAGATGAATTCTTCGAAGTGAAGTAGTCGGATTTTCCCATTGAGATTAAAGAGCAGGGCGTAAAAGTCCTGCTTTTTTTTGTCCGGGTATGACTCAAAGTCGAGATAAGGCTTTTATGTATCGGCTAAAAAACTCAACTATTAAGATTCATTTTTTTCCGAAGGGTATTTATAGCAATAGAGAAAGGAGAAAAGAAATTAATTTACCCGTAGGTATTAATAATCAAAATGATGAGTTTTCGTATTGGCCCTATTAAAACATTAATTAAGCGAAAGCAATCGCCGCAATTGCCAAAACAGCCAGAACAATTCCAATCCGGTTTACAACCGAAAGCTTTTCATTAAAAAAGAAATACCCCGAAACAGCCGCTATAAAAACCAGCGCTGCATTAAAAACAGGTATGAAAACCGAGATAGGCATAACATACAATCCTTTGATAAAGAAATAAGTTGAATACCAGTTGACGATGCTGAGCAACACACCGGCCAGTATATCTTTCCAGGTGATCCTTAATGAATTCCTCAAAATCTGGAAAACAACAATTCCAAAACCAATCAGAAAAGCAGTAAAAAACGTTACGGTCAGAAACTGTATAGGATCGCGGTCAGGATAATACACACCCGATAATTTCATTAAACTATCGTTTGCACCTGTACCAAAAAATATTACTAGCGGCAGATACAGGTACTTCTTTTCGACCTGCACCTCGCTTCTACCCATATTGGTCAGATAAAATGCAATCAAAGCGGCAATTATACCTGTTATCTGAATAAAACCCAAAGGTTCGGACAAAAGCAGAAAACCCACGGCAACAGAAATCACAATTGACATTTTGCTAGAAACCACAGTCATTGCAACGCCTGCTTTTTGGGTTGAAACTGAAAAAAATACAAAGGTTACGATAAATGCCACACCTGTTAAAATTGCCATCAAAGACCAGGGCTGACGCGCCATTGAACTAATCGATATACTTTCCCACCGGCTGAAATAACCGAAAGCGGAAGCCATCAAATAATTGACGGTTATAGCTGTTAAAATGTTGATTCCGAATTTGTCGAAATACTTAAATATAAAAAAGATACCGCTCGAAAATACAAGAGCAATCAAAAGGAAATGCATGCTGTGTTATGAATGAGGTTTAAACAGAAATTGATTTGACACTTTGTGAAAAGTTAATAGTTAACAGAAAAATGGTTAACGGTAAATGGTTTAAAAGGGTCAATGCACTTTGCGCGTTAAAAGTTCAATGGGAAAAGTGATGATGATAATTCTCTCATAATTCGACCATCGGCTCATCATTATCTGAGCAAAATACTGTGTTTTGGTAATCGCATCTTTATAATCCTGGCAAGATTGGTGTCCTATTTCCCGGCCTTTTTCAATTCCCTCATTTTCAGGTATTTAATAAATGTGGTATGTGCCGAAAAATAACATACCAGAAAGCCGGCACTTCCATCCAGAAAACCAAGTTTAAAAAAATAATCGCGCTTGAATTTCCAGATTCCTTTCAGAATGGCCATCAACAACGAAGACTTTTTACCGCGGCCTAAAGCTTCTTGCGAAGAAATATCTGTAAATTTATCTATCTGATTCAGATGCTGATGAACCGAAAAATAGGAATAATGAAGTAAATCGCCATCTATTCTGCTAATCCTGCTGCCAGACTGCATAATAACCTTATCATGGGGATTATTTCCGCCCCAGTCGCCTTTGCGCCTGTTCCATAAGCGAAGTTTCACATCAGGATACCATCCGCTGTGTTTTATCCAGCGACCCATATAATTATTTAAACGGCTGAAAGAATACCCATCCGCCTGCCAATTATTTTTAATTTCAAAAACAGATTTTCTTAGTTTTTCCGAAAGTGCTTCATCCGCATCAAGTGATAAGATATAATCGTATGCCGCCTGTTCAGCCGCCCAGGATTTTTGTTGAATGTACCCTTCGAAGGGATGTTTTATGAAACGGACTCTGAACGGTTGGCAAAGACTTTCGGTAGCATCAGTCGAAAAGGAATCAACTACAACTATCTCATCTGCAACTCCTTCGAGTGACTGTAGGCAGCGTACAATATTTCTCTCCTCGTTAAAAGTTATGATTACTGCCGATATCTTAACCATGTTGTTTCTTTTGTGCAAATATCTGATTATTTTGCCAAAACTGATTGATTATATTTACCATT
>JBBSDG010000582.1:0-2445 GCA_038249635.1 Bacteroidales bacterium | reverse complement strand
CGGCAAATGCGGTGCTACATTAACAGTTGCGATGCCTACAGTAACTGATGATTGCGGTTCGGTTACAGTAACAAACAACTTTAATCAAACCTCAGACGCATCGGGATTATACCCTGTTGGAACTACAGCCCTTGTTTGGACGGCCAAAGATGATTGTGGAAACATTTCAAGCTGTGAAATGACAATAATCGTTAATGATACCGAAAAACCAGTAATCACTTGTCCGGCTGATATAACAATCTGTTCAGGCGAAGCAGTGGTTACCGGAACTGCAACAGCATCTGATAATTGCGCAACAGCAAATATTACAAGCAATGCCCCGGTAACATTCGAAACCGGAACCACGCTTGTTGTGTGGACTGCAACTGATGTTCATGGAAACGTATCAACCTGCACCCAAACGGTTATCATTTCGCCAAAGGTAACAGCATATGCAGGTGAGGATGAGTCGATTTGCTTCGCTAAGGCTTATCCGCTTTCGAAAGCAACCGCGGCTAACTACAGTTCAGTTTCCTGGACACATAACGGCCATGGCAGTTTATCGGGTGCAACGCTTTTAAATCCGGTTTATACTCCTTCGGATGGTGAATCTGGCAAAATTGAGTTTATCTTAACGGCAAAGGGAACGTCAGCTTGCGGCGATGTGGAAATTCCGAATAAGTTTGTCCTTACAATCTATGATGAAATAATTGTAAATGCCGGCCCCGACCAAACAATTATATCGGGAACGGCTGCTTCTCTGGATGCAGAAAAAGCAAAAGGCGGTACAGGTGTATTTTCTTACACATGGTCACCTGGCGAATACCTTCTAAATACTTCAAAATTGGATCCAGGTACTATCCCTTTAACCAAAGAAACCGTTTTCACACTCACAGCTTTTGACGCAATAAGTGGTTGCCAGCAAAGTGATGATGTTAAAATAAGTATGAATGATGTTGAAAGACCTATTGCCCGCGATGATTACGACACTACAACGCTGAACACTCCGACAACGGTGAATGTGCTGGCAAATGATTCGGATCCTGTTGGACTAGGTCTGACTATAAGCATCACTGCCAAACCTAAAAATGGCACGGCTATCCTGAATGAAAACGGAACTATTACATACACACCACAAACAGGCTCAACAGGAAATGATACTATTACTTATAAGATATGCGATAAAGGCGTTCCTTCGAAATGCAAGTCAGCTATATTAGTAATTACCATTTTCCCGATACGCGATGCTTTGGAAATCTACAACCTGGTTACACCTAACGGTGATGGTCAGAACGATTACTGGCACATAGGTAGTATTGATAAGTATCCCGATAATTTTATAACGATTTTCAACAGATGGGGCGACAAGGTGCGTGAATTCAAGTCGTATAATAATACGGGTAACCATTGGGACGGAACTAATGATAAAGGAAATCTGCTGCCTTCAGGCACATACTTCTATATCCTTACAATCCCGAACTTCGGATCGCTTACCGGTTGGCTGATGCTGCAAGGAAAAGAACAATAAACTAACATTGAAAGGGTGAAACTTCATCGGCAAGTTTCACCCGATCATAAAAACTGTAAAACCATGACTATGAAGAAATACATTTATTTTTTGGCGATGAGCATAATGCTTCCTGCCCTGATGAGTTGCCAATCGATATACAAGGCTCAGAAACAGATGGACAAATACAACTATGCAGGCGCCATTGAGACCTTGAAAAAAGCAGAGAAAAATGAGAAAATGCACGATGCCGCCCTGCCTATGCTCGCCGAGTGCTACCGTATGCAGCATGACATTTTAAATGCAAAGGCGACGTATGCCAAGGTGGTGACCCTTCCCGGTGCCGACCCTGAATCATTTTTCTATTATGCAAAAGCACTTCAGTCAACCGGCAATTATGTAAAAGCCCGGGAGATGTTTCAAGCCTATTCCGAAAAGAAACCTTCGGATCCACGGGGAAAACTTTTTGCAGCAGCCTGCGACAGTGTGCTTGGTCCATGGAAAGGATTAACTCCCGGATTTGAATTGAAACAGGTAAATAACATCAACACCACCGAAAGCGATTTTGGCCCGGCATTTTACAATGGCGACCTGGTATTTGCTTCCGATTTCAGCAATGTTGCAGGCGAAGGCAAAAAATACGGCTGGACAGGGCGTGGATTTCTCAATATTATGAAATCAAGTCCTGAAATTGCTGGTGATTACTGGGGCAATATGGAAACCACATCCGCTTTCGACAGCAAATTCAACCAGCAGTACCACGACGGACCAGCAGCATTCAGCACCGATGGAAACAGCATTTACTTTACCCGCTCATACTTTGGCTCGGCCAAACGTGAAGGAGTGTATAAAACCAACCTTCTGAAAATTTATTACGCCACAAAAACCGATGGCAAATGGGGTGAAGTAAAACCATTTTTCCTCAACAGCAAAGATTTTTCAGTGGGTCATCCAAGCCT
>JBBSDG010000581.1:0-2463 GCA_038249635.1 Bacteroidales bacterium | reverse complement strand
GTTTATAATGGTGATAGTTTTTGACATGCTTATCTGTGCTTTTGAAACAGAACAGACAAACAGCAAGGCAAAGGATAATAAAAGTATTGATAATTTTCTCATCTGGTTTTAAATTTTTAGTAAACTACTATTTTAAATTCTCATTCTCAAATCTGATCAAACTCCATTTGTTAAGCAATTAATATGTTGGTCAATAATCTTCTTCTTTTCATTCCTACTTAAATTGCTTATCCAAAAGACCTTATCTCTTAGTGAAAAGTGATGATTTTCAACAAAAGGGCAATTGCATTCCCTTTGTAGATAAGGGCAACCAAAGCCAGGCCGTATAAACTTTCTTCTTCAAACATTAAGATTATTCATAGTATAAGTCATTAACTTTCTACTTCCATTCGACGACCAAAGTCTCTTCGGGCGAAATGGATACAGTATTACCAATCACTTTCCCATGCTTGTTCGAATAAATTATTTTTCCAATCGGTTTTTTAGTGTCAAAATAAAGTGTAACATCTTTTGGATCAGTGCCTTTATTGATAATTATTGTTGTTGTTAATGACGAACCCGATTGAATGGTTTTCATCAACATATTTTTCTCCACGGTTTTGAATCGGACTGGCACCGAAAGGATGCTATTATCTGCTTCGGTATTTAAAAACCTGGTTAACGAAGAGTAATCTTTTGACAAACGGCTACCAAGTCCGATCAACGAAGGAATCCAAAGCACCTCCCCTTTTCCGATTTTATTTCTGATTGCAATCGTGTCCTGATCATTTAAAACTGCTACTTTGCCTGATTTTACGGCAATCGATCCTTGCCAAAGATGAGCAGGAATCGAAAAATCGTTCCATTTAACTTCGAAAAGATTGTCCACCAATTTGAATTCTCGTATATTTCCTCCAAATAGGTTTTCGAACGAAAATCCGGTTTTCATGGTGCTGTGAAGATTTTCATCGAAAAATCCGGTCAGCCCGTCAACAATCAACTTACCTCCTTTGCGAACAAAGCTTTCGAGTACAGGCGCATAACTATCAGGTAATGAAATCTGATGAGCCAGTATAATGGTGGTACCCGAAAAATCCGACTTGTTAAAATCAAATTCTTCAAAAGCTTTCAGATTTGTATTGATTCCCATCTCGCTGAATGCTTCAAAATAACTGAGTGCTGATTTCATGACACCACCCACATTTCGTGCCTCGTAGTTTTGTGTTGAACCTGCGGCCATTTTCCCTTCCGCCCATAGCGACTGTCGAACATACAAAATGTTGATTCTTGAATTTATTTCTTTGGCATTGGCAAATAATGAACTGTTTTGTTGAAGTGTAAAAGCTATTTCGGAGGCCGCTTTCATGCGGTCAGAAGGATTATTCTGGAAATCGAGCAACGCCCATTCTCCGGCTTCAATACCCGAACTACGCGGATTTAGCGACCAGAAAATACTGCCTTTCCCTTCGGTTGCTGTGATGATCCACAGCCACTGGGCGATTTCCTCTTTGGTTGGACACATAGGAGTACCGCCACTGTATGTGTTATTGCCACCCTGAAGTTCAGTCATAAGCCAGGGGATATTGCCTGCCCCTGAACGCACAATCTCACAATTGGCCGACATTGCCACGGCGTATTGTTGCCGGGTAAAATAACCAAAATGCCACGCGGCATGTGCTGAACCTCCCAGGCTGGTTAAAAACTTTCGCCATTCCGGGAAATTATATTCGGCACAATTCTGAAACATCTGATGGCTATTCACATGCAATTCGTGGTTAGGATCGTGCTTCTTGATTTCGTTGGATAGCCAGTTTAAATACCAGGTGTTGTAATCGAGTAAAAATGCCTGATCGGTTAATTCAACCAGAATGGGATACCCCTTATCGGTAAACTCCTTTTGCGGATGTTTTAGTTTCCATTCAGCGAACTTGGTCTTTGTAAAATCAGTCCATGGAATTTCTCCACCAACGCCGGGTTCATTGATCAGGACCCAGCCGTACAAACTTTTGAACTTACTGAAATGAGTTGTTGCTTGTTTTATGAACAAGGCGATAGATTGCAAATGAGCTTCGTCGCGCGGAAATTTAAACCCACCTATATCGGTTTTTTCGGTATAAGGAAAAAGGGTTCCAAACACTTTAATGCTGTATTTTTCGGCAGACTGGAAAGCGTGATCAAACAAGGTGAAATCCCATGTTCCATCTGCTTTTTTCATGTACGATTCGAACATCCGGATACGGCACATCGAAAATTGATTTTCTTTCAGTACCCTGAACCATGTGTCAATATCTTCGGGTGTTTGGCCGGGCTCAATAAAAACCTGCGCGCCAAGGAAAGGAACCTTGCTATTTACGTCTCCTTTATTTTGTGCTGTGGAAAGGGTAACGCAAAAAAGCGTAATCCATAAAAACAAGGCGATGAGTCGGGTATGTTTGATCATAACAATCGGAATGAGTTGCATATAATTCTATCAGGCTTTTGGTT
>JBBSDG010000580.1:0-2465 GCA_038249635.1 Bacteroidales bacterium | reverse complement strand
CTCAACTGGTTCGCAGGCCTCGATTTCTTCATGATAATCGGCACCAGCCAGGCATCGCTGGCACCGGCACTGAACAATTGTTCAAGTAAATATTCATAGTGCTCCGGGTTCATATCGTCGATATTGCACTCCAGAACAACGGCAGTTTCTTTTTTAATCTCATTTGACGGTGCATTTGTCTCGGACAGGAATAACCTCAGCACATTCGGAACTTCCGAAATATCACGGTGGCCTATTCCATAGGCTGTTTTCGAGATCGGGAAATTTATCTGCCCGGTAAATTCATCAACTGTCGCCACTAAAATAGCAGCGCCGGTAGGTGTGGTGGCTTCGTGCTGCACCAGGCCTGATTTTACAGGAATGTTTTCAACGATTAATGCGGTTGCGGGGGCCGGAACCGGGAAAATTCCGTGGGCGCATTTTACCATACCACCACCAAGCTGAATGGGTGAGGAAAGAACTTTATCGACCTTCAGAAAATCGAGGCAAATTGCAGCACCGACAATATCGGCAATGGAATCGAGGGCTCCCACTTCGTGAAAATGCACATGATCCACTTCAATGTTGTGTACTTTGGCTTCCGCAAAAGCGATAAGTTTAAATATCTTTATGGAATTGGCTTTCACAGCTTCAGACAGGGTACTGCCATTAATGATTTTTTCGACATGGCTCAGATGGCGGTGCTTTTCATTGTCCGGGTTTTCGACAATCACTTCGGCTTTGGTTCCCGAAATTCCACGCCGGATATCTTTGGTAACTTTAAGGTGAAAACCTTGTATGTTAAGCTTTTGCAGCTCTTTTTCAAGGTAAACGGCATCCACTCCCAGGTCGATCATAGCTCCCAGGTTCATGTCGCCGCTGATCCCGGCGAAACAGTCATAATAAAGTATTCTCATATAGTTTAGTCTTTTATGTCTTTTAACACCCTGTTCATTTTCCCCGAAACCAATCCTTCCTGGTCGATTTCACAATGTTGAAAACCAAGTGCTTTGATTTTCAGGATTACTTCATCCTGAACACCTTGCAGTTTCAGCAATTCTTCTTTCCGAACTTCAATTTTTCCATAATCGCCGTAATGCCTGAACCTGACGTCAGCGAATCCATAGCTATTCAGAATTTCTTCGGCGGCTTCAATCTGGCTGAGTTTTTTTGCCGTAACGTCATGGTTATAAGGAATGCGTGAACTCAGGCAAGGGCTGGCTGGTTTATCCCAGTTTGACAACTGGAAATCCCTGGCAATCTGACGAAGTTCCTCTTTCGTTACCTGGCAATCGACCAGCGGCGCCTTAACTTCAAATTTCCTGGCAGCATCAAGACCTGGTCGGTAGTCGCCCAGATCGTCGGCATTAGTTCCACTCAAAACATCAAAACCAGGATGCTTTTTCGCCAGATCAGTTAAATCATGAAACAAATGTTCCTTGCAAAAGAAGCAACGGTTTATCGGGTTCTGTTTGTAACGTTCATCTTCAAGCTCTTTTGTAACAATAACTTCGAGCTGAATATCGAATTCGTTGCAAAAGGCTTTGGCCTGAAGAAAGTCGCGGTTTTTAAGGCTTTCGGAGTTGGAGATAACACCAATTGCATTTTCTTTTCCCTGGAATTTCCGGGCAAGGTACAGCACTAAAGTTGAATCTATTCCACCCGAAAAGGCTACTATTGAACCTTTGCGTTGTGTAAACCAGAGTTCCAGGGAATGCAGTTTTTCCGAAAGGTGAGAGTTATTATTAGTCATTTGTTTCTTTGAATTGGATAAATAATGTTTTTGATAAAATCCACCTGATCCCTTTCCTGAATTTGGTTCAGCCAGGGAATCAGATTGCATTTTACCGGTGTATTGAATGATGGAAAACGCGTCAGGATTGCTATACCTCAAATTGATACAAGGCAGTATTACCAGTGTATCTGGCCATCAAAGATAAGCTTTCTATTTCAGTTTTTCGTTTAATTCTTTTCACCTCCTATCAGTTTTTCATAGAAATATCCAATGCCATCCTAGTAACTTTTAGCGGCAGGTGTGCAGGCTTTGTAAATAATGCACAAGCCGATTATCTTACTGATCTACTATTAATAAGGATTAATATTCGAAGAGGTAATAAATTGCTTTAGTTTTTGAACCGTCAAGTAGCCAACTCCCATTAACCTTGGCAATGATTTCAGATGTTTTATTGCCCGAATGATCGAGCACGGTTACTTTTGCTTTTGATGAACGTTTAACCGATAATGATAGCTTAACCGGCTCCAGGATTATGGGAGCCTTGCCTGTTTCTATCAATTTTGTATGGTCACTGTTATAAATCATACCAGTATTCCTGGCCCGTGCCATGGTGGTAACCAGAATTTTATGCGAATCGGCAATTCCTTTGTCCTTTTCGAGGCTGGTAACGAGGATCACAGCAAACTCGTTGTCGGTTTTCAGTGTAATTTCGCCAAGTTTAAACTCCCGGTTGTTCGGGAAACCGACCAAT
>JBBSDG010000579.1:0-2467 GCA_038249635.1 Bacteroidales bacterium | reverse complement strand
CTGATTAATGAATCCTTCAGGAAAATGTATAAAGGGATATCGTTTTCCTTACCGTTTAAAAGCGCCGGTTTGCAAATATGCCATTCATTATAGTTTACCGCATCAAAATCATTGTATTTACTGATCCTTACCGGGTATAAATGACATGAGACAGGCTTCAGAAAAGGAATTTTTCCTTCCTTACATGCCTTTTCGATGGCACATAAAGCGATCCCGTTTTCGTGGTACACAAAAGCACATTCACGTCCGTTAACAAGCGGGGTAACGAACATCCCGAACATATCATAATCAAACACGCCATTCAGTTCAACCTGAAGAATTCCCTCAGGTGTCATATATGGTTTTATCTCATCCAGATAATCTTCGAGTATGCTGATTTCTTCTTCATCAAGCGGTGCGCCGGCGTCGCCATCCACGCAGCATTGCCCTTTGCAGGCCGAAAGGTTGCATGCGAAACGGATGCTTCCCAGGTCGTCGGATATTAATGTTTTATCAATCGCTATCATGCGGCAAAAGTACTGCTTTTTGTGAAGTGATAAAAAAAGCCGTTGATAGAACGTGGATGACGCGGAAAGAACTGATGATCGCAGATTTTTGCTTTACCTTACTTGGCTCTATATAAAACTCAGTCTCCCACTCTCCCCTTCTCCCTCTCTCCCACTCTCCCTTCCCCCTTTGCCGGTTTATTTTTTTTGGCTACCTTTGCCACATGGCACAAAACGAAGAAGTTTTCAAAAAAATTATATCCCATGCCAAGGAGTATGGGTTTGTATTCCCCTCCAGCGAAATATACGACGGCCTTAGTGCTGTTTACGATTACGGACAAAACGGAGTTGAGTTAAAAAATAATATCCGCCAGTATTGGTGGAAATCAATGGTGCAATACCACGAAAATATTGTGGGCCTTGATGCTGCTATTTTTATGCATCCTACCACCTGGAAAGCATCAGGCCATATTGATGCTTTCAGTGATCCATTGATTGATAACCGCGACTCTAAAAAGCGTTACCGTGCCGATGTGCTTGTCGAAGACCAGATGGCCAAATGGCAGGATAAAATTGATAAGGAAGTCGAAAAAGCTGCAAAACGCTTTGGTGAAACCTTTGATAAAGACCAGTTTCTGGCAACCAATGGCCGTGTACTGGAATACAAGGAAAAAATTGATACGACCACAAAGCGTTTTTATGGAGCCATGGAACGCAACGACCTGGCCGATGTAAAAAAGCTTATCGAAGATCTCGAAATTGTTTGCCCTGTATCAGGAAGCCGCAACTGGACCGATGTACGCCAGTTCAATCTGATGTTCAGCACTTCAATGGGGTCGGTGAGTGAGGACTCAAATGTGATTTATCTCCGTCCTGAAACGGCCCAGGGTATATTTGTAAATTATTTGAATGTACAGAAAACGGGCAGGATGAAAATCCCGTTTGGTATTGCTCAAACCGGTAAGGCTTTCCGCAACGAAATTGTAGCACGGCAGTTTATTTTCCGTATGCGCGAGTTCGAGCAGATGGAGATGCAGTTTTTTGTACGCCCCGGCACCGAACTGGAGTGGTTCGAATACTGGAAAACAGAACGCTTGAAATGGCATCTTTCACTTGGAATTCCAGCAGCAAAATACCGCTGGCATCCGCACGATAAACTGGCTCACTATGCCAATGCCGCCGTTGATATTGAGTTTGAATTTCCAATTGGTTTTAAGGAACTTGAAGGAATACATTCACGCACCGATTTCGATTTAAAGGCTCACCAGGAATATTCGGGTAAAAAAATCCAGTATTTTGATCCTGAGCTGAACGAAAATTATGTGCCATATGTAATTGAGACATCCATCGGCCTCGACCGCACCTTCCTGGCTGTTCTCAGTTATGCCTACACCGAAGAAAAGCTCGAAGACGGATCCGAACGAGTGGTACTTCGTCTGCCTTCGATGCTGGCGCCTGTAAAATGCGCAATTCTGCCATTGGTTGCCAAAGATAGCCTCCCTGAAAAAGCCCGTGAAATCATGGATACTATAAAGTACGATTTCATGTGCCAGTACGAAGAAAAAGACTCCATCGGCAAGCGCTACCGCCGTCACGATGCCATCGGTACTCCATATTGCATCACTGTTGATCATCAGACCTTGGAAGATAATACCGTAACCATCCGCGATCGCGATACCATGAAACAGGAGCGTATCCCTGTTGAGAAGATAGGTGAATTGGTACGGCTCAAGATCAAGGGATAACTACTGGTTCCCTGCCTTGTTATCTCAGAAATGATTTGCATATAACATTTAATGATTAATGAAAAAGGTTTATCCGGGTTAAATTCCTGATAAACCTTTTTCAATCAGAATTAACGCCATGTGTGATTCCTGAAAGTAAGGATTGGCATAAAATCAGTAGCTCCGGATAAAAGGGCAGGAAGGTGCATGGATATAGGCCTTGCAGCTTCCTAAAAGCCATAGGTGCTAAATCAAGTT
>JBBSDG010000578.1:0-2470 GCA_038249635.1 Bacteroidales bacterium | reverse complement strand
AGTTCCGGTAACTAAACCCCGATATGATCTCCAGAGACTTAATGGCTTATCGTAACCGCCTGAAAAGTAGATGCTTGCCATCCATGCAGCTATAAACGAAGGAATAACGAAAAGGTAAAGTTCAATGGGATAATGGCCGCCCCAGGGATAAATCACGCGTTGTTCCCAGATGCGTGCAATCATGGCAAGGCCGGCATACAACAATGCAGCATCCGCCAAAGGCAGAAGTGTGTTTTTCAAAACCCGGCTTACTATGGAAAGAAATGCCCTGAAGTATATGGCAATATTGATAAGCAGGGAAAAAAGCTGCGCATTTTTTGCAGTATAATGTTTACGTGCAAATATGATCATCGCATTGTAAAACACGAACACATAGTTGAGGCTGCCTTTTTTTGTGCTCTCGCCTTTGTAATGAATAATACGTGCGTCCGGATAGTAATAATTGTGGTGACCGGCTTTGATGATACGGTACGAAAGATCAATGTCTTCGCCATACATAAAAAAATCTTCATCCAGAAGCCCAACTTCATCTACAACCGATTTTCGCATCAGCATAAAAGCGCCTGCCAGAATATCGACCTGGTGAGTTTTGTCCTTATCAAGAAATCCAAGGTGATATTTGCCAAATATTTTTGATTTTGGAAATAAGCGTGAAAAGCCGAAAATCTTATAAAAAGCTACAATGGGAGTTGGTAATCCTCTTTTGGATTCAGGCAGGAATTGCCCGGTCCCGTCAACCATTTTAACTCCAAGTCCACCAGCGTCAGCATGGCAGTCCATAAAAGTGATTATTTTACTAAAAGTATCCGTTTCAACAATAGTATCAGGATTCAGCAAGAGAATATACTCTCCGTCCGATTGCCTGATTGCCTGGTTATTGGCTTTTGCAAATCCCTGGTTATCCGGATTGGCAATGCATTTAACCTCCGGAAATTTCTCCTTCACCATTTTTACAGAGCCGTCAACCGAGGCATTATCTA
The DNA here is from genome assembly GCA_038249635.1 of Bacteroidales bacterium. GTDB lineage: Bacteria > Bacteroidota > Bacteroidia > Bacteroidales > UBA4417 > UBA4417. The sequence goes on along the minus strand of JBBSDG010000578.1, from coordinate 1,490 downwards.
CCACAAATATTTCATTATCAATGTCTGAACCGGCAGCACGTACCGAATGCAGACACTGCTCCAGGAAGTGCTTCACGTTGTAGCTGACTATGATTACCGAGAGTTTCAAAGGCTGATTGGGTGAAAAGAAAGCAAATATCTTAAACTTTAGGCAAAGTTAGCAGGATTTGATTGCCATTAGCACACTTTGCTGCAAATCATCAGGTCCTGGTAATCGAAAAAGTTGCTGCGCCCGCACCATTGTCCGTATTTAATGGTTTGCATTTTCAAACCTGCATTTTCAAGTTTTTCGAGAAGCCATTCTTCGTCATAAGCCACATTTGCAGTATCGACCTGCGAAGAATGAAGTCTGTAAAAGCCTTTATTGATAGGAAAATTCATATGCGTAGGCTGTTTGATCATCAGATCCTCGGATTCGCAATTGATTATGAAAAACGATATCAGGCAGGTTGCACCTGGTTTCATAACACGGCTGATTTCATTCAAATAATGTTCCACTTCCTTTGGCATCATATGTGTGAAAACTGATGTAAGAAATACAAAATCAAATTTCCCGTGGGAATATGGGAAAATAAAATTACTTGCATCAACCTTATCTGCTGTGTTGTAAAGTTGGTTATAAAGGCCGGTATATTGAAACCTGAAATTCGGATATTCAGTTGAGATGTGTTTATTGCACCAGTCAATCCCGCTTTTTACGATATCAAACCCGTCGTAGGAACCTTTTTTATTCAGGAAATGGGTAAGAGGCACCGCCATTCTTCCTATTCCGCAGCCGACATCCAACACTGCATGATCGGTTTTTAAACCTGCAAGTTCCTGAAAGTAATTGAGAAATTTTTCACCTTGTTTCACATAGTCACCATGACCGATGAATATCTTTCCTCTTGGTGGGACTCCCTTTGGTCTTTTGCCGGTAATAAGCTCGTAAGTATCAATTGGAAGGAAATAGATTCGCCTGGCAAGCAAGCGAAGAGATGCGGGGAGAAGGTAATACAGAAATCGTTTCATGGTAAAAAGGAGGCCAATCGGGGCTTTTGGCAAAAGTAAGAATTATACGTTGAAAACAGAAAAACTTAGGAATCTGTTTTTTGATATGCTTGTATAAAGAGCTGACAGTTTTCAGAAAATGGAGTATTATGTCGCAATTTCTTATTATGAGGTGTTATGAGATATAGCCATGTAGTATCAATTAAGTGATTAAGTCCAAACTTCATAAGTACTGTAATTGTTATTTGTTCTTTTGGCTCAACCCACAGGAACCAACTTTACGAAGTGGTCTGATGAGCTCCTTTAAAAATAAGCAATGGGAGAATAATAGGTCAAAGCTTAATCTGAATTTCACAAAGATGTACGACTCGGGAAGGCTCGCAAACAAAAGTTTGATAGATTTATTTGGTCGCCAGACAGCATCTGAAGCTTTGTTTTGTTCCGTTCATGCCCGTGTTATTTACCCTCGCCAACATCTGTTGTACAATTTCTATTACGCT
>JBBSDG010000577.1:0-2484 GCA_038249635.1 Bacteroidales bacterium | reverse complement strand
CTATCACTTAATTTCTGTTTCGATCACAACAGCAGGAACATATGACTTTGATCCGGGAACCAGGAATTTTCAGGCAATGACGCATGGAATTTGGAACCTGGAATTTGAAGACCCCCTCTGTCCTGCGGACATCTCCCCCAAGGGGGAGAACCCTTCGAACATTTTTTTGGATAAGTCAGGATTTTGGAACTTGGAACTTGGGGAATTAGAGTTTGAGATCACGGAACCTGAAACATGGAACTTCTCTCTTTGGTTTTCAGACCCTAAATAGCCTTAAAATCCATATCTTTTCCTATTTCAGATTCTTCTCCTGCCGATTAAAAATCAGGTTATAGCGATAACTAAATAGCTCTTGACGATTAGCTTTTAACATATTAGTTACAATTTATACTTTTACTTTCATTTTTCTGAAACATAACCTAACATTAATCTGTTACTTTTTATGAACTTACAATTAAAACAATCACTTATGGCAGCTGCAGGCATTATAGCTCTTGCAATAGGCACCGGCGGATGTGGCGTCAAAGGCAAAGAAAAAACGGCCGAGCCAGCATTGAGCGCCGCTAACATGGATTCAACGGTACAAGCAGGCGACGATTTTTACAAATTCGCTAACGGAACCTGGCTTAAAAATAACCCGGTACCCGCCGAATACAGCCGTTACGGCGCGTTCGAAGTATTGGAAGAGGAAAACTACACGCAGTTAAAAACGATCCTGGCTGATGCATCGGCCGACAAAAAAGCTGTGGCAGGATCGGTAAACCAGAAAATACGCGATTTCTACAACTCTGGTATGGATACAGTAAAAATCGAAAAAGATGGCATAGGCCCGCTTAAAGCTGAGCTGGATATGATCAACGCTTTTTCAACCTCGGCTGATGTTCAAAAAATGCTCATTCAGCAACATGCTTCCGGAAATTATCCTTTGTTTTATCTATACAGTGCTCCCGATGATAAAAACTCGAACCAGGTAATTGCCAATACATACCAGGCCGGACTTGGATTGCCCGACATGGATTATTACCTGAGCGAAGAAACACGTTCGAAAGAAATCCGCGCAAGCTACCTGAAACATATGGCTAAAATGTTTGTCCTGGCGGGTTCAACGCCTGAGCAGGCTGCTAAAGACGCCGATATTGTGATGAAAATTGAAACCAACCTGGCAAAAATTTCATCAACCAGGCTTGAGCTGCGCGATCCGAAAGCAAACTACAATAAAACTGATCTGGCCGGTTTGCAGAAAATGGCACCGGGTATCGACTGGAAAGCTTATTTCGATGGCATTAAACTAACGGCTACTTCCGAAATAAATGTAGGCCAGCCTAAATTTATTACCGGTATGGCTGCCATGATCAATACCGTTCCTGTTGCCGACTGGAAAATATATTTCCGCTGGGATCTCATCAATTCTGCAGCTTCATCACTTTCGGCAGATTTCGATAAAGAGCATTTTGCTTTTTACGGAACCGTTTTAACCGGTGCAAAAGAACAGCGTCCTCGCTGGAAACGCATGATTGACCAGACCAGCAGCTCACTTGGCGAAGCCGTCGGACAGTTATATGTTCAGAAATTTTTTCCGCCCGAAGCTAAGAAACGGATGATAGAGTTGGTTTCGAACCTCAAAATCTCCCTTGGCGAACGTATTGCCGGCCTGGCCTGGATGACAGATGTTACCAAAAAGGAAGCCGAAGCAAAACTTGCAAAAATTAATGTTAAAATCGGATATCCCGACAAATGGATTGACTACAGCAGCCTTACAATCGGCACTGATTCGTATTACTCGAACAAGAAAAATTCGCGGCAGTTCGAAATAAACCGCAGCATAGCAAAAATCGGTAAGCCGGTTGATCGTAGCGAATGGGGCATGACACCTCAGACCATAAATGCTTATTACAGCCCGAATATGAACGAGATCGTGTTCCCGGCCGCTATTCTGCAACCACCTTTCTTCTTTATGAATGCTGACGATGCTGTGAATTACGGGGCAATAGGTATGGTTATTTCGCACGAAATGACTCACGGTTTCGATGACCAGGGCCGTCAGTATGACAAAGATGGAAACCTTCACGACTGGTGGATAGCTCAGGATTCAAAGAATTTTGAGGCAAAAACCAAGGTGCTTGTTGAACAATATGATAATTACAAGATGCTTAATGACTTGCATGTGGATGGCAAACTAACCCTTGGCGAAAATATTGCTGACCTTGGCGGGATGAATGTGGCTTACAACGGCTTGCAAAAAGCGCTGAAAGCGAAAAATGCTGAAAAAATTGACGGCTTCACACCTGATCAACGGTTTTTCCTTTCATATGCACAAGTGTGGCGTGCCAATACCCGCGACGAGGAAACCATGCGCCGACTGAAGGAAGATGTCCACTCCCCTGCCGAAACCCGCGTAAATGCCATTGTTTACAACATACCGGCATTTTACGCCGCATTCGATATAAAACCCGAAGGCAAAAGGTATATTGCACCTGAAAACCG
>JBBSDG010000576.1:0-2485 GCA_038249635.1 Bacteroidales bacterium | reverse complement strand
TCAAAATCAAAGTAACCTGATTTCACATCAAATTCATCACCTTCGGATATGGCTGTCAGCTTTTCAGGAGATTCCTGAAGTGCGTGTTTCCCTTTCAGATGAACAAACATTTCAGCCTCAATAGCATCCAGTATTTTGGGCTTTTTGGTTTCGGCATCAATTGCCAGCCAGCCTGAGGTAGCCCTGGCAATTATGTTTTGCGAATGGTCTCTTACAATGTAATCGCGCATATATAGCAGGCCTTCAAGCGTTTTAGGCCAGGTTTCAACTTCAACATCCTGATTCCAGGTCATTGGCTGGTATATTTCAACGGTCATGCGGCTGAGTACCCAGTAAAGTTGTTGCTTTCGCAGACCTTTAAATCCAAATCCAAGACTTTCGGCTGAATTTATGGCGGACTGAATCAGCAGATTTACCACTCCGCCAAGGCGAACCCGCAGAAACATATCGGTTTCGGCAGATGTAATTTTAAAATTGCTGTATAAAGTGAGGTCGTTTTCGGTAAGTTCCATCGTAAATTCAATAATCGTTAAAATTACAAAAACGGATGATCCAAATGGAAGTGATCATCCTTTTTACCTTAACAATCGTATTCATGTATTTTTGGTAAGATATTTTGACCCACGAAGACACCAAGTTCACAAAGCTGCTTTGTGTTCTCAGTGGCTTTGTGGGAAACCTTTCTGGTGCAGGATTGTTTCGGTTGGGTTATGCTTTATGGATTTTATTTAGTCAGCTCAAAACTTGCTTCAATTACGCTTGAAGAACTGGTTCCAACGAAAACCCTGAAATCACCAGGCTCAGCCTTAAATTGAAGTTCAGTATTGTAAAAAGCAAGATCACTGGCAGTTAAAGTGAAATTAAGTATTTTGCTTTCACCTGCTTTCAGAAATACCTTTTGAAATCCTTTCAGCTCTTTAACCGGGCGGGTAATGCTGCCAACCAGGTCGCGCGTATAAAGCTGAGCTACTTCGGCACCGTCGTATTTTCCTGTATTGGTAAGCTTTACAGAAATATTGAGAGTTCCGTTGGATGATATTTTCTGTTTGTCAAGTTTCAGATCGGAGTAGTTGAAAGTGGTATAGCTCAACCCAAATCCAAACGGGAAAAGAGGTGTATTTTTTACATCCAGGTAACGGCTTCTGTATTGGTCTGTTGTATCTCCATCACGAGGCCTGCCAGTGTTTTTGTGGTTATAATAAATCGGTATCTGGCCAACATTTACCGGGAAAGTCATACTTAATTTCCCCGATGGATTTACCTTACCAAACACCACATCAGCCACTGCATTTCCTGCCTCGGAACCTCCGTGCCAGGCTTCCAGAATAGCTGGAACATTGGCGGCCTCGTATTCCAGTGTCAGCGGACGACCGTTCATGAGGACTAACACAACAGGTTTTCCTGTTCTCAAAAGGGTTTTTAATAAATCGAGCTGGCGGCCGGGTAAGCCGATTTCGCTTCTTGAAGCTGCTTCGCCACTTAGTGATGAAGGTTCGCCCAGCACGGCCACAATCACATCTGCTTGTGCTGCAACATTGTATGCTTCATTTATCATCTCATCATCAGAGCGGCTATCGGTGGATTTCGTTCCATTTATATCTTTCAAATAAGCTTGATCGGTGAGCAGGTTACACCCTTTTGCATAGTACAGTTTCGAAGATTTGTCAACCTGATTTTTGAAACCATCCAGAACCGTACCTGAGTTTTTCTCGTTTGCCGAGAGTGTCCATGAACCTAGAATATCGCGCCCGGTGTTAACAAGCGGGCCAATGAGAGCAATGCTTTTTGAAGGATCGAGCGGAAGAAGCTGGTTGTTGTTTTTTAACAGAACCATCGACTGTGCCGCTACAGAACGGGCAGTCTGCCTGTTTTCGGGAGTCAGGATTTCGTTCTTAGCCCGTTCAGCATTCAAATAGCGGTAAGGATCGTCGAAAAGACCCAGTTTATATTTTGCTTCAAGAATACGTCGGCAGGCAATGTCGATGGTTTTTTGGGTGATGCGACCTTCTTTAAGCAGTTGTTTTGCATTCAGCAGAAAGCCTTCGCTAACCATATCCATATCAATACCGGCATTCAGCGCCATGGCTGAAACTTCTTTCAGATCTTTTCCCACTCCATGTTGAATCAATTCTTTGATGGCTGTATAATCGGTTACCACAAATCCATCAAAACCCCATTGTTTGCGCAGCAGGTTGGTCATAAGCCATTTGTTGGCGGTAGCTGGTATTCCGTTAATTTCATTGAAAGAACTCATCGCGCTTCCTGCACCAGCCTCGAAAGCTGCCAGGTATGGCGGTAAATATTCGTTGTACATTTTTTCAATGCTCATATCCACTGTATTGTAATCGCGGCCCGCTTCGGCACCACCATAAAGCGCAAAGTGTTTTACACACGCCATTATTGTGTTGTTTTTCTTCAGGTCGTCGCCCTGGTATCCTTTTACCATGGCTTCGGCAACGCGTGAACCCAGATATACGTCTTCACC
>JBBSDG010000575.1:0-2494 GCA_038249635.1 Bacteroidales bacterium | reverse complement strand
TTTCATTTAAGGATACCGCAATGGTGCAAAACTCCAACTTTGACCATAAACGGGCAGCTCAGGTCATCGGATGCAACCAATAATATTATTGTGATTGATCGCGAATGGACTGCCGGCGATGTTGTTGAGCTCAACCTGGCCATGGATTTCCGTTTCAGTAGATGGTACGAAAACTCATTGGGGATTGAGCGCGGACCATTGGTTTATGCACTGAAAATTAAAGAGGAATGGCGCGAGGTAACCAAGAAAGGATACGATGATACCTTCTGGGAAGTATTGCCTAAATCACCATGGAACTACTCACTTCAAAAAAGTGAAATTGAAAAGAACAATCTGAAAGCTGAGGTAAAAGACAATATTGCCGTTTACCCCTGGAATCTTGAGAATGCACCCATATCGGTTAAAATAAAAGCAAACCGCCTACCAATCTGGAAAATGGAAAGAGGATCAGCGGGACAATTACCATCTCCATCCTCTTCAAGACGTGAGGTCGAAAGTAACGAAGAAGAAGTTATTCTGGTTCCATACGGTTGCACAACTTTAAGGATTGCAGAGTTCCCGACTCACTAAGAGGATTTTCGGAAATTAATCCATTGAAAAAAAATCACCAACCCGGATTCGGATTGGTGATTTTTTAAATCAGGAAATTGGATTGTTACAACCAACTTATTGCGGGCATATTACTCATTCAAAGAGTTACAAATCTTCCTGTTGATCTCTCTGACACGTTGTTCGTCGATCTTAATTACTTTGCGATCGTAAGTCATTAATCCATTTACTTCACCTTCAACGTCAGTCGTTTGGGTGTAAACTCCCGCCGAAAAACCTGATTTGCTCATCTTCAGCAATGACTCGCCATATTTTACATACTCATCGGTTACTTCCTTTGAGTTTTTAAACTGAACATATCCCCAATTCTTGTCAGCAGCCCAAAGATGTCCTTCGAGTGCCAATCCGATGCCACCGTATTCGCCCAAAACTGTTGGCCGCTGACCGTCGTATAAATACATATCAGGACCTGGATAGTTATGCAGATCAAGCATATCGCCAACCTGATAATGATTTCCGCCACTTGCGGGATTTACCAGGCGGCTTGGATCGTATGATTTGGTCCATTCAACAATTTCGGGTGTTTTGAACTGTCCCCATGCTTCGTTAAACGGAACCCAGCAAATAACCGATGGATTTGGGTATACGAAATCCATAATCTCTTTCCACTCCTTGCGGTAATTGGCTTCCGATTCGGTACTGCGTTTCAGCTCATTTCCATCAAAATATTTATGACTTTGCCATTGAGGAGAATGATCACCGCTCGGCATATCCTGCCAAACCAGCATTCCAAGCTGGTCGCAATGCATATACCAGCGTGCAGATTCAACTTTTACGTGTTTGCGGATCATATTGAAACCAAAGTCCTTTGTTTTCTGAATGTCGTATTTAAGTGCTTCATCTGTTGGTGCAGTGTACAACCCATCTGGCCACCATCCCTGATCAAGCGGACCAAACTGGAAATAAGCTTTGTTGTTCAGTTCAAGCCGGACAATCCCGTTTTTATCGCGTTTGGTAGAAATTTTCCGCATCGCGAAATAGCTATCAACCTGATCAATCACCTTACCATTGCTGATAAGATTTATTTTCATTGTATAGAGGAATGGCGTTTCAGGACTCCACAGTTTGGCGTCAGGAATTGAAATCTCCAGTTTTTGGCAAGATGAAGCCTTTGTTGTAGAAATAAGATTTTTCCCGTCATAAACTTTCACCTCAAATACGTCACCAGATGTTGTACCATTCGATGCAATGTTTACAGTTAACAGGTTCTTATCGATATTGGAAGTCGTCCTGATGTTTTCGATGTATTTGTCAGCGACAGGCTCCAGCCATACTGTTTGCCAGATACCTGTTACAGCCGTATACCAAATACTATTTGGCTTGCTGGTTTGCTTGCCACGTGGCTGAAATCCCTTATCAGAAGGATCCCAAACACGAACCACGAGTTTCTGCTCACCGGTCTTATTCAGGAATGGTTGAATATCAAATGAAAAAGGGGTGTATCCTCCGGTATGTGAACCTATTTTGATATCGTTCAGCCAGATTTCCGATTTCCAGTCGACCGCCCCAAAATGTAAAAGAATTTTATTTTTTTTCCATTTGGACGGAACGGTAAAGCTGCGTTTGTACCAAACCTCATTTTCGTCGCCAACAGTTTTCTGCACGCCTGAAAGACTTGATTCAACAGCAAAGGGAACCAATATCTGGCCATCGAATTTTGAAGGTTCAGCTAATCCGGCTTTTAAAATGGCATAATCCCATAAACCGTTCAGATTGACCCATTCTGCACGCTCCATGATTGGCCGCGGATATTCGGGCAACACATTCTTCACATCAATTTTTTCCGCCCACGAGGTTTTGATTTTATCGCCCGCCGGTTTCCACTGGGCAAAAGCTTGCAAAACGCAAATAATGAGTACAAATAAGAATCCTGTTTTTTTCATTT
>JBBSDG010000574.1:0-2511 GCA_038249635.1 Bacteroidales bacterium | reverse complement strand
GAGAAAGTAGCTGTTAAGGATATCAAACTCCGGACATTTATAACGCAGGACTCGCAGCGCAACGACCTGATAGCTCATGTGTACGATGTCACTTACGGTACAGTTCGCCGTGGCATCGACAACCTGGTGGTTCTCGACGACTCGATCGTACGCGGAACTACATTGAAACAGAGTATCATCCGTATGCTCGACAGGCTGGGACCGAAAAAAATAGTGGTTGCCTCCTCGGCACCCCAGATCCGTTACCCGGATTGTTATGGCATCGACATGGCAAAAATAACCGATTTTATCGCCTTTACTGCCACCATTGAATTATTGAAAGAAACTCATCAGCATGAAGTTCTCAACGAAGTTTACCGCAAGTGCAAGACACAGGAAAAACTTCCCAAAGAAGAGATAGTCAATTATGTGAAAGAAATTTATGAGCTGTTCACGACTGAACAAATCTCTGCAAAAATTGCTCAACTGGTAACGCCTCCCGGCTGTAAAGCCGAAGTAGCCATTGTATATCAGGCGGTCGAAGACCTGCACCAGGCCATTCCGAATCACACCGGCGACTGGTATTTCACAGGCAACTACCCTACACCGGGCGGCAATAAAGTGGTTAACAGATCCTTTATTAATTTTATTGAAGGACGGAATGAGAGGGCATACTGAGAGGACGAGAGTTATAGAGGATACGAGGTGACAAGGAGAAGGGGGGAAATGGGGACTGGGAGATGGGGAGACTGAGGGACTGAGAGAAGGGCGACAAGGAGATGGGGAGACAAGGCGATGGGCGATGGGCACATAATAGGACCCAAAGTTCAAAATTTAAGATTCAAGTTCCATGCACCACGCACCATGCACTAATTACCAAGCACTTAGCACTTAATTCTACCTATAATAAATAACTGAAAACTTAATGCTGATCCCCGCCGAAAAGGTCTTTGAACTGATGAATGCTTATGGAAGCAAATCGCAGCCATTTCTTTTTGGGATTGATTTTGAAGCGAAAAACGGTTTTTTCGTGGAACCGGGAAAAGCAGCCGGAGCATCAATTTATTTCGATGTAAATGGAGTAGGAAATGACCTTGATGTTGAATATCCGGCTTTGCCGGTAAAACTGGTAAAGTATCCAACGGAACAGAGTGAATATGATCGTGCTTTTGGAATCGTTCATCGCAATCTTGCTCAAGGCAACTCATACCTTACAAATCTAACCTTCCCAACTGCTATTGAACTGAATGTTTCGCTTCCCGAAATATTCGCGCGAAGCAAAGCCCGTTACCGATTGTTGTATGAAGATCAGTTTGTGGTATTTTCGCCCGAAATATTTGTTCAGATTGAGGCCGGAACTATTTCCTCCTTCCCGATGAAAGGAACAATAGATGCCTCTTTGCCGGATGCGGAAAAAGTGATACTCGCCGATCCGAAAGAAACCGCTGAGCATAACACCATTGTTGACCTTATCCGCAACGACCTGAGCATGGTGGCAACAAATGTAAAAGTAAACCGTTTCAGGTATGTAGAGAAAATTGTTACTCACGAAAAAACACTTCTTCAGGTAAGTTCCGAAATTTCGGGTTTCTTGCCGCAAAACTACCTGGCAAATCTTGGAACTATACTACGGAAGCTATTACCTGCCGGCTCTATTTCGGGTGCGCCAAAGGCAAAAACGCTTCAGATCATTCGCGAAGCCGAGACTTATTCAAGAGGATTTTATACCGGTGTTTTCGGGTTTTTCGACGGATCAAAACTCGACTCAGGAGTAATGATACGGTTTATTAAAAAAGAAAATGATAAGCTGTTTTTCTGTAGCGGCGGAGGAATAACGGCAAACAGTAATCCTCAGGTGGAATTTAACGAATTAAAAGACAAAGTATATGTCCCTTTTATTTGAAACAATACGATTGCAGGATGGAGTACTTCATAACCTGGAATACCACAACGAAAGGCTGAACCATAGCCGTAAATCGCTGTATAAGTCCACCGATACCTTCGACCTGGAACAGTTAATACAAATTCCGGCTTCAAGTAAAAAGGGGTTGTTTAAATGCAGAGTTTCTTACAGCAGGGAAATTAAAACGATTGAATTTGAGCTTTATGTGCCACACGTTGTAAAATCGCTCAGGATGATCGAGGCAAATACAATTCTATACAATTATAAATATACCAACCGCGGGCGTATCAACGAATTACTCACAAAGCGAGAACGTTTTGACGAAATTCTTATCATCAGAAATGGCTTCGTAACGGATACCAGTTACTCGAATATTATATTTTTCGACGGAACCAAGTGGGTTACTCCATCCACTCCCCTGCTTCACGGTACTATGCGCAGTTTTTTGTTAAAGAATGAGATAATCAGCGAAATGAAGATCAAGGTTGCTGATCTGAAGCAGTTTCAAAAAGCACGACTCATCAATGCCATGAATCCTTTTGAGTCATGTAAGGATATTAAAATTGAAAAAATCGGGTATTGATCCATGTTGCCGAACAAACTCCCAGATTAATCTTTCATGTGTTTTC
>JBBSDG010000573.1:0-2520 GCA_038249635.1 Bacteroidales bacterium | reverse complement strand
AAATTCAGACCTGGTCATTTCAACGGCGTAGCCATAGTAGTTAAACGGCTTTTCGAAATTGTAACTCCTACCAAAGCTTATTTCGGCGAAAAAGACTTTCAGCAGCTTACCATCCTTAAAAAAATGGTTGAGATGCTTCAGATTCCGGTTAACATTGTCTCCTGCCCTATTGTTCGCGAACCCGACGGGCTTGCCATGAGCTCACGCAACGCAAGGCTGACAAGCGAAGAACGCGCAGAAGCACCTATAATTCGTAAAGCACTTTCAGGTGTTAAAGAAAACTATTCGTGGTTTATTCCCGATGGCGTTAAACAACTGGTAAGAGGTGAAATTGAGGAAAATCATTTATTCCGTGTGGAATATGTGGATGTTGTAGATGCCGAAACTCTTTTGCCTTTTGAGGACTGGATGGATGTGGAACATGCGGTGGTTTGCGTGGCTGCTTATATAGGCTCTGTGAGGCTTATTGATAATATTATTCTTTATTAAAACAGTTAATTTTGCTTGGTTTAATCGAGGTTTTGCCTATATTCCTTCACTATAAAGGGTCTGAAAATTGATTTCGATTCAGGTGTCGAAAATTGATGTAAAAGAATATTTCGTAATTTTGCCGCGCTATGATCATTGAAGTTTTAAAATCAAAAATACACCGGGCCACCATAACTCAGGCTAATCTGAATTATATCGGTTCTATTTCCATTGACGAAGATCTGATGGATGCTGCAAACCTGATTGAATTTGAAAAGGTACAGGTTGTAAATATCAACAATGGCGAAAGGCTCGAAACCTATGTTATTCGTGGCGAACGAGGTACAGGTGTTATTTCACTTAACGGAGCCGCGGCACGCAAAGCCCATGTTGGCGACCTGGTAATAATTGCATCTTATGCCCAGATGGATTTTGAAGAAGCCAAATCGCACAAACCTTCTATTGTATTTCCAACTCCGCATAACAAATTAAGCTAAAGCCTTTGAACCCTAAACTCAAGAATGCAATTCGTTTCACCGTATTCCTGGGAATCGGAATTTTCTTTATCTGGATATTTCTGCGCAACCTCACTGCTGAACAAAAGCAGGAAATTATTTCCTCCATGTCTAATGCCAATTACTGGTGGATAGCACTTGCCATTCCTCTTGGCATTTTGAGTCATTTTGTGCGGGCTATGCGATGGAAAATGCTGATACAAACCATGGGATACAAACCCGGGAACAGCAATATGTTTTTTGCTGTTATGATCGGCTACCTTGCTAATCTTGCTTTGCCCCGCCTTGGCGAAGTGAGTCGCTGCACAATCCTTACAAAATATGAAAATGTACCTTTTCAAAAGTCATTTGGTACGGTGATAACGGAGAGAGTGCTGGATATGTTGGTTTTTATATTACTTTTCTTCGTTAATCTGGCGTTGCAAGCTGATCGACTTTCGGGTTATATTGACGAAAAAATATACATTCCACTGCAGGAAAAGTTGCATCTTAGCTACAATTTATCAGGAGCATTTTCCATCCTGATTTTAATATTCATTGTAATGTTTGGCGTAATATTCCTGGTTTTCAGAAAAAAGATTATCGCAAATAAATTATATATTAAGATTAAAAATATGGCGCTGGGCTTTGTTGAAGGAATAAAATCGCTTATTAAAGTCCGTAACCTCTGGTTATTTTTCTTTTATACATTTTCTATCTGGGCACTTTATCTGCTTATGGCGTACATTGTTTTCTTCAGCGTACCGGCCAGCAGCGGAGTAGGTCTTAATGCCGGACTGGCAGTACTTGTTTTTGGATCAGTCGGTTTTATGGTAGTACAGGGAGGAATCGGGATTTATCCTGCCATTGTTGCCGAAACGCTTGTTCTGTATGGTGTTGCAAGTGCACAGGGCTATGCCTTAGGCTGGCTGATATGGACCTCACAAAACCTTACCATTGTATTGGTTGGAATAGTTTCGTTAGTTTTACTTCCATTGCTTAACAACCGTAAAAATGTCGAAGTCAGCACAAATCCGTAAGAAAATTTTCACTTCCGCAGATGCTGATTACCAGCGGATGCTAAACATCTGGCAATTCCAGGGTAAGAAGATTGTGTTCACCAACGGCTGTTTTGATATTCTTCACCTCGGCCACATCGACTACCTGTCGAAAGCAAAAGACCTGGGCGACCTGCTGATTGTAGGTTTAAATACCGATCTCTCAGTAAGTAAGGTGAAAGGCAAAAACCGCCCTATACAGGACGAAAACTCCCGCGCTATGGTGCTTGCATCGCTTGGTTTTGTGGATGTGGTAGTTTTCTTTGGCGAAGACACTCCATACAACCTCATAAAAACCACGCAACCGGATATCCTGGTTAAAGGCGCCGATTACAAGCCCGAAGATATTGTTGGTTATGATATTGTGAAAAACAAAGGTGGCGAAGTCATTACTATTGAGTTTCTGGAAGGGTATTCAACAACTGCTATCGAGAAAAAGATTCTTGGGAAATAAGTTTAATAGTTGAGTCCACTCCGAAAAGTCGGGAAATGCTGATTTT
>JBBSDG010000572.1:0-2534 GCA_038249635.1 Bacteroidales bacterium | reverse complement strand
CCATCGGCGAGAGACGTAATTATCGGGCTGTCGTTATGATATACCCTGTTGCACAATGGATTATGCGGAGGTATTTTCCGGTAGGGAATTTGCTCATCCTCATAGAAAGCGATCAGTCCTGGACTCAGGTTCGGGTAAAAATCAGTACGATAGCCGGCTTGTGGCAGGCAAGAGCGGCAGTAGGAGATAGTACCTGCTTCATTTACAAAAACGGATGTAAGATGATCACATTTCCGGTTGGGAGAAACGGCAGGGATAAAATCGTCCATAACCAGGTTGGTACACGATTCGCCGGGCGGCAAACCCGACTCGCTGCATACAAGCCTGAAATCGAGTCCGGCAGGTCGTTTAAACCAGGTTGCTTTCTGATTGTAAGTGAGGTAGTTGAAGATTTTAAAAAGAATTGGAGTTGCAAAATCGGCACCCGAAAGTTCGGGAATACCTGTGCCATCGAAATTGCCAACCCATACACCCACCGTATAATCAGGATTATAGCCAAAACTCCAGGCATCGCGTCGCCCGTACGAAGTTCCCGTTTTCCAGGCGATATGTGGAAGATTCACCGAATTTTCAAAATTATTAGGCAGATCGGGTCGTTTCAATCCGGTAAGTATTTCGTTGATCATCCATGCCGATTGCGGACTAAAAAGAGTATCGGGTTCAATATATTTATCATCGGATGTAAAACGCAAAGGATATTTGATTCCACCATTGGCCAGGCACGAATACAGATTAGTGAGTTCAGTAAGAGTAACTCCGCAGCCACCCAGGATTACCGAAAGCCCGAGTGTTTTTTTACGTTCGCCTATCCATTTAAGCCCGCCACGACTCAGTTTCTCATTAAAAAGTTCAACGCCAACCCTGTTTGCAAGGTCCACAGCCGGAATATTGAGCGACAAAGCCAGAGCTTGTGAAGCCGCCAGCCGGCCTCTGAAAGTTTCATCATAATTGAGTGGCCGGTAACCGTTGAAATTTTGCGGAATATCCTGCAAAATTGTTTTGGGCGTTATCAGTCCGCGATCCATAGCCAAAGCATAGAGAAATGGTTTCAGCGCACTTCCCGGCGATCGAAGAGAAGATGCCCCGTCAACCTGTCCCTGGAATTGATTATCCCCAAATCCAGCCGAACCAGCATACGCAACAACTGCATGTGTGCGATTATCAATCAAAACAACAGCAGTATTTCCTACACCCATTCCGCGGTACATAATCACCTGATCGCTTAAAGTGTTTTCGGCATAATCCTGTAAACGCTGATTTATAAACGTCTTGATAACAGGGCTGCCGGGATATTTTCCCGAAAGCAGGCGAGCCAGATGAGGAATTTGCTTCGGTGCATCAAAACGTTTAGCCGTAAGTGGCTCTATAAGTGCATCATCCAGGCTTTTTTTATCAAAAATACCGTACGTGCTGAGTTTTTGCAACCAGAAATTTCGCTCTCTAATGATCTTGTCGTTGCCGTTTCCAAGGCGAAGGTGATTGGGGTCGTTGGGAATAATGGCAAGCGTTACAATTTGAGCAAGACTCAAAGCCTGAGGTTCCTGGTCCAGATAAAGAAAGGATGCCGCTTTTACTCCCTGTATATTTCCTCCGAAAGGAAGAAGATTGATATACAGTTCAAGGATTTCGTTTTTTGAATGATGAAGTTCTAGCTGAAAGGCTCTGAAACACTCAATAAGTTTATTTGTGAGCGTTCGTTCGCGGGGTTCCAGCATCCGGATTACCTGCATAGTAATGGTCGAAGCTCCGGAAACCCGTTTGTGACTCGTTATATTCTGCCACAGCGCTCTTGTGATTGCGATTGGATTTACGCCGGGATGAAACCTGAACCATCGGTCTTCCTTGTAAATCATAGTTTTGATCAGCAGCGGATTAACCTCTTTGATTTCAGCTTTCATCCGCCATTGCTGATCTGATGACAGTGAGGCATTCAGTAATTTATGGTCATCCGAAAGAATCAGTTGTGAATACCTGATAGGAGTGTGAACCGGAAAAATAAGGTCAATACTAAGAAATAATACAAGGCAAGCCAGCAATGCAAAAACCAGCCGTTTCACCATAAGTGGCAATCTGGTAAACCAATTTTTAAATTGTTTTAAAAAATTAATAATTAAGACTTTAAAACTCCTCATAAAGATTGTACACGGCAATTAAACAACATTGATAATTCCATGACCCTTTCCGGTGATACGACCAATTACAACTGCACATTCAACCCCTTGCTCTGACAATTCATTCAAAACCTGATCTTTATACTTTTCAGGAACCGATACCAGCAATCCGCCGGAAGTCTGGGCATCGCAGAACATAAGTTTCTCGGTTTCGGAAAGTAAGGCTTTCCAGTTTATCCATTCCTTATAAAATTGAAGGTTATTACGGGTTCCTCCGGGAATAGCTCCTGCCAGCGCCAGTTCTTTCACTTGGCTCATGAATGGCAGCGAAATGAAGTCTATTTCGGCATCCACCTGACTTCCGCGTGTCATTTCGCTGAGATGCCCTGCAAGTCCGAAACCGGTAATATCAGTGCATGCATT
>JBBSDG010000571.1:0-2537 GCA_038249635.1 Bacteroidales bacterium | reverse complement strand
TGCTTAAAAAACATACTGAATACTGGAAAGAGGTTTGGGAAAAACTGGATATAACCATCGAAGGCGACGACGAAAACCAGCAGGGAATACGATTTTGTATTTTCCAGCTTCATCAAACTTATCACGGGCAGGATGCGGCTAACAACATCGGCGCCAAAGGACTTACCGGCGAACAGTATAGCGGCCATACATTCTGGGACAGCGAAACCTACTGTCTTCCCTTCTACCTGTTCAATAACCCTGCGGCCGCCAAAAACCTGATTGAGTATCGTTATCACACACTTCCACAGGCATTGGCATGGGCCAAAGAACAGGATTGCAAAGGCGCCAGTTTTCCCATGTCCACCATCGACGGAACCGAGAGCTGCCCGGTGTGGTGGCACGGCAATCTCGAAATTCACATTAATGCAGCCATAGCTTACGCCATCTGGCATTATCAGAAAATTTGCGGCGACCTCAGCCTGGTTTATGGCAAAGGAATTGAATTGCTTTTGCAAATCAGCAAGATGCACGCCAGTCGCGGCAACTGGTCGCCAACAGGCGGATTCGGATTTTACGGTGTTATGGGCCCCGACGAATTCCACACTTTCGTGAATAACAATGCCTACACCAATGTGCTTGCTAAATTTACTTTCGAGTACACCATGGATGTAATTCAAAAAATGCAGCTTGCTGATCCGGAAAGAATAAAAAGTTTGCTAACCGATTTAAAGATATCGGATAACGACCTTGCTGAGTGGAAGAAAATGGCTGATAAAATGATTATCCCGATGGATAAAACAACCGGCATTTACGAACAGCACGAAGCTTATTTCCTGTTGCCGCACCTGGATATTCATTCCATTCCGGTAACCGATTTCCCGCTTTACGATAACTGGACATTGCCACGCATTTACCGTTACGACATGATCAAACAGCCGGACGTGCTGCTGTTCCTCTTCTTTTTCAGCCAGCAATACAGCCTCGAAACAAAAAAGATAAATTACGAGTACTACGAGCCACGCTGCATTCACGAATCTTCACTTTCACCATCCGTTCATTCAATCCTGGCAGCCGAATTAGGCAAACACGAAGAAGCATTCGAATTTTTCAATTACGCCACCCGTCTCGATCTCGACAATTACAACCGAAATACCCGCGAAGGCCTTCATACCACTTCCATTGCAGCCGCCTGGATGAACATTGTTTACGGATACGGCGGTATGCGTAGCGATGGCGATGTGCTGGTATTTGCCCCTTCCATTCCTAAAATCTGGAAATCATTCTCCTTCCGGATTATTTACCAGGGAGTTCTTCTGTCCATATCGGTAAAAAAGGAAACGGTAAACTTTAAAACCGATGGCAAATCCATAAAACTCAAAATTTACGGTATCGACTACCTGATTGATGGCAATGGAACCGACATTTCAATACCCGAATTTTATAAAGCTAAATAAGAAATACGCATGACAATCAATAAAGACGGCTCGCATATCAAAAAAATAAAAGTAGTCTCCAATACACACTGGGACAGGGAATTCAGGCAATCGTTCGAGAAGACAAGGCGCAACCTTCTGGAAATGATGGACGTAACGCTCGACATTCTCGATAAAGATCCTAAGTACCATTCATTTACGCTCGACGGCCATTCGATTTTACTCGACGACTACCTCGAAATGCGCCCGGAAAGAAAGCCGCTAGTTGAAAAACTTATTCAGCAAGGCAGGCTCGTTGCCGGGCCGTATTACACTCTGGCTGAGGAATTCAGTATCGGTCATGAGTCGCTTGTAAGGAATCTCATTTGGGGACGCAAAACCGTTGAAAAATATGGCGGTAAAACCGGAACCGTCGCCTACACACCTTCTTCGTGGGGCCAAACCGGTCAGCTTCCGCAGATATTGAAGGACTTTGGATTGGATAAAATGATGTTTTATCGTGGTATTTCGCATCATGAAGCCGATGCCGAATACATCTGGAAGGCTCCCGACGGCACTTCGGTGCTGGCCAGCCGCTTTGCAGTTTATGCCCGTTACAACTGGTACTACCAGGTTCACAGGGCAGTTACACGAGGGACAGTTTTCGATAAAACATACAACTGGGGCGAGTTTGATGAAATACCCATGCGTTTTGCGGATTCCATTTCGGGTTTCGATCCGTCCTTTGATTTGAAAGATCCGGCAGTTAATTACGACAAAAGCCAGTTAAAAAAAGCCATTGAGGACATGGTTCTACGCGAAGGCGCTCATTTTACCACCGACAATTTCCTGGCTATGCACGGGCACGATATTTCGGTAGCTCATCCGCTCGAATCGCAGATCATTGAAGATGCCAAAAAACTCTTTAAAGGCAAATATGAAATTGAGCATTGCAGCCTCGAAGAATTCTGGAAAGATGCTGAAAAGCAGCTTGACCCGGCAAAAATGGTGAAACTCACCGGCGAACGCCGTGCCTATTTAAAAGAAGGAATGTGGACTTTCCTCTTCCCGGGAACCATCAGTTCCAGAACCTATCTGAAACAACAGGATTTTAAAGCCACAGCAAACCTTGTTTACAGCGCT
>JBBSDG010000570.1:0-2537 GCA_038249635.1 Bacteroidales bacterium | reverse complement strand
GGAATGGATATGGTTGCGCTCGAACTCATCCGCAACCTACAGTTAATAGATTCGGAAAATGAGTATGTACTCTTTATCAAGCCCGACGAGGATAACCTGGCCATAAAGGAAACCGCCAATTTCAAAATTGTTGAGATAGAAACCGGGTTTTATCCTTTCTGGGAACAAATTGCATTACCACGGGCTGCCCAAAAAGCCGGTTGCCAGATTCTGCATTGTACCAGCAATACTGCGCCGGTTTTTACTTCGATACCGCTGGTGGTAACTTTGCATGATATTATTTATATGGAAAGCAGTTATCTGAAGATACTTCAGGGAAGTGGAACCAATTACCAGAAATTCGGCAATGCTTACCGCCGTATGTTTGTTCCATGGGTTATTAAAAAAAGCCGGAAAATAATCACCGTTTCTAATTTTGAAAAGAACCGGATTGCGCAGTTTTTCGGAATTGGTAACGATACCAGACTTGTGGCTGTTTATAACGGTGTGAGCGGTCATTTTAAGCCTGTAACCGACCAGGTTGAATTACACAGGGTTAATGAAAAATACCATTTGCCAGGCCGCTATTTCTTTTTTCTTGGCAATACCGACCCAAAGAAAAATACCAAAGGCGTGCTGAAAGCTTTTTCTGACTTCCTGAAACACACCGGTAACGATATGCACCTGGTTATGCTGGATTACGATCAATACGAACTCGAACAACTTCTCGACGAAATCGGGGACACCGCTTTAATTAACCGGATTATATTAACCGGGTATGTTGTAAATACTGATCTGCCTGCAATCTACAGCCAGAGCGAAGTATTTTTGTACCCTTCGCTCCGCGAAAGTTTCGGAATACCCATGCTCGAAGCCATGGCCTGCGGCGTTCCTGTAATTACATCCAATACTTCGTCAATGCCCGAAGTAGCCGGTGATGCTGCCTTGCTTATTGATCCCTATAAGCCGGAGGAAATTACGGCAGCCATGGTTCGTATTATGGCCGACAAAAAATTAAAAGCCGAAATGATCAGTAAAGGATTTGTACAGGCAGCAAAATTCTCGTGGAAAGCTATGGCGCAGCATGTGCTGGAAATTTATCGTGAAATGAATACTGAAATCAAATAGACAACCCTATAAATAATTGAATTATGATACATGACCGAGATATTGTTGTAATTGGTATTCAGGCCTGGGATATTGAGATTGGAAGCAATTGCAAAAATATAGCTCTGGAATTCTCAAAAAGCAACCGGGTGCTTTATGTAAATCCGCCACTCGACCGTATTTCAAGATATAAGGAAAAGAACACCGCTAAAATTCAACACCGGATCAAGGTGCAAAAAGGGCTCGAACCCGATTTGGTGCAAATGGATGAAAAAATTTGGAATCTAAACCCTGTCGGATTGGTAGAATCGATAAACTGGATTAAAAACCCGTGGCTCTTTGATATGCTGAATAAACGTAACAACAGGTTATTTGCAAACGCTATCAGGTCAGCAATAGTCCGCCTGGGGTTCAAGGACATTATACTGTTTAATGACAGCTCTATGTTCCTGGGACTGTATCTAAAGGAATTGATTTCACCTAAAACCTATGTGTATTACATGCGCGATTACCTGACCAGGAATCCTTATTGGCGTAAACATGGAGTACGAACCGAGCCTGAATTGATAGGTAAAGCCGATGTAGTTGTCAATAATTCAACTTTATATGCGAAATATGGCCAGCAATTTAACCGCCATTCATATATGGTTGGACAGGGCTGCGATGTTTCATTGTTCAATGACATTGAAAACCAGATTTCACCGGCCGAAGACCTCCACCCCTTTTCACATCCGGTTATCGGATATGTAGGGGCGCTCTCAGCACGCAGACTGGATATTAAATTGTTAGCCTACATTGCAAATCAACGTCCGAAATGGAATATTGTTCTTGTCGGTCCGGAAGATGATGCATTTAAAAACTCGGAATTGCATGGAATATCGAATATTCATTTCTTAGGTTCCCGCGATTCATCTGTTCTTCCTCAATACATCAAGGGTTTTGATATATGCATTAATCCACAACTGGTTAATGATGCAACAATTGGAAATTATCCGCGAAAAATTGATGAATACCTGGCCATGGGAAAACCCACTCTTGCAACGGCTACCGAAGCGATGGAATACTTCAGGGATTATACTTATCTGGCTGTTACCCACCAGGATTATATTGATTTAATTGAGTTAGCCTTTTCAGAAAATACCGTTGAGAAGGAAAAATCAAGACGTGAGCTTGCAAGCAGCCATACCTGGGAAAACAATGTAAATGAAATCAGCAAGGCAATAGAATTAGTTTCGAAATAACGATTTACGACTCAATATCATGGAAATAGCACAAAAACTCAAGTCAAATCCCAAAACCAAAGCATTTACCCTTTGGCTTATATCCCCGCCACGCAGACCCAAACCCCGGCTCTGGATCAAATGGTTCGTAAATCCTTTTATCCATAAAAAAGGCAAAAATACTGTTATCCGCAGGCGGCGATCACGTATCGATGTTTTTCCTTACAATAG
>JBBSDG010000569.1:0-2545 GCA_038249635.1 Bacteroidales bacterium | reverse complement strand
TTTTCATTGGTTACAGTCAGATTACGACCTATTTTTTTTATTCAGGTTTTGGACCTTTTAAAACTATCGTTCTTACCAAGGCAGGAAACCACCGCTGCAACCAAACCAAAACTCTCCCGTGGGTTGTGAAAACATAATTTCGTCTTCGCTGCATTATGGCCTTCACCATAACTTTCGCAGCTTTATCCGTTGGCCACATTAAATTTGATGGACGTGGGTCTGTACGTTCCCGATGCCAAACGCCTTCATTGTCAACTCTGGCAATCTCCGACACAACAAATCCTGGATGCACAGTAGTACAACTCACACCGGTACCCTTTAATTCAGCCTGCAATGTGAGACCAATTGAACCTACAGCAGCTTTTGAAGCACCATAGGCTCCCACATTAGGATTAGGAAGATAAGCTCCTACACTGCCCACTAAACCAATGCGACCCTGGTGTTGCTTCAAATGTGGCAGGGCGTATTTTACCGTCAATGCTAACCCGGTTACATTACCTTGTAATTGCCTGTTCCAATCTTTTGCACCCAACTTATCTATGCTTCCAAAAACACCAAACCCAGCATTGGCCACAGCAATATCTAAACGACCCCAAGTGGTTATGATACTTTGCACAGCATTTTCTATGGATTCTTCTTCCATTATATCAACCGGAACTACCAATGCTTCTCCACCCGAATGCTTGATCTCAAGAGCAATCTCCTCTAATAATTCTTTACGTCTTGCAGATAGCACTACTTTATACCCTAATCTTGCCCACTCAAAGGCCATAGCTTTGCCAATACCAGACGAAGCACCTGTTATCCAAACAACGTTTTCTTTTCTATTTGTCATTGTAAGTTTTATTTAGTTTTACTTTTCAATTATTAAGCTAATACAAAATGGGGGGCTTTTTATTTTTATAAGTGTGAACAATGAAATTTACTAAGCAGTGTTATTTTACATTTCCACATTTGCATCTTCTAATTTAATAGAATCTAAATATATACTGTCCGTACGTATGGCACTTATGTTTTTATACATGCTATCTATCACCTGTTTTTCTGCTTCCAGCCATTTGCGTTCTAAGGAAAAGTTTTGTTGTTTCACTTTGGCACTATCGATATTTCTTGTACTTTGTCCCACTCCTAAAAATGGTTGTGCTGAAAACAAGGCTAGTAATAAAATGGTGCTACTTTCCAAATTTATCATTTTCGTTTAATTTCTGTCATGGCTTTAATCTTTTATTTTATCAAACCGATGATGCATTACCCTGGCTGACCAAACGGTTAACCCGATCACCTTACCCTGAGTATCTTTATTAAAAAGTATCCATTGATCAAACCCAGCCCCTGGCGCCTTCTCGGCAATGTAGTGAAATTGGTTTTCGCCATCGGGTTTAATAATCGCATCGGGCATGGTCGCTCTTTTCAAAACCATTTTGCCTTCCGCACTCAATTCGAAATTCCAATAATAATCAAGGTGTTTACTATAATATTTTCCCTGATACTTATTCAAGTCTTCGGCCGAGGGTTGCCATTGTTTATCCTCTTTCTCCATGATTTCACACGGATAGCCATCATCATAATCTACTGTCACCCTCATTGGTACATTTCCATCAGGCTGAATAAATTTTATTTGCAGACCAAATCCTTCCTCGTAATAAAACAGATCTTTACCTACGGGAGTAAGTTCAATAACATAATTTCCACTATATCTTGCTTTTAGTTTACCATCCTCTACATAAAAATCACTCAACCTTCTGAGTTCATTATAACTTTGCCACGATACCTGGTTTAGCCAACGATACGCTCCTTCATATTTTTTTAACGATGCTTCTGTTATAGGGATTGGCTTTGTTACAAAAACTGGTTTGACAAAAGGAGGCTTTTTCACCTGCATCAGATACTCACGCAGAAGTTTATTTTGCTCTGAAAAACCTTCTCCATCTATATTGCCAAAAGTTATAATCGCCAATCCTTTGGAAGGAATACGGCTAAGATAATTTTCACCATTAACACCTTCATGAATTATGACCCTGTGACCATTAAGGGTATCAATACTATAGCCTGTTACAAAGTGATTCTTTTTGCCGGGTATCATGCGTACATTTTTCAATAACATTTCGAACGCAGCGTTAAACTCAGAATTTGTGTTGCTTATAGCGGTCGACCATTTTTCAAGATCTTCGCCACAGGTAAGAATAAAATAGTTTCCTCCCGGAGATGTCTTTTGCACGTTTTCTTTTTTAAAACCATTTCCGTTTTCAGAATATTTTGTCGCAAGGTTGGGGACAATATCTAGAGAATTTTTTTGCATTCGTGTGCTATTCATTTTTAAAGGCTCGAATATTCGTTGGTTTATCCAGTCGGGTAGGCTTTTCCCGGAAGCTTTTTCCATAATCAATCGCAATAAACCAAAATCAGAATTGCAATACATAAATCCTTTTCCCGGTTCTATTTCGGGTTCAGTTTGTGTATAGAGTAGCTTGAAAAATTGTTCCTTGTCAAAACGATTGGACATAGCGCCATGCATCAGCAGTATCGTTGACCATTCATCCACAAA
>JBBSDG010000568.1:0-2545 GCA_038249635.1 Bacteroidales bacterium | reverse complement strand
ATTCATCTATTATTTCAGTTGGTTATTCTGGAATGATGATCTGCAAAAAGGCCTTGAACATTTAGCCGGATCATTAGTAAATCTTATTCTTCCGCCCAGGATTTCAACAATTGATACAATCTGGCTTTCAGTTTCAGCATTCTTAATGGTAGTTACCATGGTAGCCGTTCTGAATATTATGAATGATAAACTTATTAGCCTCAGGCGAAGGTCATGGGTTTTATTTAACTTCAGTATAACTGTACTCATTGCAACCTTGTTGTCAGGCTGGCCAATACTTTCTGCAAACTATTTGTTTGTTTTACCACTTTCCTTCTTCGTAACAGGGAGCTTTACCATGATCAAAAGGCCATTCTGGTTCGAAATACTTGCCCTCGCCTGCTTATTGCTTTTGGTTGTTATGCGGGTTTACCTTGTGATGGCTGTTAGCAGTTAATGGGAAATAGAAAATAGTTAAAGGTGTAAAGCCTGCTTATTGCTTTTGGTTGTTATGCGGGTTTACCTGGTGGTGGCTGTTAACAGTTAACAGAAATTAGTTGAAGGTGTAAACAGATGGATCAACCAAATTTACCGGAATGTTAAAATCTTCTTTCACTGATTCCCTTATCGAAGCCGGGTGCGACGAAGCTGGCCGGGGTTGCCTGGCGGGGCCTGTGTTTGCCGCTGCAGTTATTTTGCCGGCCAACTATGTGAATTCAGATTTAAATGATTCGAAAAAACTTACTGCCAGTCAACGGGATAAGTTGCGAAAAATCATAGAAAAAGATGCGTTGGCCTGGGCTGTTGGAATAGTTGATAATCATGAAATTGACAGAATAAATATTCTAAAATCTTCGGTATTGGCTATGCATAAGGCTTTGGCACAACTTGCCTTTATTCCTGAACTGATACTTGTTGATGGTAATCGCTTTAAATCATATCAGGATATACCGCATGAGTGTATCATCAAAGGTGATGGTCTTTATCTTTCAATCGCGGCAGCTTCGGTACTTGCAAAAACCTGGCGCGATGAATATATGGTTAAACTTCATGAGTCATACCCTATTTACGGTTGGGATAGAAATAAAGGCTATCCGACATTGGAACATCGCAAAGCTATCATAAACCTGGGTTTTAGTGCTTTTCACCGGAAAACCTTCACCGTGCAGGTAAAGGCTGATAAATAAGCTTATAATAAAACAAAAATCCCCGCTTGCGGCAGGGACTTCTGAACCAAATTATTAACCAAATTATTAACCAGAAAACTAAAGCTAATCAAATTACATCTTGAAGTTTATAAACATTTTTATTTACTCTTCAATCAATGCTACAAAATTATACTATGTAATAGTTGTTTCGACAATTTTCATAAAATATTTTCATAAACATTCAGAGAACAGCCAAAACCTCAGTTTTATTACTATCCGCCAATTGAAAACACTCAAGTAAAGCACGAATTTTGTAATATTGCAAATCAAAACGATATTTTTATGAGACTGCGAATACCTATTCTCTCCATTTTACTACTTCTGTCTAACTTCTTAACTGCGCAGCAGCTTGTCAATTCTGATTACGGAGCATATATTAAAAAGTACAAATCGATTGCAATCAGGGAAATGCAGTTATATAAAATTCCTGCCAGCATAACCCTGGCTCAGGGAATGATTGAGAGTGGCTGCGGAAAAAGTGTACTTGCAATCGAAACAAACAATCATTTTGGCATTAAATGCCAGAACAGCTGGCTCGGTGACACTTTTTTATACGATGATGATAAAGAAAAAGAATGTTTCCGTAAGTATAAATCCGTGGATGAATCTTACCGCGACCATTCCCTTTTTCTAAGCACACGGCAGCGTTATTCTGCACTTTTCACGCTTCCTCTCACCGACTACAAAGGCTGGGCCAGAGGTCTGAAACAGGCCGGTTATGCTACCAATCCCGATTATCCCAATATTCTGATTCGGTTAATTGAAGCCAACAAACTATACCTGCTCGATAATACCGATGCCCATTCAGAAGATATAGCTATTAACGAGGCCGATGAAGAAGTAAAACAAGTGCAGAAAATTACAACCCCTAAAGCACATCGCCCGGTTAAAGGTGCTACTCATGATGCAAACCAGGAACTCAGTCAGGCAATTACTAATGAGAAGAAAAATATTACCAACGAAGGTCGTATTCTTTTCCGCAAAAACTACAATATGCCGGTTGCATCCGATTTCAAGGTTTTATATACTTCAGATAAAGGGCGAAAGGTTTATGATAATTACGACAAGCCTTTTATTTTTGCAAAAAAAGACGATACCTGGTACACTATTGCCAAAGAATTCAGAATTATCACTTTCCAGGTTTACAGGCATAATGACTTACGCGAAGGCGATAAAATACTTCCCGGGCAGATACTCTATCTGAAAGCAAAAAAAAGATACAATTCCGAAGAAACATATAAAGTCAGAAAAGGCGATACTATGTTTTCTATTTCCCAGGAAAAATGCGTAAAACTCCAGCATCTGCTCAAATACAACAAATTAGAAGTAGGCGAAGAACCCAATCCCGGATTTATAGT
>JBBSDG010000567.1:0-2547 GCA_038249635.1 Bacteroidales bacterium | reverse complement strand
TTTTGAAAAGCCAAACAATCCCTCACTATTTTTGTTAAAAATGACTCCAATAAGTATTTTCAAAAAAATAATTTTGCTTTTGGAGACTTTTATTAAGTACTTTTATGTTTTAATTCATTTGATTATGAAAAACATATTTCTGCTTTTAGGGATTTCCCTTTTGATTATGAGTTCATGCTCCAGGTTTAATATGGGGCAAAGCACTGAACTCAGCGAGTTATCAGCAAAAGTGGATTCGTTGACGAGTTTGTTAGACACTTTGACGGCTCAGAATAAATTTCAGGATGATGAAATCTCGTGGCTTGAAATACAGATAGGAGATTTAACCAAAATGAAAGAATCGAAACCGGAAGCAAAGGCAACCGCAGCAAAAGCGGAAGCAGTAAAACCAGCAGCAAAACCGGTAGTAGCAAAACCTGCAGCATCGGCCACAACTAAGGCTGTATCGCCATCTAAATCAATTGAAAAGGCTCCTGTAGATTTGCAATGCATAGCAATTACAAATACGGGAAAAAGATGCAGCAGACCAGCCATAAAAGGTTCGAAATATTGTTTACAGCACAAACAAATATACGAACCGGACAAGCAGGATAATTAACCGGTCAAAAGAGTAATGCTAAATGCGCCAAAGTCAAATAGCTCTTATACCATCTTCAATCCTGGTATGATTGAATAAACCCAGTACTTAAAATATTGAAAAAATGAAAACTTTAGTTTTGCTTGTTCTGTTTTCGCTGCTCACTTTGAATGATTCATTTAAAGCAAAAGTTATAGGAGTTTACAGCGGAGATACAATCGTAGTATCAACAGCTAGTGATAAACAACTTAAAGTGCGGCTTGAGGGTATTGATTGCCCCGAACTGGATCAGGCGTATGGTGATAGTGCCAAGATGGTGATTGTAGGTCTTTGCTTTAAAAAAGAAGTACGGATTGAAAAACTCGGTCTCGACACCTATGGCCGCACACTGGCTAATGTTTACATGGGTGATGTTTGTTTGAATAAGGAGATGATCAGGTTAGGTATGGCATGGCACTACAAAGAATACAATGCGGATCCCGAACTGGCAAAACTTGAAGATGAAGCAAAGGCTAACAAAACAGGTTTGTGGCGCCAAAGCACTCCGCAATCTCCCTGGGATTTCAGGCGTAATAAAAAGAAGTAAGGCTTTTAGAAATAATAATCAGACACCTTTAATAACTGTTTCAGGCTGCTTTTATACAAAGCCGGCAAATAGTCCCGGCATCGAATCTCCCATTTCCAGTTTCAGAAGAATTTCCTTTCGCCACAAACCGCCACCGTAGCCAGTAAGCTTGCCGTTGCTGCCAATAACACGATGGCAGGGAACTACAATATTGATTTTATTTTTACCATTGGCATTGCCTACAGCGCGGGTATTGGTTTCGCTTCCGGTAAGCCTTGCCAGATCGAGGTAAGAGATGGTTTTACCGAAAGGGATGGTTTGAAGTTGTTTCCAGACTTTTAATTGAAAATCAGTTCCAACAGGATCAAGCATCAAATTAAATTGATGACGCGAACCGGCAAAATATTCATTCATTTGACTTACACAATCCTGAATAACCGTGGGGATTTCCGTCGGTTCAATAGCCTCATTAATAAATACTATTGACCGGATTCCATCAGCGCTTCCGGTTATTTCAAGGACTCCGACCGGTGATTGGATAAAGGCTGATTCAAGGCTCATTTTTTTTATTCAAAAGTGATATAAATATCCACTATTTCGGGCCTGTTCCCGCTACGCACTGGTGGTCCCCAGCCGCCGTACCCACTCGAAACATAAAAATGGGATTTATCTTTTTGTTTGTATCCCCAGCTCACTTCGTAAATGGCTTTGGTAATATAATTGAAAGGCCATAACTGTCCGTGATGTGTATGCCCCGAAAGCTGAAAATCTACTCCTGCATCCACAACCTGTTGAAAATTAAATGGCTGATGATCCATCATAATTACAGGTAATGTGCGGTCAACACCTTGCAGCACATCCTCAAGGCTTTTCCGTTCCTTCGAACTGAAACGTTTTGAATCGCGGTCGTTGCGGCCGGCAAGGTAAAAACTCTCATTTATCTTAATTGCCGTATCGCGAAGCATTTTGATACCATGCTCGCCAAGGTATTTTACGGCAGCTTCGGCACCGCCAATATATTCGTGGTTACCGGTAATGGCATATACGCCAAGCGGAGCTTTTAGCTTTAACAAGGAACGACCAAGATCATTGTGAATAACAGGCGCTAGATCTTCATCTACAATATCGCCTGCCAGTAAAATTACATCGGCATAGCAATCGTTTAGCATCTGCACCAGATTGGCCGTTCGCCGCGGACCTACCAGCGTTCCCAAATGAATATCCGAAGCAGCGGCAATATGAAGGGTTTTCATAGAACCTGCTTTCTTGTTAATTTTCATATCCAGCCTGGTAACTCTCGGGTTCAGGGCATTGATATGTCCCGCCAAAACTACAATAGCAACAATCCCGGTAACGGCAATAAATAGGTATTTCTTAATATCTTCATAATTATTCGCCAGGAAAT
>JBBSDG010000566.1:0-2567 GCA_038249635.1 Bacteroidales bacterium | reverse complement strand
GCTGGTTACTGTTGGTTGATTTCCGAAACAGATTTTCAATATTCTCCATTAACTGACTCCTTTTGCGTTTCCGGATAAAATTCAGCGATTTATTGACAGTTATCCTGTAAATCCAGGTTGAGAATGTGGAATCGCCTTTAAACTTTCCTGCTGATTCAAGGATCTCGATGCAGACATCCTGGGCAAGATCTTCGGCATCATCCATACTTTTAAGGAAATAATAAGCCGTTTTGATAACCTGTTTATGATACTTGCTTACAAGTTGCGCTATAACCAGTTTATCACGGCTCAGTAATCCTTCTATTAATTCCTGGTCAGACATCAAGTCAGTTTAAAAGAGGGGTTGGAAAAGTTATTCTTTTGTATTTTTTTCTTACATACAAATTAAATGTAGTATAGTATCGGTTTTCTACCAAAGATATAACATTCCAATCTCTTAGTGAGACAAAAAAGTTTTACGGGTAAATTTAGAATTGTTATGACTTGGGTTCTGAAACCTGCTGCCTGCCGTAACCATATCCGCGTCCGCAACAGCCATGTCCTTTACCACTTTTGTTGCCTTTTCCATACTTACAGTTATTACCTTTTCCTTGTTTGCCGTCCTGGCGATGGTCGCAAATGCCGTTTCCGTTTTTATCAACAAAGTTGGCTCCTCTGCCTGCTCCCTGGCGTGTTCCGAAATTATCACATTTCCCGTCTCCGTTTTTATCAACAAAATTGGCTCCTCTTCCTGCTCCCTGGCGTGTTCCGAAATTATCACATTTCCCGTCTCCGTTTTTATCAACAAAGTTGGCTCCTCTGCCTGCTCCCTGGCGTGTTCCGAAATTATCACATACACCATTGTTGTCCTTGTCAACAAAGTTACCGCGGGTGGCTGTTGCAGTGGTTTTTCCCTTTTTCTGCACCTTATCCGACGTTGCAGTATTGTTGTTTTGTGACTGACCCTGAGTTGCTATAAAAAGCAAGAGCAAGGATACTGAGATCAATTTTCCGATTGTTTTCATGATTAATGATTTTAGGTGATTGGTTAAATTCTTTAATATACAGACACACAACAATTGAAAAACCAGCGCGAAAAGTTAAATAAGTTTTTTCTCGCTTGTGCAGAGGCTGCCATTTCTATCTGCTTAACACTAATTTATAGGAATCAGATTTAAAACTACCCGATTCAATTCTGTAAAAGTACATGCCTGATGGAAAGTTGTTTGTTTGAATTGTGAGATTATTGAAAGAATGATCAATTACAAATGTCTTTATAAGGTTACCGTTCGAACTGTATAACTTCAGCTCCGCCTGATTTACATTTTCGGGCAAGGTGAATGGTATGGTAACTATTCCTCCTGATGGATTTGGAAATGCTTGTTGCAATGAGGCTGATTTCGCTGTTTGCAATGTTTTTAACGCCGTTGTAACCTGCCCCGGAATGGAATATATCAGCGTACTTACTGTGTAAACCGGAAGCGAGTAATCGTAAACCCAAACAAATAGTTTCGACCCGGTTTGTGCCGGATAAACCATCGAATAACCACCCCCTGGAACACTTAAAAGCACGGTTCCGGTTTCGGTGGCAATCCGGGTATCGTAGGTGTAATACCCTGATAATGAGTTGTAGTTATACGAAACATACAAAAGTTCAATAGAATTATCCGTGTTAAACAGATTTTCGGTTACATACTGGATGTCGCACAGGTAATAATTTGCCGGGATACTTAGGTTAACCGTTTTCCATAAAGAATGATCGTTATTATACAGTCGGCACTGTTTGTTGGCCACATCCATTACATAATATTTATAACCCGAAACCGGGAGGTTGATGTACGTGGCCGAAACACCGTTATATGTGTATTCCAGGTTGATCTGACCCTTTGAAATGATTGCCATGAAAACAATCACAGTGAAAATGAGAAGATTTTTTTTCATAGAGAGTAGATTGATTATTGAATTTGACGTTGTACTGGTTACGCATGAAAATTTTATCGCTGGTATATTGACACATGAAAAGTGAAAAACCAGCGGCCAGGTATAAAATTTAATATTCCTTCCTTATCCAGGTTTGCTTTTTATCAGGTTGAGAAAAGATGGAAAGGAAGAATAAAAGTTGCTATAAATAGTTCTGTATGTCCGATAATAAAAATAAAAGAGGCTACTCATTTGAATAACCTCTTCCGTAAAATAAAATAAAAGTATAATGCTCTTTTCGCTTATTTCGGGATAAAGCGGGTTTAATTATGACTGCAACTATGCCCTTCGCCAGCTTGATTGTGGTTTTCGTGCTGGTGACAACTTTCGCCGCTGTCGCTGATTGAACCTGCCATGAAGCTCTTCACCACTTCGGCAGCATCTCCCTCGCAGCCGCGTATCACATCAATTCCGGCATTGTTCAGCACGTTTATGGCACCGCCACCAATTCCACCTGCAAGCATAACTGTAACCCCGTCGGCTGCCAGAACTCCGGCAATATTTGATTTACATCCACATCCCTGAACGGAAGGAATTGTAGTGATTTTGGTTATTTCATTTTTTTCGGATATGGTGAAAATACTATAAAATTCACAATGGCCGAAATG
>JBBSDG010000565.1:0-2577 GCA_038249635.1 Bacteroidales bacterium | reverse complement strand
GTTTCCACAAGTGCTTTCACAGTTGCTATATCACCGGCAACTCCCTGGGTTCCTGAAAATACAATCTTACCTGTTTTATCAATAACCACAATACGGTCGTAGGTAGTTTTGTAACTGGCAGCAACGGCTGAAGCATCCAATAATAAGGGAAAAGTAACCCCGGTGGCAGTTTTAAATGCCTGAACTGAGGCCGAATTGCCGTTCCATTGATCGAGTCCCAGAATCTGGTAATCGGTGCGTGAGGCAAAAGGAGCTGCAAGCATGCTCTGAACACCTGGCCCTGCAGCTGTACACGATGGACAGGTATTCCCAAAGAAGAAAAGCACAACTACCTTATTGGTATAATCAGAAAGTTTAACCTGGCTTCCGGATAAAGCGGAAAGCGTAAATGCAGGTGCAGTCGCGTTTGTTAAGGGTGGTTCGCTGGTTGCTTCATCCTTGGTGCAGGAACTAAAAATCGCCAGTAGAGAAAGGAGAATTGCAGCTTTTTTCATAGCAGGAAAAAGCTTTTCAGAAGCATATTTGCTGTACAGTTTCATGGTTTTGGGTTTTTAAATTGTATGAAACAAAGGTACAGCGGGAAAAGCGTGTTAAAAATGGACAGGCTTTCCTAAAGGATGGACATATAGTGAATTGTTATACTTTTTGGTGTTGTTTCTTATAATCAGTTGGCGAAATGCCTACCTCCTTGCTGAAAAGCCGGCTGAAATAATGCTGATCTTCGTACCCGATTATAAAGGCTATTTCCTTTACTGATTTATCGGTATATATCAAAAGTCGCTTTGCTTCGGTAATAATCCTGTTTTTTATGATACGCGATGGGGAATCGATCCCGTATTTCTGCAACTTTTTTGTAAGCGAAGCCGGGGCAATACCCATCATATCAGCATAGGCATCCACCTGTTTGGTTTCTTTAAAGTGTTTTTCGACCAGCTCGCTGAATTTACGGGCAAAATCGACAGTTACATTGTCGGTATCGCCAACGCTGTTTTGCAAGCGGAATAGCCTGTTGGAGCGGATAAGCAGGTTTTTTAGTAGATTTTTCAGCATTTCGGAAAGCAAAGGATCTTTCGCCTCAAACTCTTCCTCCATTTCTTTTGCAGTGTTGTTGTAAATGGTTTGTTGCTGATTGTCGAGACTGATTTGTACCAGCGAAAAATTATTTACAAACAACAACCCGTTGCACGAAACTTCGCTATCGTGATACTCAACACAATAAAACTCTTTGTTGAATGAAATTGCATTACCTGAGCCTGACGAACCGGGCGAAAGCATAAAATGCTGACCAGGTGTTAGAAAAATTACCGTTGGCGATCCACACCCTACTTCATAGTCATCAATAAACAGTTGCCCCCCGAATGAGTTGAACAGCAGCAAGGTAAACCAGGGATGCGGCTTACTGAAATCGTACCCTGTTAAAAAGTCCGACAGTGGTTGGACTGCAAAATATGCGTTCGTTTCGGATTGAAAATAAGTATGCTTCATGCAATTAATAGGTTATAGGTTGAAAACCGCAAGTTAAAAATCTGCAAAACAATCAGAAATGCGTATTACAGCAAATTTAGTGAAATTATGCTACTATTCCATTAAGGTGCAAATAGCCAAATTTACAATGTTTTTGGCTATTTGCCAATAGATATTTCCGGCTATTCTTCATGTACATCATCCCTTTCCTTATGCAGGTTCCGCGTTAGAAGCATAATTACCGAAAGCATAACCGCCATACCGATGGAGCCGAACAGCAGCGAATATAACTGCAACTGTAGCAATGTATAGAAATAGGCATACAGCATAAACAAAATCAGTCCGACAATAATTCCATACTTACGGTTGCTGAAAATGGCCCCGGCATAAAGCATTACCATCAATGTTACCACCACGGCCGAAATGGCATATGCTAAATCGAAAAGAAGGTATTCGGCGAGTGAAAGCAATAGCAGGTAAAAAAGCATAATCGCAAATCCAACGATCAGATATTGCAAAGGATGCACATACTTTTTACGCAGCAACTCAAAGAAAAAGAAAGTTACAAATGTAAGAATCACAAATAGAACTCCGTATTTGGCAGCCCGTGTAGTGCGCTGGTATTGATCCACAGGCATTATAAGGTTTACGCCAAAAGCGCCTGTTGAATTATCAGGTGAGATGCGGTCCTTGTCAAACATTTCTTTCGATGGCTCTTCACCACCAGCATTTATAAAATTATCCAGCCCGAATTGCCCGTAATTACGGTTAAGTTCCAGTATCTTCCATTTGGCTGTAAAACCATTTTTAGTGACGTTTTTATCGGTTGGGATAAAAGAACCTTCGAAAGAGGGATTGGCCCAGGAAGAAGTAAGATTTACATTCATCTCGGAAGCAAATGGCAGGAATGCCAGTAAACGGCTTCCATTCAGTTGAAGCTTGAAACTGAATTTATTATCTATGGCAGGATCGATGGCAACAGGAATGCTGACTCCTCCTTTAATAATATCATGAACCGGAACGCCCGGTTGCATCCGGAAAACCGAATCATTCCAGGCAAGATCAATGTTTTCCTTTACGCCTTTCATATCGGAAATACCAAATATAACATAC
>JBBSDG010000564.1:0-2589 GCA_038249635.1 Bacteroidales bacterium | reverse complement strand
GGCATTCACTTCTCAATGTTTTACTCAGTTATTTTCTTGCTAATGAATTTTTTGGTTTTTGCTACACTCAAACAATTTGAAAATTCAATTAGTATCGAGTCCATAAATAATTTTTCAGGTCTTGGGCGAAACTCATTCTTATCGGCATTTTCATTACTAATTGGTCTGATAGCGCTTACGGGTTTGCCACCCACAGCCGGATTTACCGCAAAGCTTTTAATATTCACTTCATTATGGGGCTCCTACCAGGATACTCAATCCATAATTTTTATAGTTCTTTTCATTGTTGGTCTGGCAAACACGGTCATCGCATTATTCTATTATTTAAAAATACCTTACCTGTTATTCTTGAAAGTCCCGGCCACGGAAGCCGTTCCAATAAAAACTTCTTATTCCGGCAATCTTTTAAACCTAATATTGGTTGTCATTTTAATCTACTTATTCCTGGCGCCTGGCGTGTTGATGGGATGGATTAATCAGATTACCTTTGTACTTTAAAATTATTACTCAATGGCTTGGTGCCCGTGGCAAATGCCTTCTGAGTAAGGCTAACTTGAATCTTCGAAGCTATGAGTGATTCCATCCTTCATGAATGCGGTATAGCCCTCATTCGTTTGCGCAAGCCACTTTCCTTCTACATCGATAAATATGGCCCCACCTATGCCATGAATAAGATGTACATCCTGATGGAAAAACAACACAACCGCGGCCAGGATGGAGCCGGTATTGCAAACATAAAAATCGACCAAAAACCCGGCTATCGTTTTTTTAGCCGCTATCGCTCCATAAAAGCTCAACCTGTAGCGTCACTTTTTAAAAAAATCGGAAAAAAATATAGCAAAGCTCAAAAAGCTGGAAAAGAAAAGTTCAAGGATGAGAGTTGGTTAAAAGAAAATCTGGCCTTTAGTGGCGAGTTATGGCTTGGTCACCTGCGTTATGGCACCCACGGCCTCAATAGCATTGAAAATGTGCATCCTTTCCTACGCCAAAATAACTGGCGGAGCCGAAACTTGGTAATGGCCGGAAATTTTAACATGACCAATGTGGAAGAACTCTTCAACATCTTAGTTGAATTGGGTCAGCATCCAAAAGATAAGGTTGATACGGTAACGGTGATGGAAAAAATCGGGCACTTCCTTGACCTAGAAGTTCAAAATCTTTTTGAAAAATATAAGGACAAGTACACCAACAAAGAAGTCTCCGATATTATTGAAAACGAATTAGACCTGACTCGATTATTAAGACGTGCTTGTAAAGACTTTGATGGTGGCTATACCATGGCTGGCCTTACGGGATCTGGATCTGCTTTTGTCGTTCGCGATCCATCGGGCATTCGTCCCGCCTATTATTATGCCGATGATGAAGTGGTTGTTGTAGCTTCTGAAAAGCCTGCTATTAAAACTGCTTTCAACGTAAATTATTCTCAGATTAAGGAAATAAAACCCGGGCATGCGCTGGTAATTAATAAAGATGGTAAATACGAACAAAATGAGATTCTAAAGCCTTACGAAAAAACTTCATGTAGCTTTGAGCGGGTTTATTTTTCGCGTGGCACTGATCCTGAAATCTATCAGGAACGCAAGCAACTTGGAAAACTTTTAGTGCCGCAGGTTTTAAAGTCTATTAACTTCGATTTAAAAAACACAATCTTCTCGTACATACCCAACACCGCGGAAACCGCTTTTATGGGCATGATGTCAGGCATTGAAGATTATCTGATCAGCAAACAAAAAGATATTATCATCGATGCGAAGCCTTCGGTAGATTCATTAGATGATATTCTTTCATTTCGACCACGCATTGAAAAAATAGTAACGAAAGACGTGAAACTGAGAACATTTATTACCGATGAAAACCAACGCGATGATTTGGTGGCGCACGTTTACGACACTACCTATGAAGTTGTAAATAAAGGAAAGGACACGTTAGTTGTTATTGATGATTCAATTGTGCGTGGTACAACCCTAGAGAAAAGTATTCTCAAAATGTTAGATCGATTGCAACCAAAAAAAATCGTTGTAGTCTCTTCCGCCCCGCAGATCCGATTCCCTGATTGCTATGGTATTGACATGAGTAAGATGGGTGAATTTGTTGCCTTCCGTGCGGTAATTCAATTACTTAAAGAGCAGGGCAAAGATTATCTGTTAGGTGAAGTATATGAACAATGTCGTCAGGCTGAAAGTGATTCGGTGCCAACCAATCATGTGAAGCGGCTATACGAGCAGTTTACCTATGAAGAAATCTCTGAAAAGATAACAGACATCGTGCGCCCGGCAGATATGAAAGCTGACTTAAATGTAATCTTTCAAACTGTTGACAATTTACACAAAGCCATACCCGGCCACTCGGGCGATTGGTATTTTACTGGCAACTACCCTACCCCGGGTGGTATGCGCGTGGTGAATAAATCGTTTGTAAATTATTTGGAAGGGAAATTGGTAAGGGCTTATTGAAATCAACGCTCTACGGCAAATAAAAATCAAACACAATCTCCTTCATGCATTTAAAGTGACCTTTCGGACATTTATCATACCCGATTTTTGAGCAAGGCCTGCAATCAATCTTTTTATTTTCAAGTATGGTAAACTT
>JBBSDG010000563.1:0-2603 GCA_038249635.1 Bacteroidales bacterium | reverse complement strand
GATGGAAAGAAACCTTTCCTGGATGCAACCACTGCGAAATATGCCCAGCTTCGTCACAAACACGAAAGCACCAGGGCCGGTGTTACCTATGTTTCGCTGGAGCAGGCCAGGGCCAACCGCTTCAAAACAGATTGGACAAGTTTTAAACCTTTCAGGCCTACCTTCTTAGGAGTTAAACATTTTGAAAACTATTCGCTTGAAGAAATCAGCAAATACATCGACTGGACTTTCTTTTTCCATTCCTGGAAGATAAGCGGGAAATATCCTGCCATTTTCGATGATCCTTTGAAAGGCAAGGAAGCACGTATTCTGTTCGATGAGGCTCAAGTTATGCTGAATCAGATCATCGATCAGAAAATGGTACAAGCAAATGGAGTGATAGGATTTTTCCCGGCAAATGCTATAGGCGACAGCGTTGAACTAACTCTTGAAAACAAGGAGAAGGTCATGCTGCATATGCTGCGCAACGAGGAAGAGAAAGAGCCGGGCATTCCAAATCTTTCACTTGCTGATTTTATTGCACCAAAGAAAACCGGCTACACCGATTATATCGGATTGTTTGCCGTTACAGCCGGGCTTGGCATTGAAAAATGGGTTAAGCATTACGAAGATCAGAACGACGACTATAATGCCATCATGGTGAAAGTACTGGCCGACAGGCTGGCCGAAGCTTTCGCAGAATTGCTGCACGACAGGGTTCGCAAGGAATATTGGGGTTATGCCAAAGACGAAAACCTGACTATTGATGAAATTATCCACGAAGGATACGAAGGAATCCGTCCGGCACCAGGTTATCCTGCCTGCCCGGAACACAGTGAAAAAGGAATTATTTTCGATTTGCTCAATGCCAATAAAGCCGGCATTACGCTGACCGAAAATTTCTCCATGTATCCGGCAGCAGCCGTAAGCGGGTATTACTTTGCCAATCCTGATTCACAATATTTTGCTGTCAGCCGAATCAGTCGCGAACAGGTTGAGGATTATGCTTCAAGGAAAAGCATGTCAGTTAAAGAAGTTGAAAGACTGCTGGCATCGAATTTGAATTTCTAAATTTGCACGAAGAAAAATACGATGAAAGTTACCGAATATATTGCAAACAGAGAAGGAAAGACACTTTTCACATTTGAATTACTACCTCCTTTAAAAGGCGAGAATATCAATTCCATATACCAGACCATCGATCCGCTGATTGAATTCAGCCCGTCGTTTATTGATGTTACCTACCACCGTGAGGAAGTTATTTTCAAGGAACGCGAAGATGGCCTGCTCGAACGGAGAACAGTCCGTAAACGTCCCGGAACTGTTGGCATAACTGCTGCTATTAAATTCAAATACGGAATTGATGTTGTTCCCCACCTGATCTGTGGTGGATTCAGCCAGGAGGAAACGGAAAACGCTTTGATCGATCTGCAGTTTTTGGGAATTGATAATATTTTGCTGATCAGGGGCGATAACCTTCGTGGCGAAAAACAATTCAAAGCGCAACATGATGGTCATACCTATGCCATCGACCTGGTTAAACAGGTTGTAAAGCTGAACCAGGGAATTTTTCTGGAGGAAGATATGCTGAATCCGGTTCCTACTAATTTTTGCATTGGCGTTGGCGGTTATCCCGAAAAGCATGTGGAGTCGCCAAACCTGGCCACCGACTTGCAATACCTGAAAGCCAAAGTGGATGCAGGCGCCGATTATATTGTAACTCAAATGTTTTTCGATAATTCAAAATATTTTGAATTTGAAAAAGCCTGCCGCGAAACAGGCATTACTGTTCCTATAATACCCGGTTTAAAGCCGCTTTCGCTGAAATCGCAACTCTCGACACTTCCGCGTACTTTTTCAATAGATATCCCGGAAGAACTCGTTCTGGAAGTTGAAAAATGCACAGATACCCAGCAAGTGCGGCAGGTTGGCGTAGAGTGGGCTATCAAGCAATCGAAAGAACTGATAAACTTCGGTGTGCCTGTTCTCCATTTTTATACTATGGGCAAATCGGATAATATCTGCAAAATTGCGAAAGCGGTTTTTTAATACCCTAAGCCGACAAGTCAAACCAAAGCACATCTCCCACAAAGCCACTAAGAACACAAAGAACTTAGTGAACTTTGTGTCTTCGTGGGCTATTACATCTTGCCAATCAATGTTTCTTTGATTCCTGCGTGGTCATTGCCTCCTTTTTTTTACATTTGCGCTTTAAATCCAGCAAATGCCAATTTACCAGGATATACTCAATCAAACCGAACAAGGCCGGAAACAGCTTGCTGTTTTAATTGATCCTGACAAATTGTTGAACAAGGATGTAGAAAGCATTGCCATAAATGCAGCCAAAGCAGGCGTTGATTATTTTTTCGTAGGAGGTAGTTTGCTGGTGAATAACGAACTGGATCAATGCATCAAAACGCTGAAAGCCAATGCTGAAATTCCTGTAATTCTTTTTCCAGGCAACACCATGCAGATGAGCTGGCGGGCGGATGCTATTCTGTTCCTTTCCCTTATCAGCGGACGAAATGCTGAAATGCTGATAGGCCTGCATGTTATCGCTGCACCTTATTTGAAACTCAGCCCTCTCGAAGTAATTTCCTGTGGTTATATGCTTATCGAAAGCG
>JBBSDG010000562.1:0-2603 GCA_038249635.1 Bacteroidales bacterium | reverse complement strand
CCTATGCTTTCGCACACCACCCCACATAGCATGCATATTCTCGATGCCCCGTTTTTGTTGCAGGACGATGAAGCCTGGTTTGGCAAGAAACCCTTTCGTACCTATTATGGGGCTAAATATATTGGAGGATTCAGCGACCACCTTCCCGTATATGTGGATTTTAAATTCTAATTTAGCGGATTGGCGGGATTGCTAAACCCTGTACTTTTTCAGAATCTAAAAACCCATAGCTTAAATGAAACGTAAAATTTCGGTATATAACATAACCATCGCAATAATACTCATTCTGATAATTATTATAGGCTCTATGGTAATTTTTGTAAATCCTGCGAAAAAACCTGTCCGCAAACCGGCTGAAGTATCGGAAGAGCAACCCACAACTCCTCCGAAGCCTGTTTTCAGGAAAGATGGTGAACTCCGGTTCCTGGAAGGTAAATCCAGCAAAGTGATTACCGCCATTGATATAGAAATTGCAGATGATGATGCCGAAAGGGCTCAGGGTCTGATGTATCGGGATACCATGGATGAAAATAACGGGATGCTTTTTCTGATGGAAATCCAGGAACCACAATCCTTTTGGATGAAAAATACGATTCTTTCACTTGATATTATCTATGCTGATGCCGATATGCGGATTGTAAGTATCAGTAAAAATTGCAAACCGTATTCGCTTGATCCGATTCTTTCAGTAAAACCGGCATTGTATGTGGTTGAAGTTAATGCTGGATATACAGATAAACACGGATTAAAGGTCGGTGATATCATATCTTTCTGACTTTTGCCCAAGCCCCAAACTACAAGCTACATGCACCATGCCTCGTGCATTTCACCATTATTTACAAATCCACAACATACGCTCCCGAGTTTTTCAGGCTGTGTACTTTTAACCCCGCTTTCCTGAGCTCCACCATCCATTTTTCAGTTTTATAAAACGAATTTGATCCATCAATTATAACTATTCCCGGTTTATACAATTTCGTCAGATCGTTGATTTTTAACTTAGGATTATTCCTTATCCAGAGATAATCAACAGTCAATTTTGGAATCTCACCGGCAGGTTTGGCAAGGCTGTCAATAATAACTATTCGCTTGTTATGAAACAGGAAATAGTTACCGCTGCCCTGAAGCGGATTCAAGGCTTTAGGTAAGTTCTGATAGGTTTTGAGTAAAGTGTCGAGTGCAATTTTTTTACCGGAATTAATACCATATAGGTTTTGAGCTCCGGCGAGTTGAAATTTGTTGGCAATCTTGTCCTTAATCAGCATTGAATCAGCCAGTAAAGTTTGTTGCCCGCCGTTTACAAATCCCAAAGCCGATTGTTTCCCGGCCGAATAGAATATGATTTTCTGCTGTTTTTGGCGCATAATTTCAGTGAAAGTAAAGCAGGAGGAGAGTACCAAAGCCGCACCTAAAGTGGCATAAAACCATTCTTTCCGTTTTAAGGCAAAAAACAGGATAAGTGAAATAATGATCAAATAAATCAGAATGGTTTCTTTTGTGAAAATAGAAGTGACGTGAAGAACAGAATAGGGGAGTTTCTCAATAAATCCAACCGAATAGTTCAACGCAAATAAGAGGTAATTAGTTAGTAATCCTAAAATATTACTGATTACAGGCATAAATGAAGTTGCCAATACCGCCACGCCCGAATATATTGCGAGAAAAGATAAAGGAATAGCAACCAGGTTTGCCGGAATAAAATAAGCCGGAAACTGGTGGAAATATAACAAGGCAAGCGGTGCCGTGGCTACCTGGGCTGCAATTGAAACAGCAATCAGTCCCCATATGTATTCCGCGATCCTGTTTTTAGGATCCCAAAGATTAGCGATGGGTTTGTTAATAAACACAATTCCTATGATGGCAATGTAGGAAAGCTGAAATCCGATATTGTTGATCATTAGTGGATCGTAGAGCAACAGGGCAATAGCCGAAACCGCCAGGGAATTGATAATATGCACATACCGGTTGCTGGCATTACCAAACGAAATAAATGTAAACATAGCAGCCGAGCGCAATACCGATGGCGACATACCCGTGAGTAAAGCGTATGCCCATATCGTAAATAGTATTATTGCAGTTTTCAGGTAAAGCTGACTGCCTTTAGTTTTCATAAAGCCCAGCAGGAAGTTGATAATTATAAAGATTACGCCCACATGCAAACCCGATACACTCAGTATATGCATCACTCCTGTCCCCGAATAAGCTTGCAGCGTTTCATTATCAAGCATATCGCTTTGCCCCATGATAAGGGCCGAGGCCACGGCAAATTCCCGTCCTTTCAGCCCGTTATTATGAAGGATAGAAACAAATTTCCGGGAAATCTCGTGAGCCGTTCTAACAAGGCTGAATCCCTGTGGGTTATCCAGTAGTTTCCACGAAGTGATGTTTAAATACGTCTGGTGATACACATTGTTATTCGCCATGTATTTCCTGTAATCAAAGGCTCCGGGATTTTGAGGCGCAGCAATGGGTTGTACATTAGCTGAAAATGTAATTGTAGAACCTTCAGCCGGTGGCTTTTTGATTGAATCTTTGGCAAAATATGTAAGTATTAGGCCCTCGGTTTTGACCATTAAATTTCCCTTTTTCAGCCCTTTTACTTT
>JBBSDG010000561.1:0-2613 GCA_038249635.1 Bacteroidales bacterium | reverse complement strand
TGGGCCGATGCTTTCCCACGGAAATCATTGTACAATGAGTTTTTATTGGAAAAAACCGTGGCAAATCAACCTGATCCGCGTTTAAAATCAACTCTTGCCTATTACGATGCAGCCAACCCGAATGAAGCATTCTATGGTAAAACCTGGGATGCAATGGTATTAAATAAAGATATGGTTTACTGGAAAAAATACACCAATTACGAAACCGCTACTGTTGAGGATTATAACTCAGGTATCAATTTTCGGGTTGTACGACTGGCCGATATTTATCTGCTTTATGCCGAAGCACTCAATGAACTGGGACGGACTGAGGAAGCCTACGAATACATCAACAAAGTACGCCGGCGTGTAAATCTGCCTGACCTGGAAAACTCAACAGTGTTTACTGCAATTGGCAATGATAAAGAAAAAATGCGGTTACAGATTATGCACGAAAGAAGCTGTGAACTGGGTGGTGAATCAACACGCTGGTTTGACCTTGAGCGCTGGGGAATGTTTGAAAATGCCACAAATATAGCCTGGCTTAAAAACCGGGATGCCGATTTCAATAATTTCGTTATCGGTGTAAACAATCGCTTTCCTATTCCTTACCGCGAGATTTCGCTGGTGCCTATGCCTCAAAACCCCGGTTATTGATTAACAGTCGCCTATACAACTAACACATAATTAATAAAGATGAAAAAGTTATTTGCATTCATATCAGTTCCCTTGTTTGTTGGAATAGTTCTATTAACATCGTGCAGAGAAAAACAGGATGGAATATTAATCTGGAACGATCCGCCTACATCGGCTGACACTTTGTACCAAAACCCGGTTTTTGAGCCGGATCTGGCCGATCCGTCGGTTGTGCGGGCTGTTGATGGCACATTTTATGCCTACGGTACCGAGAACAACTGGAGTACAGGTATTCACAGGGTAGTTCCCATTCTCACTTCCAAAAACCTTGTTGACTGGCAATATGTAACAGATGCTTTTGCTAGCAGGCCAACCTGGAAAGCGGAAGGCGGAATATGGGCCCCGGATGTGACATTCGTTAACAGCAAATATTACATGTATTACAGCATGTCAACCTGGGGCGACAGCAATCCGGGAATCGGGCTGGCCATCGCCGATCTGCCTTACGGACCATTTGTCGACCAGGGTAAAGTATTAGACTCTAAATCAAGTGGAGTTACCAACAGCATCGACCAATGTTTTATTCAAACAGGAACAGGACGTAACAAGAAGTCCTATCTTTTCTGGGGAAGCTTCCAGGGAATTTATGGAACAGAGCTAAGCGCCGATCTGAAAACGCCTGTCGGAACCAAATTTAAAATTGCAGGCGGAGCATTTGAAGGAACTATGATTCTTGAGCGCGACAACAAATTCTACTTTTTCGGATCATCAGGTTCCTGCTGTGATGGAGCCAATAGTCAGTATCACGTCTCAGTAGCCAGGGCAACTGCCATCACAGGCCCGTACTTTGACAAAGCCGGAAATGCGATTATGGATCCCGGCAAGGAAGGTACCTTGCTGATCAGCGGAAACACTGATTTGGGCTGGGTTGGCCCCGGACACAATGCTGAAATAATTACCGACGATCGTGGCGTTGACTTCTTTGTATATCATGCCATAGATGTGAAAAATCCTTTTCTGCCGGGAGGCGCAACACGCAGACCGCTTATGGTTGATCGTATGAAATGGGTTGATGGCTGGCCTACAATCGAAGGTGGTAAGCCAAGTAATACCTTGCAGGCAATGCCGCACTTCAATAAATGAGAATAATCTGGTTTGAAAAAAAATCAGATGTGTTTTGTAAATGATGACTTTTAAAAAGATTCCATTCCAACGCATGAAAATTACATCATTCATATTTTCCGTTTTCATTTTTGTATCTGTATTTAAAGTGCAGGGGCAATTTCAGCAGTTTGAAAATGCTGCCGGATTACGTCATGCCTGCATTGTAGCGGCCGATATTGATAATGATGGGGATATGGATGTTATCGCAAGTGGTGAGACTATCGAAAACAATATAACTGTATCGAAATCAAGTATCTATATAAATGACAATGGCACTTTCGCCGGGCAAACACCCGCGGGATCAACCTACAAAAACCCTGTTTTTGTTCCTGACTTTGCTGATCCTACTGTAATAAAAGCGGGTGATGGGTGGTATTATGCTTATGGAACCGAAAATACCTGGACAGATGGCATTCATCATATCGTACCCATCATTAAATCGAAAAATCTCACTGAATGGCAATTTGTTGCTGATGCTTTTAAAACCCGACCTTCATGGAAAAACAACGGGGGAATCTGGGCACCCGATGTAACTTATATTAATGGAAAATACTACATGTATTACAGCTTTTCCATCTGGGGCGACAGTAACCCGGGAATAGGC
This sequence comes from Bacteroidales bacterium, assembly GCA_038249635.1. Lineage (GTDB taxonomy): Bacteria > Bacteroidota > Bacteroidia > Bacteroidales > UBA4417 > UBA4417. The sequence goes on along the minus strand of JBBSDG010000561.1, from coordinate 230 downwards.
CTTGCAATTTCTGATAAACCGGAAGGACCGTTTGTTGACCAGGGAAAACTTTTCGATTCATCCTCAATAGGAGTTTCAAACAGCATTGATCCGTATTTTTTGCAATCGGGTTCGGGCGCCACACTCCGATCCTATCTTTTCTGGGGAAGTTTCAACGGAATTTATGGGATCGAACTCAATGTTGACTTAAAAAGTTTTAAAGGTTCAAAATTTAAAATTGCCGGAAATGC
>JBBSDG010000560.1:0-2621 GCA_038249635.1 Bacteroidales bacterium | reverse complement strand
GTTGCCGGCATTAATCACGACCAGGTTACAGGCGATAGTTTGCCCAACGGTGAACGGAAAGAATTTTACCCAAACGGCAATATTCATTATATTGTTGAATACGTGAATGGCAAAGCGCATGGAAGAGTAAGGGAATACACTTCGGATGGAAAAATTTATATGGATGCCGTTTTTAAGGATGGCCACAGGAACGGTAAGTGTACTCATTTTTATAAAAACGGGAATCCTTTCGAGGTATCGAATTATGTAAACGGGGAAAAAGACGGGATTGAATCGAAATACTACGAAAACGGGAAACTTTTGGCAACCCGCATTTACAAGAAAGATAAAATTCAGCCAGGATTAAAGGAATACAAGGCCGATGGAACCGAAGTGAATAACAATAACTCCCTTATCATTCAGGGAATTGACCATACTGCGTTGGAAGGCAAATACATTTTAAAGGTTAGCCTTGCCAATCCAAAGTCGAAAGCTACTTTTTATGCAGCACCGAAAGCTGATCCGGGAGCACGCCAGGAATTAAAAAAAGCGGGAGATGCAGGAATACTCGAAATTCCTGTTTCCTCAAAAAGTTTTGTGATGAAGACCCTGCTTTTTCAGGCCGAATACAAAACACGGCTGGGGAACATCATGTGTGTGGAGAAAAACTTCAACCTTGCCGTTGACCGTTAACCGAAACTACTAAAGCTCTCTCAGCTTTTGCTTCAGCTCCCAGTTATCAGGATCGTATGTAAGACCTTTTTTGAGCGAAGCCCTGGCTCTGGCTATATTATTTTTTTTAAAATAGTAGGAACCTGCCAGACTATATACTTCTGCCGGGTTACAATATGCAGGTCGAGTTGTACTGTAATAACCATCGGTATCAAACTTTTTTAAAAGCCTTTCGCCTTCATCCACATTTTTATTCATAAATGCTTCATGGGCAGCTTCTATTACTGTTTGGCAGCGATTGTATAAAAACCTGTCGAAATCCATTAGCTTTGGATATTTCGCTACCAATGAATCATACGCAGTTACATAATTCGTTTGCGATCGGACCTGATCCTGGAAATAAACGATAGAATTCTCAATACCCGACTTTACGAATTCACTTTGGTTGCCATTACAATATTCTGTGTAAATCATATCGAAGGCTTCAGCCTTTTTGTTGGTTGACTGCAGGTACCCAAAATAAGCGGAGTTATAAATATCCTTGAGTACCAGTTTAACCTCTGTGTCCTTAATCCCATCATACAAAGTATTATAAACAGGCTTTAACGAATCGGGCGAAGGAAACCGGCTGAAAAGAATAAGGTAAAGAGACTGAGCGAATTCTTCAACAAGCTGGTTTTTTTTATCGGGGTTTTTGGATGTATTGTAGTAATCAACCAGTAATCGGGCGCGAAGTACAGTTGTTTTATTCGCTTCAACAATGGCTTGCTTCAGCAATTCGTCATGCATCACATTAAGCTCATTCATAGGCGTAAGCGTTTTTGCTTTATTCACCAGGTTGTATGCCAGCACAAAATCCTGTTTCAACATGGCAGCATTTGCAGCATTTGTATATTGGTAACCTACAAGCCCTTTCAGTTCAGTATTGTTGAGTTTCAGGTAATATGTTTCAAACAGGTCGCTGCCTGATGACTTATCCCCGTTATCGGCCGCCATAAATTTCATAAGCCGAAGGCTTTTGATGGCATTGCTTTGCATGGCTTTGTTCATTTCGATGAAACCTCCAACCGGATCGGTAGTTTCAAAAATATAGGGTATCTCTTCGGCATAAGCAATAAGGTAAACATGGCCAGGCATAAATTTAATGGTATGCTTTATTGATAGCTCATCCCGCAGTAAAGCATAAAAAATGGTTCCGGTAAGGCAATTGTAACCACCGGAGGCAAACATCACCGAGAAATCGGCATCTACATCATAATTCTTCAAAAATGTGCTTTGCACATGATCGAAAACAAATTTCAGCTTTTTGGCCGGTTTCTTTATACCTGCCAAATTTGTTTTCAAAAAGGAAACCTCATTTTTAACAGTTTCCCTTATTCTGTTAAGTTCTGATGTACCCGCAGCCGGGTTTACAGCAATGGCCATGGTAAGAAAATCCGGCTGCTTACCGTTACAGAATGATTCAAAACCTTCCTTCTCAAGAAAGGAATGATATTGCATTTGGCTGCACGAATCGCTGAAAACTACCAGAGCTGAGGCTCGCGATGAGAAAACACCTGCAATACAAGCTGCAACAAATAAGAATCTCAAGTGAAATGAATATTTCATACTAAATAAATTAATTATCTGGAACAATGGGATAATGCGATCAAAAGTATAAAACAAGATCAATATGTGCAACGATTAGTAGAATTAATTCCTTCTGAATCATTTTAGCTGAATCAAAGTCTATTTTAAGCTGAAAGGATTTGGAAACCCGCAGGTTGGATGCTGGTGCGGATTTGTAATCCGCACCCAACGAGTTCAGGATTTGTAATCCTAATGCGTCAGTAGCAAAATGCTGGTGCGGATTTGTAATCCTAATGAGTGATAAGCAAAGAGCTGGTGCGGATTTGTAATCCGCACCCAACGAGTTCAGGATTTGTAATCCTGACTCTTTAACAGTCAGATTTCCAAATCTGGCAAATACG
>JBBSDG010000559.1:0-2638 GCA_038249635.1 Bacteroidales bacterium | reverse complement strand
CTGAAGGGGAAGTGTTAAAAATCAGCATTTTACCGAAGTTCCCTTTAGGGGATTTAGGGGTAAAATGACTTTTCGGAGTGGACTCAACATTAGAATTTAGAGTCTGCTGAAAAACTCAAGAATCCGGTTTCATTTGCCCGTAGGGCAATTATATCAATAGAGTAAGAATACAAAATTAATTTGCCCATAGGGCATTAATAATCAATTTATTGTGTCAATTTCCTACGGGGAATAATCTTTCATGGTTGATTATTCTATTGATATATATCCCCTGGCGGAGAATACCAAATTTGCAAATGCAAGGTTTATCAAACTCATCTGTAATTTTTCCTGCATGCTTTAATATCATTCAGGAAAGGAGGATTTTACTTTAAGCCAAGTTGAGCTTATCCGATGTTACTATATGTGAATGATGTAAATAAAGACAATAATTATGTAACAGCTTTCAGTATCAGGCAGCCGACCTTTGTATCCTAAATCTAACTTAAATAAAAACAAAATGAAAAACTTAAAATTCAGATTCATCATTTACATCTCTGTCTCTGCACTGTTTTTTTTAATTACCTTAAAAGCAAATGCTCAGAGTGCTGAGTTCGGCTTACGCTTTATGCCAACTGTGTCAGCATTAGATATGAAAACGTCCTCGGGAGGAACTGTTACAGGCCAGGCCACACTCGGTTACGGTATCGGAGCCTTACTGGGATATAACTTTTCTAATCATGTTGGGATTCAGGGCGAAGCTATTTACAGTTCCATTACGCAGAAATATAAAGAACAGGACGTTGAGCGTAAAATCAACCTGAAGTACGTCAACATTCCATTATTGCTTTCGCTCAATACAAACAAAACCGGTTCGGTCAATTTAAATGCAGTAGCCGGCCCACAAATTGGTATCAGTGTTGGAAGCAGTGTTTTTACTTCAGGAGGTAACGAAAGTAACACAACGGCAATTATAGATGTAAAGAAAGGCGATCTGGGTCTGGCTTATGGAGCGGGTGTTGACTTTGCACTCAGTCCGGCAGGTGCTGTTCGTCTGGGCATAGGTTTCCGCGGTGTGTATGGCTTGTTCGATATAAGTGACAATAATAACAGCACTACTACCGATTCCTATTATATTCTCGACCGTACCCATTTAAAGACATATTCAGCATACGCTGGATTATCAATTGTGTTTTAAAAATAATTCGGAAATAAAATACCCACATGATGCGCAAAAGCCTTTTCCTATGGATCAGGTTTTTGTGCATTTTAACGTACTGAAGAAAGAAATAACAAAAGGCTGGATGTGTGAATAATGTAACTCTTTCCCTTAATTGTGTAATATATTCCCGCCTTTATGGATTCACCTTTGCACTATAATTCAAGATCAAAATTATTATCAAAATGAAAACCTTAAAAATATTTCTATTCGGAACGGTATTATTTCTGGCAGTTGCCACCCAGGCGCAGGTATCAGTTAATGTAAACATAGGAACTCCACCCCTGTGGGGACCTGTTGGATATTCCGAAGTGCAGTATTACTACCTGCCTGATGTGGAAGCTTACTATGATGTTCCTTCGTCAAATTTCATTTATCTCGACAGGGGAATCTGGGTTCACAGAACTTACCTTCCTACCCGATACAGACATTATGATTTATACCATGGGTATAAGGTTGTGATGACGGACTATCATGGAAATACGCCCTACACCCATTACAAAGATCATAAATACAAATATGCCAAAGGATATCGTGGACCGGCACAGAAATGCATAGGTGCAAGACCTGCAAAGGGAAATTACGGATCACATCAGTCCGGGCATGCGAATAAGGCGCCTAACCATTATAATAACAATGCTAAAAGCAGTGGTTATGGTAACGGCAACAACGGGAAAAATGGCCATAAAAGTAATGGCCATGATAAAGGTAACGGAAAAGGTGGGCACAAATAATTATCCGCTTAAACGATCTGAAAAGACATTTAAATCATTATAAACAACAATTAAATAAACATCCAACTAAACTTAAAACAAACAACCCAATGAAAAAAATCACTTTTACTTTAATCCTTGCGTTAGCCTTTATGATATATGGGTCTAACCTTTATGCTCAGAAATCTTATTCTTCCGGAGGGTACGGACACACCTTAAACCTGGGCCTGGGAATAGGCGGTTACTCCGGTTATTACCATTATTCAGGACATTCATTACCGGTTTTCAGCATCAACTATGAATTTGATGTTGCCAAAAATTTTACACTGGCTCCTTTTGCTTTATTCTCGAGCTACAGGGATTATTACAAAGATGGAAGTCGTAAATATTATTACAGGCAAACAATTATTCCTGTTGGCGTTAAAGGCACATACTACTTTGATCAGATTTTAGGAGCCAGCTCTGCCTGGGATTTTTATCTTGCAGGCTCTTTAGGATTTGTTATTGCTAAATCATCATGGGATGATGGTCATGCATACGACACTTATTACTCAGATGTTAGTCCGTTATTTCTTGATTTACATATAGGTACTGAATACCATGTGAGCAAAAAGGTTGGTCTTTTCCTTGATCTGTCAACCGGCGTATCAACTATTGGCCTTGCTATTCATTAAAGCCAAATACCAATCAGTCATTGCTTAAATGAAAATTTAAGTATATAGGAGGT
>JBBSDG010000558.1:0-2641 GCA_038249635.1 Bacteroidales bacterium | reverse complement strand
GGAATTACTTAAAGCTCACTTATACTGTTACTTAGGGACATACTATAACAAAAAGCCATCGATAAATAATTTCGATGTTCTGCAGAATTTTTAAATCCTGAATAATCTGACGATTTATTTTTTTTATCTTTGGTTTTTTATTGAAGTTTCAATCCTACGAGTAAATAATTATTTCAAAATCCAGTACTGTTTATGGAAGAAAAACGAGGTCTTAAGCGAGTAATTTCAATAGATGCCTTAAGGGGTTTTGATATGTTCTGGATATCGAGCGGCGACACCTTTTTTATTGCTTTTTTCACATTTATAGGAACTCCGGTTGCTTTGGGACTTGCAGAGCAGCTTGACCACCCTGCATGGAGCGGATTTCGTTTTTACGATATTATATTTGCTCTGTTCCTTTTTATCATGGGAGTTGTAATGCCACTTTCAATCACCCGCCGACTAGAGAAGGGCGATTCGCGTTCAGAGCTTTATAAACATATCATCCGGCGAACCATTCTGCTTTTCCTGCTTGGACTGGTGTATAATGGTATTTTCGATTTCAATTTTGCACAGGCTCGTTATAGTGGTGTTCTGCAGAGGTTTGCATTTACCTATTTCTTTGCTTCCATTATTGTAATGAACTTTAAATTGAAGGGACAGATGATTTGGGCTGCCTGTATTACTTTAGGATACTGGCTGGTTCTGCTTTTGATTCCTGCACCGGGCTTTCATGCGTACGACCTTACACCACAAGGTAATATTTGTGGGTATATCGACCGGATGTTTTTGCCAGGTTCCTTCTGCTGTTATACCTATGGCGATAACGAAGGCATTTTAACCATGTTTCCGGCTATTGTTAATGTATTGTTTGGTGTACTTGCCGGGCAATGGCTTTTAAGTGCGCTCAGCAATAGCGAAAAGATTAAAAAACTTTCTTTAACCGGTGGGATATTTATCAGTGCAGCTCTTTTGTTGAGTTTAATTCTTCCTATCAATAAATACCTGTGGACTGGCTCGTTTATGCTTTTAACAAGTGGTATTTCATTTCTTTTACTTTGCCTGTTTTTCTGGATTATTGATGTGAAAGGCTATCAGAAATGGGCCTTCCCTTTCATTGTTATTGGCTTAAATCCAATCACCATATATGTAGCCCAGGGAATATTCGATTTTGGAATAATCGCGAACATATTTATCCATGGATTCAGGGATAATTTGGGCAGTTTTGAGCCTGTTTTTGTTGCTTTGTGCACACTCGCTGTAAAATGGTTGTTTTTATATTTCCTTTACCGGAAGAAAATATTTTTGAAGGTTTAAAAAAAATATTCCACTTATCAAATGCTGATAAGTGGAATGGATTTTGTTTTGGTATGAGTAAGAATACAAAAAAAATTTATCAGGATTTAATTTTTCAGTCTTTTCTGACTTCGCTTTTAATTCGCTGTATATGTCCGCGTCCCAATGCTTTTACTTCGCAGCCCAGCTCGAAGTAACGACGGATTGCATCATCGGATAATATTCCGAAACAGTCAATAACAGCAAGTGGTTGTCCGGCCCATTTCACAATATCATCAGGCGAAAGGTTAAGATATGCTGTATGAGGCACGGCAAAAATTACAGCTTCGGCACCTTTTAAAGCCAGCGGTAAATCTTTCAATACAGTTGTTTCGGTAAGATGTTCCTGGTTGCGGAAAAAACGTTTCCACGAATGCCCCGGCGAAGGATATTCATCCTGTGTTTCCAATTCATACCAATGATCAACGTAAGGATCATGAATCTTCATTTCTGCACCCATTTCCACAAGCTTACGTACAACCATTTCGCTGCCACTGTAACGCGTATCGCCTACATCCTGCCGGTAGCTTGCTCCGCATAGAACCACATCTGCTCCGGCTATATAGTGTGCCATATTACGCAGTGCATCGCGGGTAAGTTCAGCAACATGCAAAGCCCTTGTGTCATTAATATCAATGGCGGTTGGTGTAATTTTAAATATCTCATCCCCATCCTCGAAACCAAGTATGTGCCGGTAAGCCCAATATCCGAGTCCGCCATCTTTAGGCAGGCAATACCCGCCAACACCCGGCCCGGGGAAAATAATATTACTGTGAGTCGGCCTCATTTTAATGGCATTGATTACTTTGATCAGATCAACTCCATTTCGCTCGGCAAAAATGCTCCATTCATTCAGGTAAGCCAAAATGGTAGCCCGGTATGAATTTTCAACAATTTTGGTGGTTTCCGATTCTATTGGGCGATCCATTACTGTGAGCGGGAAATCTTTGGTATTGAGTACTTCGTGAAGGAATTTTTCAACCCTGGCCCGCGCTTCGCTTTCGCAGCCCGAACAAACGCGCCAGAAATCGCGTATGCTCGAAACATATTCGCGACCCGGCATTACACGCTCAAAACTGTGTGCCAGCAGCGGTACAGATGTAATTCCTCGTTTTGCAAATGCTTTTTTCATGATCGGCCAGGCCACAAACTCAGTAGTGCCTGGTGCAACCGTTGTTTCGATAAGGGTTAGACAATGCGACTGAATTTTCTCGCCAATAGTTTTAATAGTAGCTTCCAGGGCAGCCATATCAGCTTCGCCGGTGCGCATATCACCAAGATCATGTTTTGTGAAATCACATTGTACGTCAACCACAACTATATCAGC
>JBBSDG010000557.1:0-2650 GCA_038249635.1 Bacteroidales bacterium | reverse complement strand
TTCTTCAACAACAAAAACCGGTGCTGACGGATCAGTTGGTTCAGCCAATTTTACAGTTGATTTGTCGAAACCGCATTCCATGCAAAACCGGGCATTGGGTTCGAATAATGTTCCGCATTCAGGGCAAAATTTCATTTCAAAAACTTTTTATGAATTTGCAAAAATAAACCTTTCTTTCGGTTGGGCTTAAACAGCAAATCGAAGGAAAGGTTATTTGTGAATATTTTTGAAAATCGCAAAACTGTACTGCTATAATCCGCTTACTTTGGTCACAAAGAAAACCCCCAGAATTGCGGCAAAAATCAGTGCAAGCACTAACCCGATAATGATCATTGCAATAATTGTTAATGCAACATATGCCACTACTTTCTCCTGTGGTGTTTTTTTAAGTACGGGCAAACCTACAGCAATTAAATAAATGGCATAAAGCCCGAAAAGCATACTCAAACCAGGGGATATAAGCATTAGAATACCAGCAACCCATTGGGGTGTAGAGGCATAAACAGCTAATTGAAGTGATCGCCCGAAATTTTTCTCCGATTCAAAAGATGGGGCCAGTTCGTTAATAACCCAGGCCAGAATGTAAACCCCGATTACTGCTGTAAGAAATTGTACAATTCCCTTCTGGATTCCGGTACCAAAATAGTAGGCAGAGCCAATAAGGCCATACTTGATAAATGCAGAAACAGCCGGAATAAGTGCCAGTATGAATGCATATCCGCCAATAAGCTTCATTTTATCAGGCTGTTCGGACTGTATAACCTGCCATTCATCTTTAGGTTTGGTAAGGATGTTTATAACACGTTGAATTAGATTGGTTTTTCCCGAAATAGCTTCTGTAAAAGCATTTGTAGCTTCCCTGGCATGCTCATACACGGGTTCCTGCTGTTGATAAACATGTTGCGGTTGAGGTTCGGGCTCCGCCGGAGGTGGTGTAGCTACAAAAACTTTAGTTCCGCAGGCTGCACAGAATTTTGCTTCCGGTTTCAGACCTGCTCCGCAATTCAGACATAATTCCATAAGTGTTTCGGTTTTGTGGTTAATGAATAAAGATTGAGATCACGTATTTCCATCAAAACGATGAACTGGTATTGAAGATTAACAAATATATGATTTTATGATGCGAAATGCTAAAAAAATATTCTAATGGTTAACTTATGAATAGTAAGGGCTTCACTTTAAGTGAAACCCTTACTAGCCTTTAGATGCATTACTTTTCATTGTTCCTTACCAAGTCAAAATCCATCTGCTTTTTCTGCAGGTCAATCTTTTTAACCTTAATACGGATATTGTCGCCAAGGCGATAGATTTTGCCCCAGCGCTGTCCGATAATGCGGTAGTTTTCTTCGTCGAGATAATAAAAGTCGTCGTTCATCAACCTGAGTGAAACCATGCCTTCGCATTTGCTCTCGGTAAGTTCAACAAAAATACCCCATTTGCTTACGCCCGAAATCAAACCGTCGAACTCCTCCCCTATTCTGTCCATCAGGTATTCAGCTTGTTTGTATTTTACACTGGCACGTTCGGCTTCCATGGCTTTGCGCTCCATATCCGACGAATGCTTGCATTTTTCATCATACTCTGACTCCGAAGCACTTGGTTTTTCATCCAGGTACCATTGAAGCAGGCGATGAACCATAAGGTCGGGATAACGGCGGATTGGTGAGGTAAAATGTGTGTAATATCTGAACGAAAGACCGTAATGGCCGATATTGTGTGTGGTGTACTCAGCTCTCGCCATGGTGCGTATGGCAATGGTTTCTATCATATTTTCCTCTCCTTTCCCAAGAATCTTGTCGAACAGCTGGTTGAAAGATGTGGTAATACTCTTTCGGCTGGAAGTTTGAAAATCATAACCAAGTTTCTTCAGGAACTCCGAGAAACGGATCAGCTTTTCAGGATTGGGTTCGTCGTGCACGCGGTAAACAAAGGTTTTTGCTTCGCCTTCCTTGTTTTTTCGGGTGGCGATACGTTCGGCCACCCGGCGGTTGGCCAGCAGCATAAAGTCTTCGATGAGGTAGTTAGCCTCTTTCTGCTCCTTGATCATCACTCCAATCGGTTTGCCTTTTTCATCCAGTTTAAATTTAACTTCCTGTGATTTAAATGCAATAGAACCTTTTTTAAATCTTTCTTCCCGCAATTTTGAGGAAAGATTATGAAGTGTCATCAACTCATTTTTGAAATCACCCTCGGCTCCTTCGATTATCACCTGAACTTCTTCGTAAGCATATCGTCTGTCTGATTTGATTACCGTTCGGCCAAACCATTCTTCAAGGATTTCGGCCTTGGCATTCAATTTAAAAACTGCCGAAAAGCAAAGTTTTTCCTCATCGGGTCTGAGCGAGCAAACCAGGTTCGAAAGTTGTTCGGGAAGCATAGGAATAGTACGATCGACCAGATAGATGGAAGTTCCACGTTCGTAAGCTTCAGTATCAATGGCAGTTCCGGGAGTAACATAATGAGAGACATCGGCAATATGCACACCAACCTCCCAGTTACCGTCGGGCAGTTTCTGAAGCGAAAGGGCATCATCAAAATCCTTGGCATCCACAGGGTCGATGGTGCAGGTCCAGATGCCGCGGAAATCGCGGCGTTTGGCAAGTTCTTCAGGTGCGACCTCATTTTTAATGCGCAGAGCTTCTGCTTCAGC
>JBBSDG010000556.1:0-2660 GCA_038249635.1 Bacteroidales bacterium | reverse complement strand
GGATAAGCACTTTAAAAACAAAATTGCCTGTTGAGAAATCAAGGGCACTGTTAACCTGCCGGTTTACTGCCTCAATTTTTTCCATAGGGGTGTCTGACGAAAATTTAATGGTACCGCCCTTTGTCATGTATTTCTGAGCGTTAGCCAATGAAATTGTTACCATAAACACTGTAAACAGGATTGTGATCTTTTTCATGATTCTTAAATATTTAAATTTTTGAATTAGTTTGCCAATAAGAGTAACCATCAAACGCTGAGATTATTATATTGAGGCTTAATTATTTCTTAAATTTTAACTTCTAACTATCTTTGATATAGAATTTGAAAATATTGCAATAAATGTGCCATACTGATTTCTCTTGATTTTTCTGAAAAATTATCAGCATACAATCGCTGTTGAGAGAAATTGTAAGTATTAAATGAAAAAATGCTGATTCATCCCGGTTAAGAGAATAAATCAGCATTACAATTAAACATAAGAAATCTTATTTCCTCTGTGAAAGCTTCATAAACAGCGTGTCATTTTTGATCACTTCAATGGCCTTTTTCAGATCATCATCAATCGCTCCTGTTACCTCAAAATAGGCATTCATATTATAAAGATTTCGTGCTATCAAGGCTTTCAAAACTGTACTTATCTGTAAACCTGAAGCTTCCAAATCCTTATCGTTACGCGGAACATCTTTAGTGGCAGCATAAGCAATAAAGTCGTCAAGAAACTTCTGGTCATCTTTAAACCCGACCTTGTATGCCTTAATATCAGGATATGTTTTCAGAAGGTCTTTGCGCCGTGATTCAATATACTGAACTGTATATTCATTAAGTATTCCCTTACGGAGAATATCGGTGTAATAGCCCGAAACAAAAGAGGTATCGAGTGGAATAAAATAATCGGGCATAATGCCACCTCCGCCATAAACAACACGTTTGCTATTCGTAAAATACCTCAGTGAATCAGGGAATTTTATACTATCGGCATGGTATAACTCACCGTGCTTAAAGCGTTTATAAATATCATCGCGATAATCCTCTTCTCCGTCAACATAAGGTTTCTGAATACAGCGACCCGAAGGCGTATAATACCGGGCGGTTGTAATGCGCACCATTGAACTGTCGGGCAACATATAAGGCCGCTGAACCAGTCCTTTACCAAAGGATCGTCGTCCCAATATGAGTCCGCGATCCCAATCCTGAACAGCACCGGAAACTATTTCGGAAGCCGAAGCTGAACCTTCATCAATCAGAACTACCAGTTTACCGGTTTCGAAAGTACCACTCGAAGTGGCAATAAAATCCTGTTTCGGACTGCGGATTCCTTTGGTATAAACTACCAATTTACCCGATGGCAGAAACTGGTCGGCAAGATCAAAGGCTATATTCAGGTATCCGCCACCGTTATCGCGAAGGTCGAAAACCAGGTTTTTCATTCCCTGCTTTTTCAACAGGTTGGCGGCATCAATAAATTCGTCGGCTGAGGTAGCTGCGAAACGCGACAATTTAATATAACCAATATTATCGGTGAGCATATACGATGCATCGATGCTGTTGAGCGGAATCTTATCGCGGGTAATAGTATAATCAAGAAGTTCCTGGCGGCCTTTGCGGTAAATTGCAACTGTTACCTTACTGCCTTTGGGTCCGCGCAGGCGATCGAGTACATACTGGTTATTTACCTTTTTGCCAAAAGCATCTTCACTATTGATTTTAACAATTTTATCACCTGCCATTATTCCCAGCTTCTCGGAAGGACCTCCGGGTACCGGCGAAATAACAAGGATAGTGTCTTTATAAATCTGAAACTGTATGCCAACGCCTTCGAAATTGCCTACCAGCGGCTCATTGGTTTTTTCGACTTCCTTTTTAGTAATGTAAACCGAATGAGGATCGAGTTCTTTTAGCACAGCAACAATGGCATCTTCGGTCAGCTTTGGTTGGTCAACATCTTCAACATAATAGTAGTTTATCAACTGCATCAGCGTGTTGAATTTCATCGAAGTACTCTTCGGATCAACAGCTTTTTGTTTAGACTGAGCCGAAACATTTATGCTGACAAAAAACAGGATTGATAGTAACAGTGAATATGGAGCTATTTTCATAAAGTACAAATGAATTTGAATTGAATTCCAAAATTACATGAAATATCGCAGAATTTAAGACTAAACCTTAATCCGGAGACTTCGATTTAACATTTTTTTTCTTTTCATTGAAAAAACCATCAGAAAACAGAGCTTCATGTGTATTGAAAAAACCTGTTTTTATTTCACAACAAATCCACCAGGAACTAATCACATTAAAAATAGAAGTTCGTTTATTCCCATTCAGGTTAAGTTTATTCTCATTCAGCAACGTTTGGTTTAAAGAACCGGTTGCATCGGGTATCTTTGATTGATTAGATTTGTTATAAATAACCGTCTAGTGACTATTATCACAATGAGAACAATAAAAATCATTTAATTTTGTACTGCTAACTATTGACAAGCTATTTATCCGAAGTGCCATTAAACTGATAAAGCAAAACTGCAAAATAAAACAATATAACAAGCAACTAATGAAAATATTAAAATTTTGTGTCGTAAACGGAATGCTGTTTTTGGGAATAATTACAATGGCATGCCAGCATGAACCCGAACTCATTCCCGGAACTCCCGAAGTACATTTTC
>JBBSDG010000555.1:0-2665 GCA_038249635.1 Bacteroidales bacterium | reverse complement strand
TTCCGGTGGAGATAAACTGGCGATTGATGATCTGCTGGTAACCGAAGACTCAACGCATTTTGTAAGTCTCACTTTTCAGGTGAACATGAGCAGATACATCGCCGATACCTTGTTCAATCCAAGGACTGACACGGTTGATGTTGCATTTCCCAACAATATTCATAACGCCAAAAATTATATTTTATCCATTGTTCCGGGTTCCGACTCCTCCATTTATTCAACTTCAATTCCGGGATTTCTTGATGGCGATAAACTCGAATTCAAATTCCGCATTAACAGTTCTTACAACGATACAGCAGTTGAATTTCCATTTGGGCAGCCCAATAGGTTGTGGACGGTCCTAAACGGTTTGTACACATACAAATGTTATTACAACGTGCTTGAAGGAGAAGCGTATGGCATTGCTGAAAATTCAGTGATGGCTCAGGTAAAGGTTTATCCTAATCCTGCCGAAAGTTATGTTTTAGTTGGCGTTCCGGATAACATCCGGAAAATAACCCTCGTAAACCTGCTGGGAAGTAAAATCCTGAATCGGGAAATAAACACCGGGCATGTAATTAACCTTGATGTAAGTTCGTTGCCAAAAGGAACTTATGTATTGCTCTTCTACACCGACAAAGGTTTTACCGGCAGTAAAAAGCTGATTAAAAATTAAGTGCACCCACTCTGAATCTCTATGAAGACTTAGGATCAACATCAGGAAGAAAGTAAAAAATCTCTCCTGCTGTTCTTGCTTTTTTATTTCGCTTCCGCTGAATGCATCATCACCAAACCAAAAGCCAACTCTTTTCCTATGAGTGAACAAATAAAACATGAATGTGGTATCGCCTTTATCAGGTTGCTTAAGCCTCTTGAATATTACTACACCCGTTATGGCACCACACTTTATGGAATCAACAAGTTGCACCTGCTGATGGAAAAGCAGCATAACCGCGGACAGGATGGAGCTGGTGTTGCGAGTATCAAACTAAATGTTTCGCCGGGAAATCGTTATATCGACAGGGTAAGGTCGAATTCATCAGGGCCGATTGACGATATTTTCAAACAGATTTACAAACCTTTTCAGGATATACTGCATAACGATGCGGAGAAAATAAATGATTCAGTTTGGCTTAAGAACAAGGTTCCATTTTTTGGCGAGGTATTTATAGGACACCTGCGTTATGGAACATTCGGTACGAATAATATTGAAAATCTGCATCCTGTTGTTAGGTATAATAACTGGATGACACGCAACCTTGTGCTAGCAGGGAATTTCAACATGACTAATGTGGATGAGCTTTTCCAACGGCTGGTTACCTTAGGGCAATACCCGGTTGAGACTTCCGACACAGTTACTATACTCGAAAAAATTGGCCATTTCCTCGACGATGCCAACGAAGAACTCTACCATAAATTCAAGAAAGAAGGATTCAACAAACAGCAGAGTACGGAACTGATAGCCAAAAATCTGGATATTAAGGATTTGCTTACTGAATCATCGGAGTATTGGGACGGAGGATATGCTATTGCAGGAATGTTCGGGCATGGTGATGCTTTTATTTTACGCGATCCAAACGGGATACGTCCTGCATACTGGTACCAGGACGACGAAATTGTGGTTGCCGCCTCTGAGCGACCTGTAATACAAACTACTTTGAATGTATTGTACGATACCGTTCATGAAGTAAAACCGGGTCATGCACTCATCATTCGCCGCGATGGAAAAGTGGAAGAAGTTCAGATTAAAAAACCAGGTCCCAGGCGTTCATGTTCCTTCGAACGGATCTATTTCAGCCGTGGAACGGATAAGGAAATCTATGATGAACGCAAGCAGCTTGGAGCAGCTTTAACTAAAAATATTCTTTCCGAAGTTGGTCACGACCTGGAGAATACGGTTTTCAGCTATATTCCGAATACGGCTTCTTCTGCTTTTTATGGCCTCACCGAAGAATTGAACAATGTTTGCGATGAGATAAAATCAGATAAAATATTGCAAGCCGGATCAACCATCACACGCGAAAAACTTCAGGAAATTTTCAAACTGAAACCTCGGGTCGAGAAAGTAGCTGTTAAGGATATCAAACTCCGGACATTTATAACGCAGGACTCGAAGCGTAACGACCTGGTAGCGCATGTGTATGATGTTACCTATGGCACCGTTCGTCGTGGTATTGACAGTCTGGTGGTTCTCGACGACTCGATCGTACGCGGAACTACATTGAAACAGAGTATCATCCGTATGCTCGACAGGCTTGGGCCGAAAAAAATAGTAGTTGCTTCATCAGCTCCGCAAATCCGCTATCCCGATTGCTATGGCATTGATATGGCCAAAATAACCGATTTTATCGCCTTCACTGCCACCATCGAATTATTAAAGGAAACACATCAGAATGAAGTTCTCAACGAAGTTTACCGCAAGTGCAAGGCACAGGAAAAACTTCCTAAAGAGCAGATCGTTAATTATGTGAAAGAAATTTATGAGCTGTTTACTACAGAACAAATTTCGGCTAAAATTGCTCAACTGGTAACGCCTCCGGGCTGCAAAGCCGAAGTTGCAATTGTATATCAGTCGGTCGAAGACCTGCACCAGGCCATTCCGAATCACACCGGCGACTGGTATTTCACAGGCAACTACCCTACACCGGGCGGCAATAAAGTGGTTAACAGATCCTTTATTAATTTT
>JBBSDG010000554.1:0-2668 GCA_038249635.1 Bacteroidales bacterium | reverse complement strand
TGCTGGTATTATGAATACAAGTCAAACAGAAAATACAGGTAAGGTTTTATTTAAGCCGATAAGCAAAGAACCGGTTATCGAAATAAGTAATCTTCAGAAATCATTTGGCAAACAGACGGTTTTAAAAGGTGTGACGTTACAACTTTTTAATGGCGAAAACCTGGTGGTGCTCGGAAAATCTGGCTCAGGAAAATCTGTACTGATCAAATGTATCGTTCGTTTATTATATGCAGACAACGGCATTATTAACGTGCTTGGTCAGGATGTAAGTAAATTAAGGAGCGACGATTTAGGTGTGTTAAGACAGAAAATAGGGTTTCTTTTTCAGAGTGGTGCCTTGTATGATTCAATGACAGTAAAGGAAAATCTGGAGTTTCCGTTACGAAGAATAAGGAAAAATCTTTCTCGAAACGAGCGGAACGAAAAAATAGAGGAGGTATTGGAAAATGTAGGGCTATCAGACGCCTTAAATAAAATGCCTTCGCAACTCTCAGGAGGAATGCGCAAGCGGATCAGCCTGGCTCGTACTATTGTTGTCGATCCGTTGATTATGCTGTACGATGAGCCGACAACCGGGCTTGATCCGGTAACTTCTGATGAAATAAGTTCACTCATCAATGATGTTCAGAAAAAATATAAAACATCTTCCATTATTATCACACATGATATGGAATGTGTCCGGGCTACTGCCAACCGTGTTATTATGTTGCAAGACGGTGAGGTTTATCTTGAAGGAAAATTAGATGAATTTGAGAAGTCAGAGGACGAATTAATCAAATCATTTTTTAAGTAATCACAATTTTAAAAGCAAAATGGGGTGGATAAGAAAGATAGAACCACCTTAATAACAACAATAAAAACCTTTAAAAAATGGATAACCATTCTCAAAGCTTTAAAATACGATTAGGTCTGTTTGTTGCAGGAGGATTGGCTCTTTTTGTAATTGCTGTATTCATTATCGGAAAACAAAAAAACCTGTTTAATCCTGTTTTTAAACTCTCTACGACTTTTTACAATGTCAGCGGGTTGCAGGTTGGAAATAATATCCGTTTCGCGGGTATTAATGTAGGAACTGTTGATAGAATCAGCATCATTAACGGATCTACTGTTAAAGTGGATATGTCGATTAGGAAAGAAATAAAGCAGTTTATTAAAACGGACTGTAAGGTGTCCGTTGGTTCTGAAGGACTTATTGGCGACCGGCTTTTATCTATTTCTCAAGGAAGCCATGATTCTCCTCGGGTAGCGGATGACCAATTGCTTTCGTCAACCGAGCCTGTAGAAACAGATGCTATTATTGCAAGTTTACAG
This sequence comes from Bacteroidales bacterium, assembly GCA_038249635.1. Taxonomy (GTDB): domain Bacteria; phylum Bacteroidota; class Bacteroidia; order Bacteroidales; family UBA4417; genus UBA4417. The sequence goes on along the minus strand of JBBSDG010000554.1, from coordinate 1,357 downwards.
GTAAGTGCAGGTCATGCCGAAGTTATTACGCAACAACTTGCCGAAGTTATGCTTAAAATAAACAGCGGTCGTGGTACACTTGGCCGGTTGATCCATGATACAATCATTGCCCAAAATATCAATAAAACCATCGGGAATTTTCAGAATACCTCCAGTGAAATGCAAGGAATGATCGTGTCAACGAAAGATGATATATCTGGCGTCATGAAGAGTGTTCAGGCGACAGCAGATAATGCCCAGGCTTCGACGAAACAGCTGGAAAATATCATGGTGAACATTAACAGTGGGAATGGTACACTGGGCCGTTTATTACGCGATACAGTTACTTCCCAAAATATAGATAATACCATCCTGAATCTTAAGAATAGTTCCAAAAGTTTGGATGAAAACATGGAGGCACTCAAGCACAATTTCCTTTTTAGGGGATATTTTAAGAAGAAAGCAAAGGAAGAGGAAAGAAAACGGATTGAAGCAGAAGAACAAAAACGTTCAGAATTAAATGTAATTGGTGATAAAAAATAAAAATTACAGGGACAACAAGTAAAACAACTGTTATGGAAACGACTCACTCGCAAGGAAAGGATATTAATATAAATCTAAAAGGGGTTACAATTTGTTGTGATGATTTTGGGACAGGTGATATTCCAATTATATTCATTCATGGATTTCCTTTTAACAAATCATCGTGGGAGCCTCAACTGGAATTTCTGAAACACACGCATCGTGTACTTGCCTACGATATTAGGGGATTTGGAAAATCAACTGCCGGAGAAGAAAATATGAGTATTAGTTTGTTTGCTGATGATTTAATAGAAATGATGGATGTTTTGCAGATCGAAAAGGCTGTTGCCTGTGGTTTATCAATGGGTGGATACATTTTATTGAATGCTGTCAGCCGTTATCCTGATAGATTTGAGGCGATCATATTAAGCGATACCCAATGCATTGCCGATTCGGCTGAAGTAATGGAAAAGCGCTATAAAACGATCGATCAGATTAATGCGGAAGGATTAACAGATTTTGCAAACGCATTTGTCAAAAATGTTTTTTGCCCGGATTCGTTGAATACTAAAAAAGAATTGGTTGAGAAAATAAGAAACATCATTCTCTCAACTTTACCCATTACTATTACGGGAACATTAAATGCCCTGGCACAACGTTCGGAAATGTGTTCATCATTGAATGAAATACTTATTCCGGTACTAATTCTTTGTGGAGAAGAAGATACTGTTACCCCAATGGCACAGGCGGAGTTTTTAAATCTAAATATTTTAAATTCAGAGTTCTGTAGTATTGCTAAAGCCGGACATCTGTCAAATATTGAGCAACCCGATGAATTTAACCGATATCTTACTCC
>JBBSDG010000553.1:0-2678 GCA_038249635.1 Bacteroidales bacterium | reverse complement strand
GCATCAACCAATGCTGCTGAGTTAAAATGCCTGTAATGATGCTCAATAAATTGGGAGATAGGACCTCGGTTCATAGGATTGGATTTTTTGCAAAGGTAGAAAACTGTTCAGAATGAATCAAATTTCAGCACGTTTAGTGCCGCTTTAGAAATATTCGCTTATTTTTTTTTTGATGATAAATCTTATCCCACAAAGGCGCAAAGTTCACTAAACTTCATTGTGATCTTTGGTTTGGAAGAAAAACTCAGGGTGAAATTACGACTTTCTGAGTAATCTGGCAGGTTTATTCGAACCCTTACTGACCCTGGCTTGAGAAGGAAAGAGTATAATTTACATACCTTATCTGGTTCTGGTTTTAACTCAGGTAATCTCTTACCACCTTTTTAATATCATCTTTCACTTTTTCCCAGGTTTGTCCTTTAAAACTTACCGGGGTTTCACTATCATCGGCATCGGTAAAATAAGTTATGGCATGGGGAATACTTATGGCAAGCATCTGACTTGGGTATTTCTGTTTGTGCCAGTCCATGATTTGCTGCAACGAATAATGCTGAAACAGTTCATGCAAGTCCCAGAAATCCTTTTTCTGTGCCCGACCAAGAATAGCCTGGATTTTCATGGCCGAAATATCGGCACTGCTGTACATTCTTATTTTATCTTCTGTTTCAATAGCTGCAATTGGCAGATGCGGGAAGTGAACAATATCAACTTTTATCTCATCAATGAAGCAAAAAATGCCAAAAACCGTATGCTGTTGTTTATAAACAAATCTTGACCCGAAAGTTGTTTCCAGTGCTTCGACGATTTCAGGATGATTAAATTTTTCGTGAAAAAACAAATCCAGATCAACGGAACTGCGGTGCCCATACCTGAGTGCCATAGCAGTGCCTCCAACCAGAGAAAACTCCTGAATGGCAGGCAATGCCATTAACTCATTTAATAAGGAAAGAGTTCTGGGTTCAACTGTCGAAGTATGTAGCATCTGAAATTGTTGAGTGGCTTATTAATAATGGCACTGGCAAAATGAATGGTGTGAAGTGGCAGATATTTTGCATTTAATAAGGCCTCAGTCACTTTCTCATCGCCATAGTACCTGCGGCATTGGCGGATATCTTCCACATCGCCGCGCTCAAAAACCCGCGCAATAACCCAGTTGGCTTTGGCATGGTAGTCAATATGCTCAAAGTTAACATCCCAGAATATACGTTTCTCGAAAATGGGCTTCGGTTTATTCATACTGCGAAAATAATGAATTTGAATGGTTTTTGATCATTCGCGTCTGAATTTAATCGGATTTTCAATCCCCCCTTAAAATCAGGCTTTGATAAATCCAATGTCGAATTTCAATTATAAGTTTCTTTACATGCCTGATTTGCCAGATCCCTTCAGTCATAATTAAACTAAATTCCTGTATATGTGATTCCTCTGCAAATAAACAGTACCTTTGCACACTTTTTCACAAGCAAACTTTTCATGCAAAGTATTAGAAACATCGCAATTATTGCCCACGTTGACCACGGCAAAACAACACTGGTTGACAAGATATTACACAGTTGTAACCTGTTTCGCGACAACCAGGAAATCGGCGAGCTTATTCTTGATAACAACGATCTGGAGCGTGAGCGAGGTATTACAATTACTTCGAAAAACGTTTCTGTTGAATATAAAGGTGTTAAAATAAATATTATTGATACCCCTGGTCACGCCGATTTCGGTGGTGAAGTGGAGCGGGTTTTGAAAATGGCCGATGGCGTACTGCTGTTGGTTGATGCCTTCGAAGGGCCAATGCCCCAAACGCGTTTTGTAACCCAGAAAGCTCTTTCACTTGGTCTTTTACCTATTGTTGTAATCAATAAAGTGGATAAGCAAAACTGCCGTCCCGACGAAGTTCAGGAGCAGGTGTACGAATTGTTCTTCAACCTGGAAGCTTCTGATGATCAACTTAACTTCCAGACTATATATGGATCGAGTAAGCTAGGCTGGATGAATACAACCTGGCTCGAAGAAACTACTGATATTTTCCCGCTTCTCGATGCCATTATAAAATATATTCCTGAGGCTCCTACGCCCGAAGGTCCTTTGCAGATGCAGATCACTTCGCTCGATTACAGTTCCTACGTGGGTCGCATCGCCATCGGTCGTGTTTCGCGTGGCGAAATCAAAGAAGGAATGAATGTTGTCCTTGTAAAACGGGATGGCTCCATTACAAAATCAAGAATTAAAGAATTATATTCCTTTTCCGGTCTTGGCCGTGTAAAGGTTACTTCGGTTCATTCAGGCGATATCTGCGCACTGGTTGGCCTCGAAGGATTTGATATTGGCGATACCGTTACCGATCCTGAAACGCCTGAGCGTCTGCCCGATATTCATATCGATGAGCCTACCATGAGCATGATGTTTACCATCAATAACTCACCATTTTACGGTAAGGAAGGCAAATTTGTTACTTCACGCCACCTGAGCGAACGTCTTGCAAAAGAAACGGAGAAAAACCTTGCTCTGCGCGTGGAAGAAACCGGTTCGTCGGACCAGTTTATAGTTTACGGACGTGGTATTCTTCATCTTTCGATCCTTATCGAAACCATGCGCCGCGAAGGCTATGAGCTACAGGTGGGTCAGCCACAGGTAATTGTTAAAGAAATTGACGGCGTAAAATGCGAGCCTATCGAATTACTGAT
>JBBSDG010000552.1:0-2680 GCA_038249635.1 Bacteroidales bacterium | reverse complement strand
GGCCGTAAATCCGGGAGTGGCTGGTGCGCCCCCGCCCCTGAAATTCACAATGGTTGTATTGGTGGTGCTTTCCTGTATGTAAATATCAATGAGGGTGAAACGATCCTGCAAATCGGCGCATTGCTTCAAAGCCAGTGTTACCAGTGAATAATAATTGGCTCCGTTACTAATACCCTGTCCTTCGGGGAAAATAATCAAAGTGGGCTCGTCAAAAGCCGCCAGAGCTTCCAGCCCCTTTTGCAGCTTGGTATTGTCAACAGATGTTTCGCTTGCGGTTTTGGCAATTGAAACAATGTAGCATGGCCCACCGCCATTTTCGAAATACAGCCGAAGGGCATAATACATGATGTGCAGCGAAGGATTGGTCGCGGTTTTAAATCCTGCCTTCACCGATTTCAGGACGGCTTTGCCATTCTCGGTTTTACGTACAAGGTTCACTTCTATGTTGGTTTCGTTGTCGGCCACCCCGAAGAAATCTTCGTACTCTTTGAGCGAGAATATTTTTGTAGGTTTCTCATTCAGATCTGTTCCATCGTAATCTGAAGCCTTCTGGGTGTACCCGATAAATGCAGGAACAGCAGTCGATACCTGGGCAACCGAAGGTGGCAAAGTCGGAATCTCCGTAACATAAACTCCCGGAGTTCTGATTGCGGTTTCATTGATTGTTGACATAATGTTTAGGTTTAAGATGAATGATTATTTATTTGTTTTTGATCAGTAAATTGGAATTAGTGCATCAGTTTGCTTCATTGTTTTTGAAATGAATGATATAATCCTTTCCAGGAATGGTATTGTCATCAGCAACCACGTTGCTTTTCCTGAGCAGGCTGAACTGGTTTGAAAGATTTTTCTTAAAGGAAATCATAACCAGGGCAAAACACTTTTCATCAGTCGTGTTGTTTATCAAATCTGCCTGGGAAACAAATTGAACATTATCAATAACATGTTTCCAGAATTGTGTTTTGGTCGTATTTTGCACATGAGCAGGATCACTGTCCTGAATGGCTTCGAAACTCAGGCTGCCGGCATTAACTGTGAGCATACCTGTTTTATAGGTTTCTGATGTTTTATAGACAGGGATTTTTTTTGACAACGCCTGAAGTAAATTGAATTTATTGCCGCTGTCATTTCCAAACCTTAGCATTTTTGGTTTTGAATAATACCTGCGGAGGTTTGAGCTATCGAAAAACCGGGATGAATTAAGAATGATTCTGAAAGTCAGCGTAATATTTTCATTAAAAGTTACCAGTGGCTTATTGACAACATTCACTCTCGGACTTCCGGCAGACATATCGATCGATGCAATAGTTTGTACAAAACACATCAGCTTGTTGCGGTCAGTCTTTAAGCTCAGGCGATAGCCTTTCATAGTCTGCGCTGTTGCTTCATCCGGCTGAATGCTGATATCACGCAGAATATCATCCGTATTTCTGTATGCATCATGCAGAAATTCGATACTGAATAACTTGGTGTAATTCGTGACTATCATTGCTGAAATTTAATTTTATCGTCAATAATTATCTGCGTAATTAAAGGTGCTTCCATTGTTTCAATTGCCTCATCAATAACCACCATGCGCATTTTATAAGCAACCGAAGGAATGTATTTGCCCCCGAGCATAGACCACAAATGGTGAAGCTGTTCGAGGTTGAGATTGATTAGTTCAAAGTTGAGTTTTTCGATGCCAGTCGGTAGATCCGGAAAATTGACACGTTCAAAAATACTGTTGCGCTGAAAAAACCCGATCACCTTCTGTATTTTCGAAATAGAACCTTCGTAATTGGTTCCCAGACCGTTTTCATTGGGTAGGTAGGCTCCGAACATAAGGGTAATATTTACATGCATAGGAGGATTTTTATAAACCGTGGAAATATCCCGTTTAAAGAAATTCTCCGGGTTACGGAGCATTACCTCTTCCTCAATATTGACTAATGAAAGCAGAACATTCGATTCATTAGTCCCTGAGTCATTAAGGATAGCTATATTTCCCAAAATCACTCTTGGACCGCTTCCAACCGTAAAAAAGGCAGTATTTATTTTTGTCGAAATATATGTCAGAGCTTGTGTGATCATAAGGTTTTTATTTTGACAAATAGCTGATTGAAATTTAATTTATTTTTTTTGGATACCTCTGTCCTTCGGACATCTCCCCTTTAAAAAAGAGAATCTCCAGTCAAACTCTTCAAACATTTTAAATCTTCAAACTTCTTAACCTTTTTATCAGATATTCCAATGTCAATTGAGCATTCGATCTTCCTTCCGCAACTCCCGCCTGAGTGACTCAATTATATCTTCGTGATTTATCAGCCGTTTAGCCGCAAAGGCATTGATGGCTGAATTATGAATCGCATTTAGAATTGTGGAACCGGTAACATCGTATTTATTGGCGATTGTAAGTACCTCATCATCCGATAAACCATTTTTGGCAGGAAGGTATATTTTCCACAGGTGAAGCCTTTCCTCGGGATCAGGAACCGGGAAATGGACAATGGCATTGAACCTCCGTAGGAAAGCAGTATCAATATTGGTTTTGTTATTGGATGCCAGTATTACCAGCCCGCTGAAATCTTCGATGCGCTGAAGAAGATATGAGGTTTCCTGGTTGGCATAGCGGTCGTGCGCACTCGAAACGGATGTGCGTTTTCCGAACAACGCATCAGCTTCGTCGAAAAACAATATC
>JBBSDG010000551.1:0-2693 GCA_038249635.1 Bacteroidales bacterium | reverse complement strand
GACATCTTTCTGATACCAGGCGGCACCTTTATAATATTTTAAAGGTTGCAGCCAGAATGGAATCTTGATGTTTCCCGGTTCACGGTATTTGGCATATTCCGGGTTTTTATAGAATGAACTATCCACGATTTGCCCTGTCCAGGGGGTTGTCAAAGTGATATCATCCCCTATTCCATTTGAAGTGAGTGATCCAGGAAGTTTAAGGGTATCCAATAAAATCTGGTTGAACCATCCTTCCGAAATACCTTTGTCCGAAGGATCAAGTGCATACTGCCAGGTTCCGGCGAGACTGATTTTATTCTCACTTTTCTTGTTGCAGGCAATCAGCGAAATAATTAACAGTAGACTCAATAATACAATGTTCTTCATCTTTTTATTTTTTGTTGATTCACGCAATTATCAGAAGGAATTTATTTTAAAGGTGTTATTCGTGCTACCCAGCCACCACCAGCAGCCAATTTCAGGTTGAGAATTTCGCCTGACTCAAAATCCTTTTTAATCAGTTTGTAATCAGTGGCATTTGTATTGGTATTTATACCGTCTTGAATGGCTTCGAGGTGATATTTCCCTGGTTTCAAAAAATCAGTTGAAAGATCCATTGTTCGCTCATCCTTATTGGTGATGGCTCCGATGAACCAATCCTCACCTGACCTTCTGGCCAGTACCGTGTATTTACTGATTTTTCCTTTCAGCAGACGGGTTTCATTCCATTCAACCGGAATTTTTGCCAGAAAGTCAGTACATTCAGCTTCGCGGTAATAATCGGATGGTGAATCGGGTAACATTTCCATAGGGCTGCTCAATATGACAAACAGCGCCATTGCATGAGCCCTCGTGCCCTGGCCCATCGGGCAATCACCAATCGGACGGAAGTTGTCTTTGGTGGAATTGCGCATCGTGGCCGGAATGTAATCCATCGGGCCTGTAAACATGCGGATGTATGGCAAAAGATTGTGATGTTCGGGATTGTCCCAGTTTGTTCCGCCGTTGTATTCAAATTCTATAAGTGCTTCACGGGTAAGTAGATTTGGATACTTTCGGCTCAGTCCACTTGGTTTGTAAGCTCCATGGAAGTCAACCACCATTTTCTTTTCTGCGGCTTTTTTTGCCACAGCTTCATAAAACTCCACCATTTGCTGATCATCGCGGTTCATAAAATCCATTTTGATTCCTTTGATTCCCCACTTTTCAAACTGATCGAACGCAGGATCCCATTGTTTTAGAAGCGAGTTCCAAATCACCCAAAGCATCACATCTACCCCTTTGGTTTTGGCATAAGCAGTTACTTCGGCCATGTTTAATCCCGGAACTTCGTGCAATAAATCATCTTTCGGACTCCAGCCATCATCGAAAAGGAAATACCGGAAGCCTTTTGCGGAGCAGAAATCGATAAAATATTTAGCTGTTTCGGTGTTAACTCCGGCTTTAAAATCGACTCCGTAAATGCCGTTTTTGCCCCACCAATCGAACATCACTACTCCCGGTTTAATCCATGAAACGTCTTTTAATTGGGTGGGCGACGCCAAAAGATAGACCATATTGTTGTTAATCAGGCCACCTTCATGATCCGCGATCGCAAAGAGCCGCCATGGAAAGGTTCTGGTTCCATTAACTTTGGCGATATAATCGGAAAGTTCGGCAATCTGACCGTGTGTATAAGCGCTTCCTTTGTAGGATAAACTCTTCGGGAATAGCGGATTTGAAGCTACAAGTTCTGATTTCCCTGTACCATTTAACCACATGCCTGGATAATTGTACAAATCAGATTCGGTAATCATCACAAACAGTCCGTTTTGTTTTTGAACCAGAAAAGGGAGAGCGATTAGTTTACCTGCCTCCAATTCACTCATTTTCTTAAATTCGTAAGGTGATTCCCAGTCAAAGTTAAAGGATTTGGCAGGCTGAAAACGCACTGAATCTCCTACCTGAAATTGTATATTCAAATTCTCCTTTTTAATAGTCAGGCTATCTTTCACTGAAGTTGAAATACGATAGGCAAGACCTTCGTTAAACAGCCTGAAAGTAACTGAATGATTGGCCTTAAATGCTATAATTAGCTCGTTGAAGCAATTTTTATAAATCTCACTTTTGTCACGAATCTGAGGTGCAACTTCTTCATTCACTGCATTACGGGTGACTTTTTTTACCTGTTGATTTGCAAATAGCTGATTGTTATTCGCTGTTTCAAGTGATATGCCGGAAAGCGTAAAAACAAACTCTGCTCCTTTCAACATTTTAACTGTAATCCCCTTGTTGATCTCAATCTCGGCCTTGAGTTTATTGTCCGGAGAACTGACCTGATATTTTTGTGCTTTTCCAAATAAAACAATAAATGATAACGAAATAACAATTACAATTTTTTTCATTGGAAGTTCTTTTAGTGAGTTAGTTTATTTTCAATCTCTTCGAGTGATTTCCCCTTAGTTTCAGGCAATTTTTTCAGGATAAACAAAAATCCGAAGAAGCAGATGAATCCATATAGCCAGAAAGTTCCGCTTGCATTGAGCAGTTTGTTCAGAATTGGGAAGGTGTAGGTGAGAACAAAACAGGCAATCCAAAGTGCAGTTGTCGAAATTGCCATGGCAGTGCCACGTATGCTGTTTGGGAATATTTCAGAAAGCACAACCCACGTGATCGGGGCTAAAGTCATCGCGTAAGTAGCAATCGCTACCATTACAAGCACCAGTATCGCT
>JBBSDG010000550.1:0-2716 GCA_038249635.1 Bacteroidales bacterium | reverse complement strand
CAGGACTTGCTTCCAGTTATTACTTTTAATCAGGTAACGCAGCAGCGGGCCTTTCTTTTCGTTGGTAACAAAATATCCCAACTGAGTGATCAGGTCAATGTTATCAGGCTCTGATTCTATTTTTATAACCAAAGGATCATGAAGCAATATCTGGTTGATATTGTTAACATCATCGCTCAACGTTGCTGAAAAAAGTAAGTTTTGACGTTTTTGAGGCAAAAGAGCGAAGATACGAGTCATCTCTTCCTTAAAACCAAGGTTAAGCATTTTATCGGCTTCGTCTAAAACAAGTGTATTAATTTCTGAAAGATGCACAGCATTTGCCTCAACCAATTCCAGAAGTCGGCCCGGAGTTGCAATCAAAACATTTACTCCCTGCAAAGCCATCATTTGTGGATTAATGGAAACACCGCCAAAAACTGCCAGGGTTTTTACAGGCTCGGGAAGTCCGGGGCTGAAAATGCGAAAAACCTCACGCACCTGAACCGCTAGTTCCCGCGTAGGAACCAATACAAGTACATTAACAAACCTGTTTTTTGTAATTACGTTCTTCTGTAGATTAGTCAATACCGGTAATACATAACCGGCAGTTTTACCCGAGCCGGTAGGAGCAATGCCAAGAACATCTTTTTTGTTGAGAATAGCAGGAATTACTTCCAACTGTATAGGATATGGTTGAGTGTAATTTTGGCCTGCCAGCGCTTTTAACAAAGTGGAAGTGAGGCCTAAAGACGAAAAGGGCATAGTTGTTTGTTCCTGGAATTTTGAGGAAAGATTTCCGGATGCAAAGATAAGGGATATTAATTTTTAAGCGGGGAAATAAAACCTGGTGCCAGCCAGGCTAATAATTATTCGGTAAAAGGCAAAATTTAATGCTTCTTTATAAGCCTGTCATTCCTGAACGTCTTTCCAATAGTATGGTATCTCTCCATTTTCCATCAATCTGCCCTATCTTTTCCCTGGTTCCTACAATCCTGAAATTGAATTTTTCGTGCAGTTTGAGCGTTGCAGTGTTTTCGGGGAAAACGCTTGAGTAAAGCGACCATATCCCATTCTCTTCCGAAGAGGTTATCACCTTGTACATAAGCAAGGAACCAATTCCTTTGCCTAGTATATTTGTATCAATGTAAATGCTTAATTCAGCAACACCCTGATAGGCTGATCGTGTCGATAAAGGCGAAAGAGCAACCCAGCCAATCACATTTCCATTATCGATATAAACAAAACGCGAATGTTTCAGGTGGACTGAATCCCAGTCGGCCCAGGAAGGAATTGCAGTTTCAAAGGTTGCATTCCGGGTTTCAATTCCCATCTGGTAGATTTCGAGAACCCTGGCGCAATCCTGTTCAGTCATTTTTCGGATCATATATTTTTAAAGATTTAGAAAGTTTTATTTTTGACATGCCGGATAGTTAAAGGGTAATAAACTTTTGTGTCTGAGCATTTATGTATTGGCGACAGACAGGAAATCTGAAAAGTTAAAATCAGAATCTATCGGACTAGTCTTTTACCCTATTCATCCCCAGCGATTTTACCACCCAGTTGGGCAGGAATTTTTCGGGGTTACGCTTACGCAGATTAAGGTACCAGCCAAATTTCTTGAGGATGGGAACTTTGTGTGTTTCCACAAATTCAATCAGTGTGCCATCGGGATCTGCGATATAGGAGAAATGGCCGGCTGCTTCGCCCATATCAAAGCTCTCGCCAAGGTTGGCTGCACTGTCAACCGTAAAAGGAAATCCGCGTTCGGCACAGCCGTTTCTTAAAGCCTGCATTCCCTGAATATCATAACAAAGGTGAATAAATCCGAGGTCGCCCCAGAAACGGTCTTCAAATATTTTCCGTGGAGTGCGGCCTTCAACCTGAACAAGTTCAATTTCGCTTTCGCCGAACAGACGGGCAAAGGCTCCCAACCGTGGCTTACTGCTTTTGAGCAGCACTCTGCGGAAAGTGGCATCACCGCCTTTCAGAAAAGCAAGATCCGGAAAAATTGATTTTGTATCGAACACAACTTCGTCATAGCCAAGAATATCAGAATACACTTTCATGGCTTTATCGATATCGCTTACGCCAACAACCACACCATAAACCGAGCCGGTGTTTTTTTTCTCATCGGCAAACCAATTGTTGGATTCAATGACCTGGAAAATATTGTTGTACGGATCAGTGAGGAAAAAATGAGCGCGGCCATCAGGATCCTTTGTCACCGGACTTACCTTAAGATTTTCGGATGTAAAATAGTCGTGGGTTTTAAGTACATCGCGTGACTTTATTTTTGCTGCAAATATTCCCAGATCACCAAGGGCGGGAGTAAATTTTGGAGGCTGCGGCACACGTTCGGTATATTGCCATATCTCGAATCCACCGCCACCACTCAGGTTCAGCGCCAGCACAGCATGACGTTTCTGCGGGACTCCGCCTGTATATGGCAACATAAGCGCAGCCGTCGCGCTTTCCTCAAAAACCTTGATATCCATTCCAAGGTATTTGCGATACCATTTCCATGCTTCGGCAACATTTGCCACTCCGATTCCGAGTTGCTGTATTCCGCTGATTGTAACTTGATCCATTTTTAAAGGGGTTAGGGGTTGGGATTAAGGGGTTGGGTTCAAAGGTTCAATGGTTCAATGCCTGCGGCGTTCAATGCTTCGCGTTCAAAGTTCCGGCCGCTGAGCGGAGCCGAAGCGCAGGGGCTCAATACTTCGTGTTCAATGTT
>JBBSDG010000549.1:0-2721 GCA_038249635.1 Bacteroidales bacterium | reverse complement strand
CGAAGCCTGTGCTCGATCGCTGAGGAGTTCCGTAGGCCGCCGAGCTAACAAGAGCCTGCACTTCGATCAGCATTGGCCTCATGCCTTCGATGGTGCTGGCAATGGCAACGCCGCTGGTAGGCTCTTCGCGTTGCGATATAAGTATTTCCGAAGGATTGGTTACTTCGCGCAAACCAGTATCCCGCATCTCGAAAATACCAAGTTCGGAAGCAGAGCCAAAACGGTTTTTCACTGCTCTTAGGATACGGTAACCATAATTGCGGTCACCTTCGAACTGCAGCACGGCATCCACCATATGTTCCAGTATTTTTGGTCCGGCAAGTGCTCCATCCTTGGTAATATGACCGATAAGAATTACCGGCACACCGGTAGTTTTGGCAAAACGCTGCATCTCGGCGGCTGTTTCGCGTATTTGTGAAATACTTCCGGCCGATGATTCTATCAGGCTGGTTTGTAAAGTTTGTATTGAATCGACAATTAACAGTCCGGGTTCCAGAGTTTGAACATGCTGAAATATGCTCTGGGTATTGGTTTCGGTAAGTACGTAAAGGTCGGGATCTTTGTAGCCAAGTCGGTCGGCACGCATACGGAGTTGTTGTTCGCTTTCTTCGCCCGAAACATAAAGCACCCGGATATTCTGCATATTAAGTGCTATCTGCAGCATAAGTGTCGATTTGCCGATGCCTGGTTCGCCGCCAACCAAAATAAGCGATCCTTCAACCAAACCACCGCCAAGTACCCGGTCTAATTCGCCGTTTCCGGTCGTAGTGCGTTGTTCGTTGCCTTGTGCAATTTCTTTCAGTTTCCGGGGTTTCGACTCTGAAGTTTTAAAATTGCCGGTGGTTTTTGCCGTAGCTTCATCGCGCTGCACCACTTCCTCCACAAAAGTGTTCCATTCGCCACACGATGTGCAACGTCCCATCCATTTAGCCGATTGCGCTCCGCAGCTTTGACAGAAAAATACGCTCCTTGTTTTTGCCATAGTATAAAAGTAGTTAAAATCAGAATCTGGGTTTTATTGTAGTTGCTTTTCCTGTTTAAAAATATTACTTACAGCATACATTGGAAATACTTTTATCATCCCATATTCCGAAAAATTCTCCAACGAAAAACGAAATCCTATATCGGATTTCTTTTCTTCTAAAAAAATATACATGCTTTGCATGGCTCCTTTTGTTCCGGCTTTAACTTCAATTGGAATGATGAGTTCCTGTTGTTGAATTAAATAGTCAATTTCTGCCTGGCTATTCCGGGCTTCTCTTTGCCAGTAATAAAGTTCGGGTTTAATGTAACAGGATTGGTTTTTTATTAATTCCAAACCTACAAATAATTCGGCTATACTTCCTTTATTCACAATTTCGATATCCTCATCAAGAAACAAACGTGCAATATCAAGTCCCAGAATCCTTTGAAGGATACCACTATCAAAAAGAAGGAATTTTCTTTTTTTTGTATTGATTTCAGATCCAAGAGGTATTCCGTTTGCAGCTGAATGAGTTACAGGTATAATCAAACCGGCCTTTTGTAATAAATCTAAGGCTACCTTTACCTGAGAATTATTCAAGGTTGAATTTGGATAAGAGTATGAGAATTTATTTCCAATTTGTTTAAACACAGCATAAAATACTTCGGTTATGCTGTCTTTTGAAACACTGCTTTTATATTTTACGAAGTCATCCTGTAAAGAGATTATTAAATCGTTCAATACATTTTGAACTTTTAATAAATCTCTTGTTTCTATATACACTGATACTGCTTCGGGCATTCCCCCAATAATCATGTACTTTTTTAAATAATTTATGGCTTTTTGATGAAGTACCTCATTCAGCGGGTGAGAGTTGTTGGCTTTTTTTATGAGTTTTGATAATCCTTCTTCATTCAAGGCTTTTAAAAACTCATTAAACGAAAATGGGTATAAAAACATAGAACGTACTCGCCCAACTCCAAAAGATGGTATTTCAGCCAGGGCAAATTCGAGTAGGGAACCTGCCGCTATCACATGTATTTCAGGCCTTTTCTCATAAAAATACCTAAGCATAGAAATTGCAGGAATACTGGCCTGAATTTCGTCAAAAAAAAGAAGGGTTTTACCCGCTATAATTGGGGTTTGACTATAAACCGAAAGTGATTCGCATAATTCATCAACTGATTGGCCTTTCTCAAATAGATTGTTTAATTCTGGCGTCTCATCAAAGTTTAGCTCAATAAAGTAGTCAAAATGTTTTGCAAAATTCTTCACAGTTGAGGATTTACCAACCTGGCGCGCACCTCTTAAAATTAATGGTTTACGGCGTGATTCATCCTTCCAGTTAAGTAGCTCATTATCAATCTGTCGTTGTAGGTACATGTCTTGTTTATGAAAAAATCCAAAGCAAAAATAGTGCAATTAGATAAAAAATCCAAACCAATAATGTCTGTTAATATGAAAAAATCCAAACCGGACAGAATTATTGGACTTTGGAAATACAACTATGAGTCCACTCCGAAAAGTCATTTTACCCCTAAATCCCCTAAAGGGGACTTCGGTAAAATGCTGATATTTAACACTTCCCCTTCAGGGGTCGGGGTAAAGAAGGGTTGAAAATCAGCATTTCCCGACTTTTCGGAGTGGACTCAACTATTAAACTTATTTCCCAAGAATCTTTTTCTCGATAGCAGTTGTTGAATACCCTTCCAGAAACTCAATAGTAATGACTTCGCCACCTTTGTTTTTCACAATAT
>JBBSDG010000548.1:0-2736 GCA_038249635.1 Bacteroidales bacterium | reverse complement strand
GAAATGCCGGAACTGCCTCCGCCACATACATTTGAAAATATTGCATTGGGACCGATTACAGCTATTTTGCGAATCTTTTTCAGCGAAAGCGGAAGTGAGTTATTGGAATTTTTAAGAAGAACAATTCCTTCTTCGGCGGCTGTTAGAGCAAGCTTCCTTTGTGCAAGAGTATCAATGACTACTTTTTTTTCAAGTGTTTCATCCATTAAACCCATTTCAAACATTGTCCTCAGCATGCGCCTGATTTTATCATCCAGGGTTTTTTCATTTATCAGTCCAAGGGTTAATAGCTTGTGCAAGGTATCGGGTTTCAGGTATTCCTGCCCCGGCATTTCCAGGTCGAGACCGGCATTAAAAGCAGGGGCAACGCTGTGGGTAGCATTCCAGTCGGACATTACGATGCCGGTAAATCCCCAGTTTTTTTTGAGCGTTTCGTTTATCAGGAAGTTGCTTTCGCTGCAGAAATCACCATTTACCTTATTGTAAGCGGTCATCACGGCCTTGCTTCCGCCTTCCTGAACGGCAGCTTTAAAGGCCGGGAAGTAGATTTCATTCAGCGTGCGTTCATCTACAACAGCATTATGAAACAAGCGGTCGTACTCGTAATTATTGCTGGCAAAATGTTTCACAGTAGCCATAACTCCTTCACTTTGAATTCCTTTTATAAAAGCAACTGCAATACGTGATGTTAAATATGGATCTTCGCCATAGCTTTCGAAATTCCGGCCGCCACCGGCAAAGCGGTGAATGTTGATACAAGGAGATAAGGCTACATTTTTCCCTTTTGCTCGGAATTCGGTTCCAAAGCCTTTACCGATCTGGTTTACAAGCGATGTGTCCCAAGCTGCAGCAAGCGAAACGCCAATAGGGAAAGCGGTTGATTTGCCTTCACCACCGGAGATATCCGCCATTTTAAGCGATGGTATATGCAGGCGCGGAACAGGGTAGGTGTAAAAAGTATTATAGCCGCTCACCATCCTGATTTTTTCATCCAGGGTCATCTGCGAAATCAATTTGTTAACTTTTTCTTCGATGGTATCTGGTTTGATATCAGTATTCTGAATACGAAAAGAGGGAAACAACAGCAAAGAGCCGCAGACCAAAAAAATCAGGGAGAAATAGCCTTTTATATACTTTGTAGATCTCATGTTGCTTTCTTTTTTACTATCACTTACAGATTGATTGTTTTTCACTTTTCATTATTCCTGCGAAATCAGGGTTGAGTTCAGGTTTTGTCTATAGGGAGTTAAACTCTTCCAGAGTTTTTAAACTCTGGAAGAGTTCGCCTGGCAGCTAGTAAGTTACAATTTCAACCCTGATTCGCATTATTCATTTTCATCTAACTATAATTTGATTAACTGAATTTCAAACAGATAACTCATATTGTTTTAACTTTTGCCATAATGAAAGGGTTGTTCCTTTTCGTTTTTTGACCCCTCTGTCCTTCGGACATCTCCCCCGAGGGGAGAACCCTACGAACATGATTTCTGCAAGATGTTCGCTTTCTAAAGCCAAAAGTTAATCACTGCTTACTATTTCGCCCTAATTCAAATTTCCAGCTTAGTTCCTGTTTGTTCTATTGTTTAATGGTGGCTGTCTATTCACTTTTCACTCTTCATTATTCACTATTCACTCTTCACTCTTCACTCCTCATCCAGGTATCTCAAAATCAAGTCAGCAACCGTGCACGACCAGCTAATATTTTCATTACCTAACGCCTGCCCGGTTAGCGGGTTAAACCATTCGTTAAACCTCGGACCGCGGGTGCAGGTTTCACCTTTGTACTGAGGGCCAACCATTTTTACGGTTTTCAGAGCCAGCTGTTTGGCTACATCTTTATATCCCTGCTGTTCCAGTGCCAGGCAAATTAACCAGTTAACATTTGGCCATACAGGACCGCGCCACATCTCTTCCTGGTTAAAAGATGGTTCGGATAAAGCAACACTGGGTACGGGAAAGCTAACCCAGAATTCTTTTGGATTAAGCAGATGCTCCTTAACCAGGCGTTTAATCCTGTCCTTGCGGGCGTTTTTCAGGAACATGGCCATAAATCCAAATTCGGTTTTTACCCTTATTTGCTTATGTGTTACCGTATTGATATCGTAATAGAAACCGTCTTTTTCATTCCAGAAACTGCTTTCAATTTTTTCTTCGAGTAAAAGAGCTTTCTGTTCATGTTGCTTTGCAGCATCGTGATCGCCGTTTAACAGCGCCATTTCGGATAAATTATGATGCATCAGCGAAAGCCAGACATTTTGCTCAAGACATTCAACGGGTTGCATCTTGCCAATGTGACCTCCCTGGGGATAAACGCTATCAAAACGGGGTGAATCATCGGTTCCCGAATGAAAGCTATTTGTATATTCAACAAGTCCGTTTTTATTCTGATCCTTGTTTTTGTATAGCCAGTCGAGGTATTTGTTGTAAGTCTGATAGATGGAAGCAATTTTATCCTTTGGCCAGCCGGGTTTATTTTTAAGGTATTGCAACGTTACGCCCAACAAAATGGGTTGCATGTCGCTGGAACCATTCGCTGTAACTTCTTTCAGATATTTGTCGGGATCATTGGCTGATTGGAGACTCCCCGGCATTCCACCATCAGGCGCCTGGGCAGAAGCATAGTTTTTCATAAACTGGTATGGCAGTTCCGGATCCTTCAGGTCCGAAAGCAGTATGGAATGATAAAACTCATCCCAAAAGAATTGAATCGGATACATAAAAGCAGCACTTGCTATG
>JBBSDG010000547.1:0-2740 GCA_038249635.1 Bacteroidales bacterium | reverse complement strand
TATTCTTATGGCACTCAATGCGTATCTGAAACTAAAAGGACAGAAACAAGGTGAAATCAAAGGCTCTGTAACTCAAAAAGGCAGAGAAGGTAAAATTATGGTTATTGCGGCCAGCCACGAAGTAATTTCACCAAGGGATGCAGCATCCGGACTTCCCACCGGAAAAAGGATGCACAAGCCGTTCGTTATTACAAAAGAAATTGATAAGTCCTCTCCGCTTTTATACAACGTTCTGGTAAACAATGAGAATATAACAGAATGGGAACTTCAATTCTGGTCACCAGGTTCTAATTCAAGAACAGGTTTTGGCATCGAAAAACAGTATTACACGGTGAAACTTACCAATGCCAATATTTCGGATATCAGTTTTCATATGCTGAACAATAAAAACCCGGAACTGGTAAGGTATGCTGAGTACGAAGAGATTTCATTTACCTATCAGAAAATTACCTGGACCTGGGTTGACGGCGGCATAATTGCGGAAGACGATTGGTCAATGATAAATCCATAAGTAAAACAGCCTGAAAGAGACGGTATATCTTTCAGGCTGTTTTTTTAAATATTAAAGGGTAGTGGCAGTATTCGATATTTTTACATAAAAAAGACCGGCAACAAAGCGTTACCGGCCGGGTGAATATAATAGAAGAAAACAGCCTGGGTTTGTTTAAACTGAAGTACTAACCAAAAACCACTATGCTTGCACAAACCGGCAGGCTGTCATCCAGGTTATTTTGTAGGTGGTATAAGAACTTTGTCAATTACATGCACTACACCGTTAGATCCTTGCACATCGGCGTATGAAACATTGGTGTTACCATTCAACTTTACACCTGTACCTACGCTAACAGTAATACTCTTTCCTTGCAAAGTGAGTACACTTCCATTGGTTAAGCCGGAGGAAACATTATTTCCAGCTACCACATGATAAAGGAGGATTGGTGAAAGTGCTTCAGGAGTTAGATCGGCAATGCCAGTTACTTTCAGATCGGTAAACAATTGCTGGAAGGCTGCATTGGTAGGAGCAAATACTGTTAAGGGGCCAGTTCCGTTCAAGGCGCCTACCAATCCTGCTTTTACAACAGCCGAAACCAAAATACTAAAGTTGGTGTTGTTGATGGCGATACCAGCAACCGTTGGTGGCAATAGCACATTATCAATTACATGTATTACGCCGTTGGTACCTACCACATCAGCAAGTACAACAGTAGCTGAGTTATTTATTTTCACACCGGAAGTTGTATTCAAATAAATATCCATCGGCTTAGTCATATATGTACTTAAAGTTTTAGCGTAACCTGTGGTAACCTGCGATGCGTAAACCGTACTTCCTAAAACATGGTAGAGCAGAATTGGCTTCAGATCCGAAGGCACAGAAGTAAGCTTGGCAAATGCATCATTTGTTGGCGCAAAAACTGTTAGTTTAGCTTTGGGGTCGCTAAGTGCCGGAACCAAACCTGCTGCCGCAACTGCTGAAACCAAGGTTGTAAAACTGCTGTTTTGCATAGCAAGGTCGGCCACTGTGGGAGGTATAAGAACCTGATTGATCACATGAATTACGCCATTCGAGGCCATGATGTCAGCTTTAGTTACCATTGCAGAACTGTTTAGTTTCACACCGCCTGTTATGTCCACTTTAAGTGAAACAGTCTTTTCGCCTGTTGAGGGACTCAAGGTTGAAACATAACCGCTGGTAAGTCCGGTGGAAATTGCTTTGGTTCCAAGTACATGGTAAAGTAAAATCGGCTTGAGAGCCTCTTCGGACAATTGATCAATACCGCTTACTTTCAACTTTTTAAATAATTCATTAAAAGCATCGTTTGTAGGTGCAAAAACTGTAAAAGTTCCTGCCATATCAAGCGTTGAAGCCAGTTTAGCTTTCGTTAACGCCTGAACCAGAATAGAAAACTGCGGATCAGCCGAAGCAATAGCAGTTACACTCTTGGGAGTAGTGTTCATGTCGTTATTGTCATCATCTTTGTTGCAAGAAGTTAAGGTGAACATTCCTATGGCGATCACGGCCATCAAGGTAAAAATGGTCTTGAAATTGGATTTTGTTTTCATGGTATAAATTTGTTTAAAGATTTGTTAGGATAGTTAAACATCAAAAAACTATTATTGTTTAATCTTTTTTTATTTTTATTAAACAATATTTTATCAATTTATTTCCATGATACTGTATATCATATATTTAACCCATTAAATAATTTAAATAAAAACATTATTTTTATGATATCGTTAACACTTATTTTAAAACCCAGTCAAAAAAAAAAAAATCCAAAAGCCGCTGTTTCAATCATGAATCTGACACTCTTAGGAAGGGAAATATTCTGTGTTTAATTCCTTACATATCCACAAACGAATTGATATCACTGTCGTATTTCTTGTTAAAAATACCATTTGCCAGCAGGCTGTTAATGGTATTCCTAACCACGTTTACCCGTTCAGCAAAACCCGGAACTCCCAGGGTACAGAGGTTATTAAATGCCAATTCGTAATTACCATTTGTGTTCAATGCTTTAATGATGGCATCACTTTTAGCCCGCCCCTGATGCCTGATATCGCACACCATCTGGCACACTTTTGCAGGAGCTCCATGTAAATTATACCTCTTATGATAGATGATCATATTGTTTTTATAACCCTCAATTGCAGCCTCTACCTGTGTTTTACGATGAACCGGATCATAGGTAGCCCAATGGACAAATCGGGCGGAACAAGCCAGCTCCTGGATTTCGACATC
>JBBSDG010000546.1:0-2759 GCA_038249635.1 Bacteroidales bacterium | reverse complement strand
AGTTAAAATCGGCCGTAACTCCAGCCTCGATCATTATAAACTTCAGAATAAGGATGATCATACCACGCTTATCAATTCCATGTATTTCCACCAGGATGAAGGCAGCAGTTTATCAACCAACGCTATAAGTCTTAACGGCGGACTGATCCGGAACCTTTCGCATGTTACCATGAGCGGACCACACAGCAGCGCTGATGTTTACGGGCTATACCTGATGGATCGCTACCAGCATGTTGATAACCAGGTGTTTATAAACCACGCTGCGCCTCAGTGCATCAGCAGGGAACTTTTTAAAGGCGTACTCGACGATCATGCCAGCGGGGTTTTTAACGGCCATATCAAGGTTCACCGCGACGCACAGCAAACCAACGCATTTCAAACAAACCGCAATATTCTGTTGTCGGACAAAGCCAGCATCGACACCAAGCCATTTCTTGAAATATATGCCGATGATGTAAAGTGCAGCCATGGAGCCACTATTGGCCAGCTCGATGCAGAAGCATTGTTTTATATCCGTTCGAGGGGAATCAGCGAATCTAACGCCAAAATTTTACTAATGTATGCCTTTGCGGCTGATGTTATCAATAAAATTTCGATTCCCGAATTACGTCAGCGAATGGATGATATGGTTAAGAAACGCCTTCGCGGCGAACTTTCACAGTGCGAGCAGTGTGTGCTGAATTGCAGCACCCACGAACATCAGAAAGTTGAGTTTAAAATTGATATTGCAAAAATCTGATACTCAACTGAAATGATCGAAATTCCCGAATCAAAAATCCAATCGGTAAGAACTGATTTCCCTATTTTGTCGCGCAGCATTTATGGTAAACCTCTGGTTTATTTTGATAATGCGGCAACCACCCAGAAACCCAGGGTGGTTATTGATGCCATCAGTAATTATTATATGAACGACAATGCCAATGTGCATCGCGGCGTTCACTACCTAAGCCAGCAGGCAACAGGAGCTTTTGAAGATGTGCGAAAAAAGGTAGCAACATTTATTAATGCAGGCAGCCCTTCCGAGATTGTTTTTACCCGTGGTGCTACCGAAGCTATTAACCTTGCGGCCTGGTCGTATTGCGAATCCTTTCTGAATGCCGGCGACGAAATTATTGTTTCCGTTCTTGAGCATCATTCCAATATTGTTCCCTGGCAGGTTGCCTGTGAGCGAAAAGGAGCTTTCCTGAAAGTAATTCCTATTACAGCCGAAGGGGAACTGGATCTTGAAGTTTTTGGGCAATTACTGAATAACCGTACAAAGATTGTAGCTGTCAGCCATATATCCAATACGCTGGGAACCATTAACCCCATTGACAAAATTGTGGCATTGGCACACAGTAAAAATGTTCCGGTTTTTGTGGATGGAGCCCAAGGATTATCGCATGGTCCTGTTGACGTGCAAAAACTGGATTGCGACTTTTATGTTTTTTCGGCGCATAAAATGTACGGACCTATGGGCATAGGCGGTTTGTATGGAAAAACTGCCTGGCTCGAAAAAATGCAACCCTACCAGCTTGGTGGCGAAATGATTGAAAAAGTTACTTTTGCAAAGACCACTTACAACGATATTCCTTATAAATTTGAAGCCGGAACACCGAACGTTGCCGATGCTATGGGTCTTGGTGCCGCTATTGACTACCTGAACGGACTGGGTTGGGATTTTATTACGGCTCAGGAAAACGACCTGTTGAACTATGCAACTGCAAGGCTCCTGGAAGTTGAAGGCATAAAAATAATAGGAACATCTGCACATAAAGCAGCTATTATTTCGTTTCTGATTGATGGAATTCATTTTTTTGATGCAGGAACCATTCTTGACCATCTTGGAATTGCAGTCCGTACCGGAAGTCATTGTACGCAACCCTTGATGGATAGTTTAGGAATAAGTGGTACCTTGCGGGCTTCAATGGCTTTTTACAATACCCGCCAGGAAATTGATAAACTTATTGAAGCAATTCACCGCGTGAAAACACTGTTTGCATAACCTGCCGGTAAATAGCATCTGAAAAGCCGGTTGAAAGAGGGTTTTCGAAGACTTTAAAAAATTGACACAATGACGATTAACGAAACAATTGACCAGATAATCAAAGAGTTTGAACAGTTTGATGACTGGATGGATAAATACAATTACCTGATCGAAATGGGCCGGTCGGTTCCATTGATTGAAGATACTGAGAAAACAGACTCAAACCTTATAGTTGGATGCCAATCGAGGGTTTGGTTAAGTTCAGAGTATAAAGATGGCCTTATTTTTTTTACAGCCGACAGCGACGCGGTTATCACAAAAGGAATTGCTTATCTGCTGATACGTGTTTTCTCCGGCCATACCCCAACCGAAATTGTTGAAGCAGAAACTACTTTCCTGGATAAAATCGGACTTAAGGAACATCTCTCACCAACGCGCAGCAATGGTTTGCTTTCGATGGTAAAGCAAATAAAAATGTATGCTTTTGCTTACCAGGTGAAAGAAAAGAATAGTTAATTGGTTGGAAATAGAAAATGGAAAATAGAAAAATAGAAAATGGTTGTCAGTTTGGTTGCCATTGAAGCATTAAAACCTAGATCCTGTTCTCCCTAATCCCTAAAGCCTAACACCCAACACCTTTCTGAAAATGCGCAAACAAATAGAAAAAGATATAATCTCCGAAAGAATTGTACAGGTTATCAAAACCATTTATGATCCTGAGATTCCTGTCAATATTTACGATCTTGGCTTGATTTATACCATTCTGGTCGATGATGATTTTGTGGCACATGTT
>JBBSDG010000545.1:0-2812 GCA_038249635.1 Bacteroidales bacterium | reverse complement strand
GTCGTGCAGTCGTGTCGTCGTTAAATTCGGGTTTGAAGAGTTTGAAGCACTTCGACTTCGCTCAGTGTGACAAGTTTCGGGTCTTGGAATTTGATTTTAGGTTTTGGATTCAGTCTGTGATACGTGGCATCGCTACTTACAGCCGAAGTCGGAAGCAGGGAGTTTTTATCCATTCCCGGCGTCCGACATCCGAAACATAAAATCCGGATTTTATTTGCTCATACTTTTCGAGAGTTTTTTGATTGCATTTTCAATGGATTCTTCAGGCTCAATAATATTAGAGTTGCCCCAGAAATCAGGATCTGAAAAATTCTGAACTTTATCGGCGAACACCATGTTGGGTTTGAATATTTCTTTTTGTGCAAATTTAACAATATTATCTTCGTGCCTGTCGGTGATGGCTACTTCCGACATAACGGTATAGTAGTTTTTGAAAAGTCGCTTTTTCCAGTCGCAGCGGAATTTTAAATCAACACGCACATAGTTGAGATAAAGCTTGTTGTTTTGTTCCTTGTAGGTAACCAGGTAGTTGGTGGAAGTTGGCATAAAGATAAGACCCATGGGTTTTTTCTGAACAAACACCCGCGCTGCTTTATCCTCATCTTTAAGGTCGAGGCTGAATTCGGCACGGGTTATCGCCATTTTTTCCTGCGAGATATAAAGTTTGCCATAGTAAAGCGGTTCTTCCTTTACTACATTGGGCGAAAAGCTGATTACCCAGTTCGGTTTGTCGTTAATATTTACCATCGTAGCAAATTCGAACTGGTAATTATCGAGATTATCGAGTGCTATACTTAGGTCCGTATTTTTAACAATATCGAGAAGCATGGCTACATTGGGGCCACCCTGTAGCTGAACCATAAGAGTATCGGCTTTTTTCACGTTTGTTCCTTTACGGCCTTTGTAAATCTTTACCTGGTCGTCCTGCATGCTTTGGTAAGGAGCTTTATAAATATCAACCACAGCTTCGGAAATAGATAGGTAATCGCGTTTCTGCCTGATGGTTTCACGGTAAAAACCTGTCATCATATTCGGGACATCGGAGTAATTTTTTCTGATATTCTTTAAGGCTGCTTCCACAACACTTCTTGCATCTTTGGGAACAATTGTAATTTCCGAAAGCATAAGAATCTTAGGTTCAAGGTAGAATGATTTCTCCTTGCCAACCGCTTCGCTGATCTTGAATTTTGTGGTGGCATAACTGAGATGCGCTACTTCGAATACATCGATATTGAGGGATTTGTCCACCTTCAATGTGAATTCGCCTTCGGAGTTGGAAACGGTTCCAATGGCTGTTCCGGGAACAGAAATATTGGCATAAATGATTTTTTCACTGGTTTTGGCATCCTTCAATTTGCCGGATATGGTAACATACGAATCACTGCCGTTTTGTGCGTACATTGCACCGCAGCCCGTTAAAAAGATAATGATTATGCCAAGACGAATTGCACTGTGAAGTAAGGTTTTCATGGCTTCTGGAATTTATGGATTAGTAATTTATGGCGGTTTACATATCTAAGATACGGCAGAAAGCAAATACCCTATGGAAAAGTGTTATTATTTTTAAAATATTGCGGATATCGGATTGCGGATTTGGGAATTGGATCTTAGAAATACCCCCTCTGTCCTGCGGATATCTCCCCCTAGGGATAGAACCCGAAAAGAATGATTTCATTATAGATTGAGATTTTGCGACTTGGATCTTGGGGCTCGGATCTTGGATCTTTCCTGGAGTGTCAGACACCCTGCGGATGCGCAGACGCTTATATAAATTCAGATGACCTCTAAACAAAAGCCCTTCAAAATTGGTTTATATAGCAAACTTCAGAATTAATGAACTCATTGTACACTTTTACTCTTTTTCTTCATTCCTGGAACCGCTGGCTTATTCTTGTTGCAGGAATTATTGTTTTATTTTCAGCCATAAAAGGTCTTTCCGCAAAATCAGATTACAGTCCTTTCCAGAAAAAATGGTCGCTTGTATTTTTAAGTAGTCTGCATCTGCAATTACTTGTCGGGCTGGTACTGTACTTTTTTCTGAGTCCGGTAACCATGCAGGCAATTAGTAATTTCGGAGCTGCAATGAAAGATCCGCTATTACGTTACTTTGCCGTTGAGCATACTTTTGTTAATATACTGGCAATAGCATTGGCTCAAACCGGGAGTATTCTGGTGAAGCGCACAGCCACTTCAGCCGGAAAGCATAAACGCACCCTTATTTATGCCGGAATTGCTTTCATACTTATCCTGGCTATGATACCAATGGGTATGATGGGCGTAGCAAGACCATTATTCAGGTTTTAAAGTCTCTGTTGCATTGGCATTTTGAAGAGTAATTAAGTTTGGTATGAAGATCAAATCCAATTGAAAAGGTTCCAGGTTCCATGAATCAGGTTCCAAATTTCAGGTTTCAAGCTCCAAAATCCAAACTCCCTTCAATGATTTAATTATCTATTATTTAGTTTTATTTTCTCCCATATTTAAAAGACAGTTTGTTCGTTAATGCTCGCTTCGTTTCGTGAGATCTCTTCGCCGTTTTCATTATTCATTCCAATCAAAGGTTGTAATCATGCTTTGTCTGTCGGGGAATTAACTTTTCCAGAGTTTAAAACTCCGGAAAAGTGTGTATGAACAAGTGATAATTTATAATTTCAACTTTTGATTGTAGTTATTCTATTCGTCATTTATTCATTCCAAT
Organism: Bacteroidales bacterium; assembly: GCA_038249635.1. Lineage (GTDB taxonomy): Bacteria > Bacteroidota > Bacteroidia > Bacteroidales > UBA4417 > UBA4417. The sequence continues at coordinate 114 of JBBSDG010000545.1, read as the reverse complement.
CAAGAGTTGGAATCATGCCTGGTCTGTCAGGGAATTAACTTTTCCAGCGTTTAAAACTCTGGAAAAGTGTGTATGAACAAGTGATAATTTATAATTTCAACTTTTGATTGTAGT
>JBBSDG010000544.1:0-2817 GCA_038249635.1 Bacteroidales bacterium | reverse complement strand
TCGCACGTTGCATCCATTTCACGCGATATCATACTCGATCACCTCGAAGTGAACAAGATCATCAGCATCGGCAATATGGATTATTCCATCGAAACTATTTACTACGATTTCAACAAGTGGTTTATACGTCCCGATGCCGAAAAAGAACTCAATAAACTGGTTCAGGTTATGAAGGAAAACCCTGTTACCGTTGAGCTGGGATCGCATACCGACAGCCGTGGAAGCAAGGAATATAATGTGGATCTTTCGCAGAAACGCGCTGAATCAGCCGTTCGTTACATCGTACTGCATGGTATTGATGCTGCCCGTATCACCGCCAAAGGATATGGCGAGTCGCAGTTGATGAACCATTGCATGGATGGCATTCCTTGTTCGCCCCGCGAACACCAGGCTAACAGGCGTACCGAATTCAAGGTTACCGGCTTTACGAAAACTGCATACAATGCGGATTATGATATGAACAAATTCAAGAGTGATGAGGAAATTCCGGCCTACCTTTTGGATCATGATTTCTTTATCGATTGCCTGCAGGACCGACGTTTCAAAAGAACAACCACTGCGGCTGATGCTATCAAGACCGCCGTTACTTCTGAGATTAAGGTTCAGCCGGCAGTTCAACCTGCTGCCAAGGAAACTAAGCCTGTAAAAGTTGCGAAAGTTATTGAACCTGTAAAAACACAAAAGCCGCCTGTTTCGGAAAAACCAGTAACGAACGAAATGCCGGTTAATGTTAAAGAGCCGGTGAAAGAACCGGAGCCATCAAAAGTTGTTGCAAATACAAGCGCCGGCACTGTATCCTATAGGGTGCAGGTATATGCACTCAACAGGGAGAAAATGCTTACGGATGACGAATTCGAGGGTATGGAAGATGTTCAGATGTACATTGAAGACGGAATGTATAAATATACTACCGGCATTTTTAAAACCCATGCAGAAGCTATTCACTACCGCGACCTGATGGTTGAGGCCGGATTTAATGATGCATTTGTTGTAACATTTACCAACGGAAAGAGAATTTATATCAGCCCGGCATATTAATCCTACTGATAACAGCAGGCCAACCAACCAACCGCTAAAAATCCGGGTATGATTTATTATCACACCCGGATTTTTTTTGTTTCAAACCTAAACAATAAAATCCTGGTCCGGCTTAATTCCAGGTATGCTGAAAAATGTTCAATACTCCAAATAAAACAATTCTGCTTAGCCGTATCCATCCAAGGATTATTAGCTGAAACCTGATGACAGCCTGAATTTTATATTCCGGTGCGCTGCACCTTTACCATAGCATTTTCATTATTAACTATAAATATCACGGTGCGCTGCACCTTTATGAAGCCACAGAGTGGCTAAATATTTGTAGTTGTTTGAACACCCACAAAACAAAAAGGTGCAGCGCACCGGAATAAATTTGAAAAGTATTGATTCGTTTTTCAGCAGACCCTAACTGTAATCCGGAGAAAAGACTTACTTATTAAGCTATGCCTTCATTAACTGTTTCACAAGCTTTGGCACACCGGTTCCGGCAGTTTCACGTATAACCGTCAGGTTTTTTACACCGGGAAGCATTTCTGCATGTGGGTCGATAAGGTAAACAGGGGTTTTACTTTTCACATAGTGCACCAGTCCGGCTGCAGGGTAAACATTGAGTGAGGTTCCTATCACAATAAAAATATCAGCTTCGGCCGATAGTTCCATAGCGGGTTCAATCATAGGCACTGCTTCGCCAAACCAAACAATGTGTGGACGCAACTGGGATCCTTTTTCGCAGAGATCTCCTTCCTTTAATTCCCAGCCATCGCGTGTATAAACCAGGTTTTCATCAACGGTACTCCTCACTTTTTTCAACTCACCATGCAGGTGAAGCACCTGTGTTGAACCAGCCTGCTCATGCAGATCGTCCACATTCTGAGTAATAATCTGCACATCAAACTTTTTCTCAAGCTCAACCAAAGCCAGATGCCCGGCATTAGGTTTTACTTCGTACAGTTGTTTGCGACGCTGGTTATAAAAATCAATAACCAGTTGCTGGTTTCGTTGCCAGGCCTCGAAGGTAGCTACATCTTCCACTTTGTGTTCTTCCCACAACCCATTCGATTCGCGGAAGGTACGCAAACCACTCTCGGCACTAATGCCTGCACCGGTAAGGACTACTATCTTTTTCATGCTTATAGATTTAATGCTATATCTGCTATAAAGTTACACGTTTTGAAATGAATATGGTTTGTTACAGGCTAATAATATTGGATTTTTAAACGTATCGTCAAAAGTAATTTATATATATGAACAATGGCGGATCGTAGTTTTAACAAGAAGAAATATGCGTTGTAATCGATCCTGATCATGTCCTGTTTTTATCAATGATTCCTAAATCGGGACACAAATGGGTAGAAAATAATTTTGAGGTTAAAAAATATATACTGAATATCAGATATATACGATATAGGGCATGATTATTTCAAATTGTTATGTGAAATGGCACTAAACACCATTCTTTAATATTCTCCTGAAATCCTGCTAGTAATACTCATATAAACTAAAATTTACTTTTAACTCACCCAAACTACCGAAACTGTGATGAAACTCCTTATAACGACCATCATTATATTAACAGCAAGCCGAATATTTGCGCAGCAGGATGCCTTATTCAGCCAGTACATGTTCAACAAACTGGCAGTAAATCCCGGTTATGCCGGTAGCCGCGAGGTTCTTTCCACCGACCTTCTTTACCGTTACCAATGGGTTAACATTGATGGTGCACCAAAAACAATCAGTGCTTCGCTTCACACGCCGTTAGCCAATCCTCACCTGGCATTG
>JBBSDG010000543.1:0-2818 GCA_038249635.1 Bacteroidales bacterium | reverse complement strand
AGTTTATTTCATGGGGCAATATGCTGCTCGGCGACTTCGACGAAATAGATCAGTATATGGCTGATGGCGCAAAGGTGTTTCAATACCTGGATGAGATAAAAGCTATGAAGCACTGGAATCCCGACGGGAAGCCACTCACGCCTTTTGAGCAGGACTACCTGCGTTTCTATAATTCCCTTGCGCCTTGTTATGCTATGTTCCGGGAAGAATTGCTGAAATATAATGAAGGCTATTTCGGACTTGCTTTCGATAAATTGCTGCAGGATATCCATAATAAATCATTCGCAGAATGGGATAGCATTGTTTTTGCCGGATTTAATGCACTCACAGCAGCCGAAGAGAAATTGCTGAAACACCTGATTGATTCCGGGAAAGCTGAATTATACTGGGATGCAGATGATTATTATTTATCCGATCCGCGGCAGGAAGCCGGTCGCTTTCTAAGAGAATTTATTGAAAAGAATACATTCGGCGAATTAAACTGGATAGGAAATTCCTTGAGTACAGGTGAAAAGTCGGTTTCAGTTATTGGTGTACCCGGAAATGTTGGGCAGGCAAAGCTGGCAGGTGAACTTATTCAGAAATTGATTGAGAAAAAAGGTACTTCCGATGGAATTGCATTAGTGTTAGTTGATGAAGGATTATTGCTTCCGGTTCTCAATTCCATTCCCGAAGAAACGGGCGATTTTAACGTTACCATGGGTTTCCCGCTTAAGCAAACGCCGGTGTTTTCGCTGATAAACATTATTTTGGCCATGTTTGCCAATGCACAACGCTTTGCCCAGCCAAAACCTGATGTTCAACCCGGCGATCTGCCGATAACCCGCTTTTATTATAAAGATATTCAACGGTTCCTGTCGCATCCATTTATAGTTTCGGCGCAGAAACAAAAAGGCTTTCCCGGGAAAGCTGATACAGCAATAGTTAATAAATCCTTTTATTTTTCCGGGGAATTGTTCCTTTTGTTGAACGGGATAAATACTTCACTTTCAGATGTTTTTAAACCTTATCTTGATAATAATAGAGTTGAATCCGGAGATGTTATCAGTCTGGTCAGGGATATAATAGGGTATTTAAGAAATGCTTTTTCGCCAGTCGAAAATCAGGATAATATAGGTAAAGGAAAAATTCAGCCTATTGAATTAGAGTACTTGTTTCATGCCGCGGAATTGTGTTCAAAACTGGATGTGATTTTAAAAGACCCGGATTTAAAGCCTGATATTGAAACGGTTCAATCGCTGGTGAGTAATCTGATAGCTGGTAAACGACTGCCGTTTTACGGAGAGCCTTTAAACGGTTTGCAAGTGATGGGTATGCTCGAAACCCGCCTGCTTGATTTTACGGATATCATTATGATTTCAGTGAATGAAGGGCTTTTGCCAAAAGGAAAACATCAGACGACTTTTATTCCTGATGAAGTCCGCAATCATTTCGGAATGCAACGATACAGCGAAAGGACTGCAGTATTTGCTTACCATTTTTATAGGCTGATGCAGCGGGTTGAGAATGCCTGGCTCATTTATAATACTGAAGGCGACGAATTGGGCGGAGGGGAGAAAAGCCGCTTTGTGAGTCAATTGCTGTACGAAATGCCAAAGGCAAACCCCAAAATAGATATATCGGAACAAACGCTTTCGGTTGTCCCCGGAAGTACTAATGCCGGTGAAATCTCAGTGGTAAAAACACCCGAAGTACTAACGCGCTTGCGCCAGCTTGCCGACAGAGGTTTATCTCCAACAGCTCTGGCCATGTATATGAAATGTACTTTGCAGTTTTATTTTTCGCAGGTTTTACGCATAAGCGAACCCGACCAGGTGTCAGAAACTATTGATGCTGCAACATTGGGCGAGATTGTGCACGACGCTCTGCACAAAGCCTATGCAGCAAAAAAGGATGCCGTTATTACTCCGGAAGTTCTTGCCGCCATGTTACCTTTAGCAATTCAACATGTGCGCGAAGCCTTCTCTGTAAAATTCAATACCGACGAACTCTCCACAGGTAAAAATCTTTTGATAGTTAAGGTGGCTGAAAATATGGTGAAACGCTTTCTGCTGGCCGAAAAGAAATACCTTGAACAGACCCGGACTAATATTGAGATAGTGATGCTTGAAGAAGATCTGCATTCATTTATTGAAATTGCAGATCCATTGAGTGGCGAAGTATTTAAGGTAAAGATACATGGTAAAGCCGACCGTATCGACAGGGTAGGAGGGATAATCCGCATTATTGATTACAAAACCGGTATAGTTGAAACGAAAGATCTCAAAATTGACCAGATCACAAGTTTGCAGCAAAAGGACGATTCGGGCAAACTTCTGCAGGTGCTTGCTTATGCATTAATGTATTCGGATATGCAGGTAATGCCTCCAGGGCAACTTATTTCAGGAATAATCTCGTTGCGTAAAGTATCTTTATACCTTATCAGGACTGATATTGAGAAAAATGACGTGATTGATAAGGCACTTCTTGGCGCATTCAGAAATGAACTTGAATTAATCATAGGCAGTATTTTTAATAGCTCGGAGCCGTTCAGCCAGACAAAGAATCGGGAGACATGCAGCCTATGCGCTTTTAATACAATTTGTAACCGTACTGTTAACTAAGCAGTTAAATTTCTATAGGCTCCAAGTCGAAAATTATTTGAAAAAAAACGCTGAAATGTTTTGGTATTAACGAAAAAGAGTTACTTTTGCACTCCCAATAACTATATTTGGTTCGGTAGTTCAGTTGGTTAGAATACGTGCCTGTCACGCATGTGGTCGCGGGTTCGAGTCCCGTCCGGACCGCTTAAACACAAAAATAAAGCCTGTAAATGATT
>JBBSDG010000542.1:0-2840 GCA_038249635.1 Bacteroidales bacterium | reverse complement strand
TCTTATTATGATTAAAGCATACCCCTGAATGGTTTTAATTTTTATTGCAGGGTAAAAGTATATTCAACATACCGGCTTAGCAGTGGGTTATTATATCAAATAGGGTGGTCATTTGTTACTTAACTGTTTATAGTAGGTTACACATTGAATTATATATTTGAATATCAGCATATTGAAAATTGATATTAGGTAATAATATTCCCTTTATGAAAAACCTCAGTTTGTGATCCGGATTTTAGGTTGAAAGAGATATTGTGTAGATGTGTTTAAATCTTTCAGGAGTTTTGAATCTCTGAAGGATACCAAATGGCAATCAGAATATTAATATTTATATCCTGGTTAAATTTTTAAAGTGATGCCATGAGTAGCTTTGGCAGCTTAAATTTTTACCGAAAATTATTGCTTACTTTACAATAATAGTATCAGTAATGGTTTCAGTACCGTCCTTAATCAAAATGAAATAAGTGCCATGTTTCAAACCGGAAACATCGAGGCTGATGGTTTGTGGATCAGCCTTTGATACTTTCATTTTACGCAGCACGTTCTGTCCTAAACTGTTAAAAACCAAAATTTCGGGATGAATAAATACCTTGTCGGACTGTATGTTAACTACATCAGAGGCAGGATTAGGATAAATTCTGAATCCGGGATTAATTGTTTCTTCGAGTCCAGTGCTCGGATCCTGAACCTTATCCATGGTTATTACATTGTTATGGGCATAAACTGCCTGAATATGCTGCGATGTGTTTTGACTTGCCACCAGATCGCCCCACGACGAAAAATACAACCAGCGTGCATCTTCACTTAAACATTTGTCAATATCGGGTATTGGGCCGTTCTCCGACATAGTGATCATTTTAATGCCTCCCGTTATTTCGAACAACTGGTCGAAAACTGATTTCTGGGTTCCGTAACTGTACGCTCCGGGATACGAATCGTACCCTAATATATCCACTTTTATATTTCCGGGGTACCATGCTGCTTCGGGCGTTGACCAAACCCAGATAAGGTTATTCAAATGATGGTAGTTTGTGAGCCGGTCGTACATTACATCATAGAGTTTTAGGCAGGCTGCGGGGCCTTTTGCACCCCACCAGAACCAGGCTCCTCCTGCTTCATGCAGCGGTCGCCACAATACCGGTATCCCGGCATCCTGCAGTCGTTTAAGCTGTATGGCAATAGCATCAATGTCGCGGATAATATCTTTGTATTCCTGCGAATTGTTATCAAGAACCTTTGAGACATCGAAGGTGGTTTTATCGGTATAAAAAATGCTGGTATTCAACGAGCCGCCCGATGGCGAGAACCAATGCCACTGAAAGCTGACAATTCCTTTGCCGTTGGTGCTGTTATACCAATCGATCGCACTTTTCACCGTGCCATCGTCCCATGCGCTCCAATCGGAATGCCAGGGATTGTGGGGAGAGTAATTCTGCATATCAAAAGCTCTGAGCACAGGGGTTTTGCCTGAAATGGCAATCAGTTCGTTCCAATAGGAGGTTTGTCCGGCGATGATATTTATGCCATAGTTCGAACGCAGGTAGGTATATAAACTTTTTGTTTTCAGATCGGCATTTGCATTCACAGGAACTATTGCCGTGGTGCTGTAATCGTGGGGTGCTGCCTTGGTAAATGTAAACTTATCGAAATACATATATCCCCAGTTTTTTTTAATTTCGATGGTATTGGTTCCGCTTACCAATGGAAGATTCCCTGCATTAAAATCGAAAAATGTTGAATTGGCCGGGAACTTCAATGTTGAGATTTGTGTTCCGTTCAAATACAAATCCTGGTCTTTATTACCCATGGTAGTGCTTACACGCATCACGAGTTTATAAAACGCGGCGTCAGGCACAGTAATGTTTACAGTTATGCTTCCTGATCCAGCCATATATACAAATCCGGTTCCTGAATAGCCTGCTGCATTTGTATTAATGGTAACCCCGTTCAGGGTGGCATTTTCAGCTTCTATAATGGTTTGAGCATTTGAAGTAAAACCAGCGGATATAAGCAATATCAGCGAAAGCAAAAATTTGTTTGTTATTTTCATTATTGTTTATTTTAGGGTATAAAAATGATGGTGTAAACCGCTGCATTTAGCAACGGATATTTTGTTCTCCAGGCATCGGGTAAAAATAAAAGCAATCGTTTGCTTATCTGTAGGAAACTTTTAAGCGATGATTAAACGAAAAGCGATGAAATTAGTAATAGGGAATTCCTGCTCTTACTCTTCCTGATCGAACGGGTCAATTTTCTCCGCTGACTGGTTATCGTCCTTTGTATTTGCCCTGATGTACTGTGAAGGAGTCACTTCAAACTCATCCTTAAAACACATACGGAAATACTGAAGATCGCTGAAGCCAACCTCGTAAGTAACCTGTGCAATATTCAGGTCACCTCGCAAAAGTAGTTCGGCAGCTTTATGCAGTCTTATTTTCCGGATAAGCTCGTTGGCAGAGTAACCAACTGTGGCCTTCAGTTTGCGGTAAAGCTGCATTCGGCTTGTGCCCAGGTCGCGGCAAAGATCGGCTACATCGTATTCGGGTTCTGTTATGTTTTGCTCGATAATCTTTTTAATCTTGGCAATATATTCGGCCGAAGGATTTGGTTCGGCTTCCTGGCCTTTTTCAGGTTTTACGAGAAAATCCTGCATGTATTTTTCTTTCAGCATATTCCTCGATCCGATCAGTTTTTCGATTCGCACCAAAAGATGCTCGGCTTCAAAAGGTTTGGGGATGTACGAATCGGCTCCATGTTTCAGTCCTTTGATTCTATCCTCGGAAGTTGGCAGCGCTGTAAGCAGGATAACGGGGATATGATTGGTAAGATTCGTGGTTTTT
>JBBSDG010000541.1:0-2841 GCA_038249635.1 Bacteroidales bacterium | reverse complement strand
GGAAGAGGTTGGGGACAAATTGGTACGGGGAATTTGCGGACAAGTTGACGGTTCAATTGTACCGGGAATGCTGGGACTCGAAGCAGGCCAATCCGCTTTCGGCGATATTTATGCCTGGTTTAAAAATGTGCTGATGTGGCCGGCTGAGGAACTGATTTCGAAATCCACTTTGATTGACGACAAAACAAAAAATAAACTTATTGAGGAAATTGCCGACCAGATCATCCCTCAACTTAGCATAGAAGCTGCAAAAATCCCTGTTGGCGAATCCGGCATACTGGCTCTCGACTGGATGAATGGCCGTCGCACACCTGATGCAAACCAGTTACTGAAAGGTGCCATTCTTGGATTAAACTTAGGCTCAGATGCTCCGCGTATTTTCAGGGCGCTGGTCGAAGCAACCGCTTTCGGAGCAAAGAAAATCGTCGATCGGTTTATCAGCGAAGGCATTCCAATTCAAGGCATCATTGCCCTTGGCGGCGTTGCTAAAAAATCACCTTTTATTATGCAGGTGGTGGCTGATGTTATCAATAAGCCAATTCTGGTGGCCCGCAGCGAGCAGGCTTGTGCGCTAGGTTCAGCTATGGCTGCTGCTGTTGTGGGAGGCGTTTATCCCGATGTACTCGAAGCCCAGAAACACATGGGCAGCGGTTATGAAACAGAGTATATTCCAATCCCTGAAAATGCCGAAAAATACAAAGCAATTTATGCTGACTATTCGCGGTATGGTGAGGTTATCGAAATTGAAATAATGAAGAAATAACTCATTCGTTAAAAAGCTTTATTTTGAAATCCGGAGTTTTCCATTCAACACTGATCGCATCACTGAGTGTACTTCTGCTGGCCTCTCATGTGCTAAAAAAGAAACTATGCAACAACCAGGAACAATCGTAAAAACAGAATTCGGCGTTAAGCCCGATTCAAGCAAAGTGAGCCTTTATAATTCTATAGCTTCATAATTACGAACTTCATTCTTCCTTGTTCAGTATTCGATAATTTTAAAACTCTTTTGAAATATGTTGCCAAAAAATATACGAATATAGCTGTCAAGGTGCTAATTACCGGCACTTCTCGATTTCTGACCGAGGTATCCACCGTGATGCCGTTTGGCATAATCAGCATGAGTGAACCCGATTTTTTTCATTTCGAGCACTACCAGTATATCCCCGATCACGGTCATAGCTGTGGTTGAGGTTGTAGGCGTGAGGCCAAGTGCACAAACTTCTTTCGGGTTGCCTGTAAATATGCTCACTTCTGCTATTTTAGGAAGTTCCCCGTCAGGGTTTCCGGTTATTACAATCAAAGGAACTTTTTCCCAAAGGTTATGTGTCAACTCAACCAGTTCAATGATTTCGCGGGTTTTACCTGAATTGGACAGAACTACAAGTATATCTTTTTCGCAGATAATTCCAAGGTCGCCATGCTGGGCTTCGCTGGGGTGCAGAAACACGGCAGGCGTCCCGGTAGAACAGAGTGTTGTTGCAATATTTTCGGCTATCTGGCCAGCTTTCCCCATGCCGCTAACTATTACTTTTCCACCTTCTTTATGGACTTTTTGATATATAAGATCCACCGCTTTTTGAAAACTTTCGGTAACGGGAATACTCTGAATGGCTTCAGCTTCCTGTTTCAACAGGCTTACAACTTCATTGAGAACTTCAGATTCGTCAGACATTGATATATATTAAAGTTTAGCAGCAATAAATTTTTCAAGTTTTACGAGGTCCTCTGCAAACTTACGGATACCTTCCGACAGCTTTTCAACTGCCATGGCATCTTCGTTATGCATCCAGCGGAAGGATTTCTCATCAAGGTGGATTTGCTGAATATCTGTTTGCATTGCCTTTTCAGGATCAAGTTTACAAACAAGTTCGCCTTGTGTATTCTCAAGTTCTTTCAGCAAGTTTGGCGAAATAGTTAGTAAATCACATCCTGCCAGTTCGAGGATTTCACCAATATTACGGAAACTGGCCCCCATCACTTCAGTTTTATAGCCGAATTTTTTATAGTAATTGTATATGTAATTAACGGAAAGTACTCCCGGATCTTCAACTGGCAATATAGAATCTACTCCGCGGTCTTTTTTGTGCCAGTCGTAAATTCTTCCCACAAAGGGCGAAATGAGCTGAACCTTGGCTTCGGCACATGCAATGGCCTGGGCTTTACTGAAAAGAAGTGTAAGGTTATTGTGAATGCCTTCCTTCTCAAGTTGCTCGGCCGCCTTTATACCTTCCCAGGTGCTGGCCAGTTTCACTAATATTTTTTCACGCGAAATTCCATTATCCTCATAAATGCCGATAATTTTGCGGGCTTTGGCCAGACTTCCTTCATAATCGAACGATAAGCGTGCATCTACTTCTGTGGAAACTCTTCGTGGCACGATCTTCAATATTTCGAGACCAAAATTAACAGCCAGTTTGTCCATGCTTTCGGAAAGCCTGGTTTCAAAGCTATTCCCCTTTTTTTTGCCATATTCCACAGCGGCATCCACCAGGTGGGCATATTCCTTTTTCTGCGAAGCCGCAAATATGAGCGAAGGATTAGTGGTTGCATCGATAGGTTTGTATTGTGCTATGCTTTCGAAATCGCCAGTATCGGCAACTACCAGCGTATGCAGCTTTAATTTTTCAAGAAGATTCATGTTACAAGGATTTAAAATAAAAAGACAAAATTAAGACTTATTTTACAAAGAGTATATCTTAAAATGGCTTTGATGTGAAATAAAGAACCCCAAACTAATCATCAACATAACTGAATGGAATTCTGAATTAAAAAACAATTACCTATAAATCAAATGTTTAAAGTCGAAAGTACAAATACAAAAGTGACCCCATCGGGATT
>JBBSDG010000540.1:0-2854 GCA_038249635.1 Bacteroidales bacterium | reverse complement strand
TCCGCGAAGGAATTCAGGTTGGGAATAAGGCTCCTGAAATTATCGAAAACTCGGTTAATGGTCAACCACTGAAGTTATCATCTCTTGCCGGGAAAATAGTATTGATCGATTTTTGGGCTTCGTGGTGTCGTCCATGCAGAAACGAGAATCCATCTGTGGTGGCTGCTTACAAAAAATTTAAGGATGCCACATTTACCGGAGGAAAAGGATTTACAGTTTTTAGCGTGTCATTCGATAAGGATGTCAATGCCTGGAAAACAGCCATTCAAGCCGATCATTTAAGTTGGGAAAGCCATGTCTGCAAACCCGGTAGTACCGCAGATTATATCAGTAGTTATCAAATAAGATCCATTCCAACGAGTTTTCTGATTGACGGAAACGGAGTGATTCTGGCCACGAACCTTCGGGGTACAGCACTTGCAGAAAAGCTGGCATCGTTGAAGAAATAAGTGATCATTCCAATTTATATTGAATCTGGACCAAATGACAGCAATACACCCAGGATTGTGCCAATTTGTCTATGAAGTGATAATTGGCAATATATTTGATCTTTAATATAGAAGTTTTATAAATTAATTAAATAAGGGCGTATTAAAGGTGAAACGTCTGCGGAACTCAACATACGGAAACCTTTATACAGCAATGAAATTCAATTTTTTTAAAGATAAGAATTCACGAATGAAGAAGAAGGATCATAAAGAAAGTACGAAAGTTGAAAAAGACAAGGTTGTCGATTTAAATACTGACAATCAAATATTTGAAGAAGATGTTGAGGCAATAACTTCCGAAAAAGAAGAGCAGGAATTGCCAATTGAAGAGTTACCTGTACTTGATGAAAAACAGTTGCTGGAAGTTAAAGTAGCTGAACTTGAAAGTGCCAATAAAGAGATGACGGATAAATACCTTCGGTTGTCAGCAGAATTCGACAACTACCGCAAACGGACGTTGAGGGAACGTATGGAACTGACAAAAACGGCAGCCGAATCGGTCATGTTGGATATTTTGCCGGTGGCTGATGATTTCGAGCGTGCGATGCAATCGATTGAAAAAGGGATGGATTTTGAAGCTACAAAAGAAGGTATATTATTGATATATAATAAGTTCAAAGAATTCATCAAACAAAACGGAATCACAGAAATTGAAGCGGCTGGAAAGCCATTTGATACTGATTTACACGAGGCGCTGACAAAAATTCCGGCTCCATCGGAAGATATGAAAGGAAAAATTGTCGATGTGATTCAAAAAGGATATTGTTTAAACGATAAAGTAATAAGGTTTGCCAAAGTTGTGGTGGGCGAATAATTAATGATTGGTTTAACCTCACAATAAACTGAAAATGGCTAAAAGAGATTACTACGAAGTATTAGGTGTAAGCAAAAGTGCAAGCGCCGACGAAATAAAGAAGGCATACCGGAAAAAAGCGATGCAGTATCATCCTGATAAAAATCCGGGTGATAAGCAATCGGAAGAAAATTTTAAAGAGGCAGCAGAAGCTTACGAGGTATTGAGCAGTGCTGAGAAAAAACAGCGATACGACCAATATGGCCATGCCGGTTTAGGTAACCAGGGTGGTGGTTTTGGCGGCGGAGGCGGTCGTTCAATGGACGATATCTTCTCAATGTTCGGCGACATCTTCGGAGGCGGAGGCTTTGGCGGTGGTTTTGGCGGCGGAGGAAGAAGTCAGCGTGTCAATCGTGGATCGAACTTACGTGTTAAGGTGAGTCTCGATTTAAGCGAGATTGCACATGGTGCTGAGAAAAAACTCAAAGTTAAAAAATATGTCACCTGTACAACCTGTCATGGAAGTGGCGCAAAAGGAAGCGGAGGTTTTACGACCTGTTCAACCTGCCGCGGTTCAGGACAAGTAACCCGTTTAAGCAATACTTTCCTCGGTCAAATGCAAACCACCTCAACATGTCCGACATGCGGCGGTGATGGTAAGATCATCTCTCACAAATGCGACACATGTTACGGTGAAGGGATCATTCAGGGTGAAGAAGTAATTACAGTAAAGATTCCTGCCGGAGTAGCCGAAGGAATGCAACTTTCGCTCGAAGGCAAAGGAAACGGAGCACGTCGCGGAGGAATTCCGGGCGATCTGCTGATCCTTATTTCAGAAGAAGAACATCCTGAGCTTACACGCGATGAGAACGATCTGATCTATAACCTCTACCTGTCGTTCCCCGATATTTCACTGGGTGTAACCACCGAGATCCCGACTATTGACGGAAAAGTGAAAGTTAAAATCGAATCAGGAACACAGCCCGAAAAGATTCTTCGCCTTCGCGGAAAAGGATTACCTGACGTAAATGGTTATGGTAAAGGTGATTTATTGGTGAAGATTCATGCATGGGTTCCTCAAAAATTAACAGCAGAAGAGCGCAAAACGCTTGAAAAATTGCAGGTTTCGCCCAATTTTGTTTCACCAGAAGGAAATCAGGACAAAGGATTTTTCGATAAGGTAAAAGATATGTTTGAATAACGGACACATCCAATATATTAGATCAACGGAGCAATGTCATTAAGATATTGCTCCGTTTTTTTTAATATCATTCGGGCAGTGGCAACTGAAAATTACCCGCTATAATCCCCTTAACCGTGATATCTTCATCAAGATTTGCCCAACGAAGGGCATATCCGTTTAAACGGACTGTAACTTCTTTCAATTGTTCATCACTCGCTTTAGCCAAAATTTTAAACCGGTCAGCTGGAAAACTGACGTTTCTTCCATCGGTAAGTTCTATAAAGATGGTTCTCCCGATACTCCAGGCATTGATTGCAATGGGTTCTGCGATCTGTATATTTTCACATCCCCTTTAAATACCTGCAAACCGAAAGAAGTGAATTAAATTTA
>JBBSDG010000539.1:0-2868 GCA_038249635.1 Bacteroidales bacterium | reverse complement strand
ATCAATATTGCCATATACTTCAGGGCATTTCTTTCCATCATTAGCCGGGTTTTGAAAAACACACTTCTTCCTTTGGCGGATGCTGCATTGTTGTATGCCGGCCTTGCCATGATTGCACGTATCTGGGAACAACGCGTGATTTATCCCTGGGGCGGTCATTATCCCAATGAACTCTACCTTTTCGTGATTCCTTCGTTTATAGCTGCATGGATGGCAAGCATCTACTTTTCAGGCGGTTACGATAAGCCATTAAGTCTCTGGAGATCATATCGGGGTTTAGTTACCGGAACTGTTATCATCCTGGTAATTTATGCATTGTTGCCGGAGCATTTCAGATTTTCACGTTCACTGATACTCACAGGTACAGCCTGGGGAATCCTGGCACTTACCTTGTCGCGGATACTGCTGCATTTATTAAGGATAAGCGGGTACAGGATCAACGCCGGAAAAAATAAAAGATTTGCCGTAGTAGGTGAAGAACCCGAAGTTCAGCGCGTTGCCGACCTATTACAGAAAGCGTTATCAAACCCGGGATTTATAGGATTAATTAACAGCGGAAGACGAAATAATGATAAAAATGGCTTTCTGGGAAGTATTTCTCAAATAAAAGATATTATCAATATATACCAGATTGATGAACTTATTTTTTGCGCAAAAGATATGCCTGCCGAAAATATTATCGACCAGATGTCGGAACTGCAGCACACAAAGGTTGAGTATAAAATTGCGCCACCCGAAAGTATGTCGATTATCGGGAGCAATTCCATCGACACTGCCGGCGACCTTTATGTAATTGATATTAACTCGATTGGTAAATTCCAGAACCGGCGCAACAAGCGTGTATTTGATGTCGGAATAAGTCTTGCTTTGCTGGTTTCGTATCCTTTAACCGTATTCATTACCGGCAACCCGCTTAACTATTTGTTGAATATTTTCAAAGTATTTTTCGGCCAAAGATCTGTCTCAGGCTATAATCCTATACAGCAAAACGACCATAAATTGCCGGATATCCGCAAAGGAATTATCTACCCAACAGATGGCCTCGACAAACAAAACCCTAATCCTCTGGCCATAAGCCGGTTAAATATGTTATATGCCCGCGATTATAGAATTGGCAACGAATTCAGGCTGCTTTATAAGGGCTTCAGGCATCTGGGGCGAAAATGACATTCACATTGAACCAAACTGCGTATTTGTTTGTTCAGGTATAAACGTTACGGATTTAAGTGCCTGAAGTAACCAGATTGCCTAAATTACTTAGAGTTATTAAAATGAAATAACTGCAAAGAATGATTGAACTGTTGACTGAAATAAAAATGTTTGACTGGAATTAAAATCAGCGTATCTGTTTTTTACCTAACTTTAAGTACTCCAAACTTCAGGCATTTTAGGCTCTGAAAAACAAAATAGAATTAGTATTTATTAAAATATCACACACCCGTACCATGGCAAATTTTGAACTGGTAATGCCAAAACTTGGCGAAAGTATTATTGAAGCAACCATTGTGCGCTGGCACAAAAAAGAAGGCGATCAGGTGGTTGAAGATGAGTCGATTGCCGACCTGGCGACTGACAAAGTAGATTCCGAAATCCCTTCACCTGTCGAGGGAATAGTAACCAAACTGTTTTATAAGGAAGGCGATGTAGTTCCGGTAGGAAAAATAATTGCCATTATAAATATGGGTGGTGATGAAGCTACGGCTCCTGCTGAGCCAGAGGCAAAATCAGAACCCGCAGCTACCGAAGTAAAAGCAGAAGTTCAGCCTGCCGCTGCCACGGTACAGGTGGTAGAAACCGTTGTTGATAGCGACAGATTTTATTCGCCTCTTGTCCGCAGCATAGCAAAAGAAGAGAACATCGCTTTAAGTGAACTTGAAAATGTTTCTGGTTCAGGAAAAGACAACCGACTTACAAAACAGGATATTCTCGATTATATTCAGAAGCGTGGATCAAAACCCGCAGCCCAGCCTGTTTCAGCGCCTGCTGCTGCACCTGCAGCCGAACGGCCAAAAGCACAGGCACTTGCAGTCACATCATCAACCGGTGATGTAATTATTGAAATGGACCGCATGCGCAGGCTTATTGCCGATCATATGGTAATGTCGAAACAGGTTTCGCCGCATGTAACTTCATTTATAGAGGTGGATGTAACCAATATCGTTCGCTGGCGCGAAAAAATAAAGGACAGCTTTGCAAAACGCGAAGGTCAGAAAATAACCTACACACCTTTATTTGTGGAAGCTGCTGCCAAAGCGTTAAGAGAGTTCCCCAATGTGAACGCTTCAATAGACGGATATAAGATTATTCAGCGCAAAGCAATCAATATCGGGATGGCCGCAGCTTTACCCGACGGAAATCTTATTGTTCCGGTAATTAAAAATGCAGACCAGAAAAATCTGCTCGGAATCGTTAAAGATGTGAACGACCTGGCCGATCGCGCCCGAAAGAACAAATTAAATCCCGATGATATCGCAGGCGGCACCTTTACCATCACCAATTTCGGATCGTTCGACAGCCTTACCGGGGTTCCTGTCATCAACCAGCCGCAAGTAGCTATACTTGGCATTGGCGCCATCAAAAAACGCCCCTGGGTGCTCGAAACTGCTGATGGAGATGTAATTGCAATTCGCAGCATTTGTATGCTTTCGCTTTCCTACGACCACAGGCTTGTTGACGGCGCTTTAGCCGGACAGTTTATTAAACGGATTCAGCAGATACTGGAAGGGTTTGATGTGAATCTGGTTGTTTAAAATAACAAAGGACAAACAGAAAACAGGAAATAGTAAATAGTAGCTTGAAATGAAACCAGAAAAACCCGGCAATTTTATTCGCCGGGTTTTTCTTTTTACACCGCGAAAAGCTATAATT
>JBBSDG010000538.1:0-2874 GCA_038249635.1 Bacteroidales bacterium | reverse complement strand
TAAATATCAACACGATAACCCGATTTATCATCGCCGGCAATTTTCAGCGAAAGCTGCTGACTGAAGGCAGTTGAATAGTTAATCAGTGTAAAAAGTGAAAGAAAAAGTATTGATAAATTGTTTTTTAACCACCACATAATCAAAATTTTATGACTATTTGCAAAACCTTAAATTTACTTACCGGATTACAATTTTCCGGCTAACCACCCTGCCATCAGCCAGAATTATCTTCAATAAATAAAACCCTTCAGCATTGGGAGGGATTTGGATCGCTAAACCGGAACCTTGTTTTTTCACATTAGTATTTAATACTTCTTTTCCATCCATCGTGTATAAAGAAATCTGACTGGCGGTAACAGGACCGCTCAATTCAATATAAATAACATCAGTGGCCGGATTTGGATAAATTCGTGTAACCAGGTTATCTTCTGCAATTCCCTGGGAAGTATTCCACTGATTCCTTAGTATTTCAATCTGCTTAACAGGGATTTCCTTATCCCAAATCTTTACCTCATCAATGCTTCCAAGAAGTGCATACAGTGTTTCCACATTGTCCATACGGCCAATGGTAATAGGTTTGGTTGAAGGTTGTAACACTCCCGAAAAAGATTTAAAACTATCAAGCACTCCATCCACATAAAGCTCCATAGAATAGCCGGTATAAAGGACGGTAACGTGGTAATATTGGTTCAGCGCGATAGGAGCGGAGCCATCAAGGTCAGCAATGCCGCTGCCTGTTTTAATGGTCCACCGCAGTTTGCCTTCAGGTGTAATGGATAGTTTATAACGCTGCTGGTATGATCCATGCGAAATAATGAATCTTTCGGAACCGAGTTGCTCACATTTTACCCAGCAGCTTATGCTTACTGCATTACCAAAGTTCAGGTCAGTGTTATTTTCGGTAGAAATAATGTTTGATCCGCTTGTGAACCTGTATGCCAGCGAAGCCAGTCCACGGAAATCTTCTGTTTTGGTTGCACCGGATACTGTGGCATGAAATCGGTCGGCCGCAGCATTTTTTGTATCCCAGTCCAGCGGATACCAGATCAGTGGCGTTTGAATGGCAGTACTGGTATCTTTAACCAGCGTGCCGGCGGTAACGGTGGTTGAAAGCATATCCTGGTTGGTCACCTTTAGTGTGATGGTGCTCACACCCGGTGATGCAGGAGCCTGCCACGTAACAGGATTTCCGGTTGACAGGCTCAAAACACCTGTAGATGCGCTCCATTCGTAAGTAAGAACTTCGCCTGCAGTGGGTGTAACCTGGGCGGTAAACGTGTTCTGCTTGCTGATGACGGTATATTTTGATGCAGATTGAATGCCTGTTATCACCGGAGCTGTTGAAATATGTGAAACCACCTGTAGGTGAAGTGTATCTTCAGCTGTCTTTCCATTAAAGCTGATCCTGCATTTAAGCACAGTCTGCGATTGATTAGCCGGGGCAGCAAGTTGCACCTGCGACTGGTTCTGACCCGCAATCAACACATCATTCAGATACCATTCAAACTGTACCAAATCGCCGGGATTAGTATTTCCCGGTTCGCAATAGGCTGTAAATAATGAATTTATGATGACCGGGTTTTTATCTGTCGAAATTGATTTAATACGGAGGTTTTCTGAGTAATCGTACTGGTAATGATAGTCGAGAACATCACCGCCTGCATATAGCCTGCCATTGCGGGATTCAGGAACCAGACCCGATGTAAATAGCCGTATTACCCTTGCTTCACCTGCTGGAATTGTCAACGGAAAGTTGCCCGAAACAGAAGTATTTAAAACAGTTTCAGTAAGCGCTTCGTACATACCGAAAGTGCCCGCAGGCAGCTTCACATCGACTTGTTTACTTGACAAAGTCGGATTAAAGTACATCCATGTTGGAAGGTTATTCTCTCCATAAAAATCGGTTTTGTTAAGATCTATCTGAAGGATATCGGGAATATTGGTTGTTTGAACCACTGCGGCTAGATATCCTACGCTTGATCCGCTGTAAAGTGCTAAATTAGTTGCTGCCCAGCCTCCGCCAATTGCATCACCGGTAACAAAAGGCGTTTTACCATTCGACGTTTGTTTCATGGATTCATGTGGGATGCAGGCAGTCGGGTCGTTTTCCGAAGCCCATGCATACGAATCCTGGTTTGCCGCCGGTAAGCTGTTCCAGTAAAATAAACGGCTGGCATTGGTAACGTTGAGTATCCATTTGGCGATATCGCGGGCATAACGCTTGTCATATTTGGGGAGAGGCGCCAGGGCGGCAGCCTGCTGAAAACCATTCATTACAAAAGCGTAATCTTCACCGTTATCATTGGCTTCGCCAATCAGACCCGAAACATCGTAACCGCCCCATGTTCCGACTATGGATCCCCAACCACGCAATGCGCCGCGGTTAAAGCACCAGTCGAGCATTTTTTGTACGGGATAATTTGTTTTTTCAACGGCATTCATGCGTGCTGCTGCAATTGTTCCGTACGAAAGCTGAAGTTCATAAGATGGATTTGAGCCGAAGCCTCCCAGGAAATCCATGGCTTGCTGGGCACCATCAAAATACTTCCTGTTTCCTGTTTCGTGGTATGCATTATAAAGTAGCCAGGCAATGCTTCCTGCCGATTCGGGCTCGGGAACGCTTTCGCTAAGCGGCTGACCGGTGCTGAGGTTAAAGGCCCGGTAATTCATATTGGGCTTGACCCAGGGAGTTGTGCTTCCTCCAAGCTGTTTCACACAATACAGCCAGCGGTTAGCAACCGAAGTAAACTGAGTATTAAATTCGGGTGCTGCATTTGGATATAACGACTTTAACTGGTAAAAGAAAACATTCGGCATTACATCATACCACCAGTCGTTGCCTGATTTAGTTGAATAGCTGTTCAGGTAAACATT
>JBBSDG010000537.1:0-2885 GCA_038249635.1 Bacteroidales bacterium | reverse complement strand
TGAAAGTGAAAAACGAATAGTGAAGAATAAGAAATAGTTGATTAACAACCTTGAACACCGCAGGAATTGAACATTTGAACAATCGAACATCTGAATAAATGAGCAATTGAATAAATGAACAATTGAACCTTTAAACGTAAAGCATTGAACCCGTCACTGCGAGGAGGAACGATGAAGCAGGAACGCGAAGCATTGAACCTTGAACTTTTGAACCACCAGGCACACTAATAACTACAAAACCTACTTTTACAATCGCATGACCATCGAATGACAAATGTTTGACCATCGAATTACAATTCTTATCAAACCAAACCCATGATCAAAAAGCTACTTGATAAAATTCCATCATTTTTAAAAAACAAATATTTATTGACCGGTGTGGTCTTTCTGGCAATGATGCTGTTCATCGACCGCAACAATCTGGTAACGCAATATAAAATGAGGAAAGAATTAAATGGGTTAAAAAATGAGCTGCAATTTTACCGCGACGAGGCAAAAAAAGACAGTACGGAGCTGAGCCGTTTGATGGGGGATTCATTGGAACTCGAAAAACTAGGCCGTGAAAAATACATGATGAAACGCGACAGCGAAGATATTTATATCATCGTTCGTAAACCAGTCATAAAGAAATAATTAGCCTGGCGGCGCTGATATTACTTACTCTACTAAAATCAAACTGATTATGAAAATTCATGTTTTAACCATATTGATCTCAGGACTCGTGTTCTCCGGTTCAGTTATCAAAGCACAGACTCCAACCGCAAAAATGCCTGTTGATACCGATACAAAACTTATCACTTACAAAGAAGTTGTTACCACCACCGGAACGCCGGCTGACCTGTTTATCCGTGCTATAGCATGGGTAAATAAGCAATACAAGAATGCTGCCGATGCCACTAAGGTGCGTGATCCCGAAACAGGACTTATAGAAATAATCCACCGCTTCGAAATCACCAAAGTTGATAAAGGCACCACTCTGCTTGCCGGAGTTGTGGATTATTCGCTGAAACTCGAATTGAAAGACGGCCGATACCGCTATACGATTTCAAGTTTCAATTTAAAGAGTGTTTCCCGTCAGCCGATTGAACAATGGCTGGATAAAAACAGCCAGACATATACCCCAGCCTGGGACGATTACCTCAAACAACTTGATGACCAGACCCGCAAACTTATTGAAGGACTGAAACTGGCCATGCAGCCACCCGCTGTTAAGAAACCGGATACCTGGTAAAATATCTAACTGCTTATCTGCTTAGGACAAGTTGATAGTTGTTTTTATAAATAAGATACAATAACATGATTGATTTCTTTAACAGGAAGGAACGTTCACAGTTTTCTTATTTTCTAAAAACCCTTAACAATGAACCACATAGCAACTTAAGAACATAGGATTCACATAGTATTTCACATATGTAGCCAAGAATAAGCATAACTTTTTCTATGTGAAATTTTATGTGTTTTATGTGCCTATGTGGTTCACTTGTTTAAATGGGATAAGCAGTAATATTTATTCCCGGAAGTGATTATCGTCTTTCTGATACCGTTCTTCTGACTCCTGCATAATTAACCTTCTTAACATCACCAAGGTAATCGAGCAGCGTTTGGGCGGTAGTATTATAATTGGTTGTTCCCGGATCGCTGTGGTTAAATTTATAACTGGCCGATATATAGCTGTTTAATCCAACTGTGTACGTTTTGGTAGTATCAAGCAGTTTTCCGGTTTTATCCTTCATTTCAACATCAGTACACAAGCCTTCGCCATTGATAATAGCAGTATATGTCATGCCTGAAGGCACAAGGTCGATGGATTTGTCGCGGTTGTATGAGTTGCAGATCAGCGATTTTATTTCATCAAAAGTCATGGTAAAAGTTACCACCTGGTTGCCAAAAGGATCGAGGCGAAAAATATCTTTTAACAAAATATCGCCTTTTGGCAGGCTCGAAATACGAATTCCTCCCCCGTTCTGAAATGCGAAATCAACTTTCATACGTGCAGTAATGGCATCCGTCATCAGGCAGCCAAGTTCTTCCTGGTTACTGAAAGCCGTTTCTGCTACTGCCACAACACGCTTCATTTCCTCATTGCTGTTGTATTTATCGATCAAAGCCTGAACCTTGGGATCAGATCTCAGTAAACTTGCCAGAGGCAGTAGCTGGTAACTGCGATCGGTAATTTTACCTTTTTTAACATGGATGGTTGAAATTCCAACATTTTTTAAGCCCGATCCTGTTTGAACAATCATTACACCATTTACCATCATGGGAGAGGTCATAGTAGTATGCGAATGCCCGCCGATAATCAGATCGAACTGAGGATAAGCTTTTGCCAGAAACTCATCGGTTTCAACACCCAGGTGCGAAAGACAAATAAGCATACCATATTTATCTTTCAGCCATAAAAATTCCTTTGCCTTTTCAATTCCGTTGGTAAATTTAAGTCCATCCAGCCGCGAAGGGTGCGAATCGGGAAGTCCATTTTCGCCTAATTGTATTATGCCAAGGAATGGAATTTTCAGCCTCCCTGCTTTAAGTATCACATACGGATCAGGTTGCTTCACTACAGCTCCCGAAGCATCAATATTGCAACTGATAAAAGGGAATTTCGCCTGCTTGCGGCGCTTGTTCTGCAGTTCCTGTCCCATATCGAACTCGTGGTTTCCCATGGCTGTTGCATCAAAATGAAGCATATTCATCAGTTCTATCATAGGGAAACCTTTGTCAGGATACATATCCACTATAGGGTTGCCGGTAAAGTTATCGCCGGCGGCTACCAGAAAAACATATTTGTGTGTCTTGCGCAAGCTGTCGGCCAAGTAGGCCAGTTTCCCGAAATTATCAATACGGGAATGCATATCGTTGGTATGCAGTATAATGATTTCGGTTGA
>JBBSDG010000536.1:0-2907 GCA_038249635.1 Bacteroidales bacterium | reverse complement strand
CGTATTCTTATGACTTACGGTGGCGGAAGCATCTTTAAAAACGGTGTTTACGAACAGGTAAAAGCTGCTTTGAAAGGTTTCGATGTGGTTGAATTTGGCGGCATTGAACCAAATCCTCATTACGAAACACTTATGAAAGCCGTGGAAGTGGTGAAAGCAGAAAAAATTGATTTCCTGCTGGCAGTCGGTGGCGGTTCCGTTCTGGATGGAACAAAATTTATTGCTGCCGCAGCACTTTACGAAGGTGAGCTGGCGTGGGATATAGCCGCAAAATCAATTGCCGTAACCAAAGCCTTACCTCTTGGTGCCGTACTTACTTTAGCTGCTACCGGCTCCGAAATGAACAGCGGCGGAGTGATTACACGCGAGGCAACACAGGAAAAATTTGCATTCGGATCGCCGGTTCTTTTCCCGCAGTTCTCAGTCCTCGACCCACAAGTTACGTTCAGCCTGCCTCAGCGCCAGGTTGCCAACGGAATTGTGGATGCCTACGTTCACGTTATTGAGCAATACCTTACCTACCCTATGAACACGCCTGTACAGGATCGGTTTGCCGAAGGGATTCTTCTTACCCTTATCGAAGAAGGCCCGAAAGCTTCCAATTCCGAAACGCCGGATTACGAAAACCGCGCTAACCTGATGTGGGCTGCCACTATGGCACTGAATGGCATAATAACAGTCGGCGGGAAAAGTGATTGGTCAACCCATATGATAGGCCATGAACTTACGGCTTTTCATGGCATAGACCATGCGGTTACGCTGGCAATTGTGCTTCCCGGCGTGCTGAGGCTGATGAAAGACAAGCGCCGTGAGAAATTACTCCAGTATGCCTTGCGTGTGTGGAACATTACAGAGGGCACCGATGAGCAAAAAATTGAATCAGCCATTCAGCAAACTGAAGCATTCTTCCGCCAGGTTGGTATTATGACCCGACTAGGTGAGCACAAAGTAGGACAGGATACCATCGACCGGATTGTTGATCGTTTTACACAGCGCAAAATGCGGGCCGTAGGTGCACAGCAGGATGTAAGCATTGCCAATGTAGGCGAATTGCTGAAAACCAGGCTTTAACAGGTAGCTGTTCTCAATATTGCACCGTTGTAGAGCATAGCTATTTATTCGAATCAAGGGTTGAAATTGTAAATTATTAATTGCCAGACAAACTCTTCCAGGGTTTTAACCCATGGAAGGATTTAACTTCTGTTTTAATTTCAAACCTTGATTCGCATTATAACAGTAATACAATTAGTTAATTGTAAAATAAAAATAATATTTTAGTCCATTCCGAAAAGTATAATTTCGCAACAAAGGCATAAAAGCATAAAGCATCACTAAATCTATAATTGTGATTTTCATTTCGTTGTGAGCCATAGCGACTTGGAGTCTTAGTGGTATTCTCCAACTTTTGACTTATCGGAATGGTCTCATCGGAAATAATTTAAATAGAGACAAAAAATGAGCTTAATAAGAGGCGTATGGTTTCATAAAATAGACCCGTTAATTACAGAATGGATGTCTCGTAATGGTTACCTGCTATTAAGAATATCCATTGGGATAGTGTTTGTTTGGTTCGGATTTCTCAAATTTTTTCCTGGATTAAGTCCTGCGGAGGAATTAGCCATCAGAACAGTTAAACTGTTAAGTTTTGGACTCATCCCTGATTTCGTAATCATTAACGGGTTGGCTTTTTGGGAAGTACTCATAGGTATTGGACTCATATCAGGAAAATTTATACGCGAAACACTACTGCTGCTATTTCTTCAAATGATAGGGACTTTCGCACCGATATTTCTTTTTCCCAGCGAAGTATTTGCACATTTTCCGTATGCGCCAACCCTGGAGGGTCAATACATCATCAAAAACCTTGTTATTATTTCTGCTGGAATTGTACTAGGCGGAAAACTACGCAAAGTTTCAGTGCAATCAAAAATAAAGTAGCGAATTAAAAGTTAAAAGAAGATTTATTTAAAATAATGCGGTTCTATGACGATAATGTATAAACTACGCCATGCAACACGCGCTACTTTTAATTGCCTTTACAGGGACGATTTCAAAGTTTTCGCTCTTTTTAAAGATTGCAGTTTCTTGACAGGCAAGTGCTTCAAAATCGGCAACTAACTAGTGCTTACTGAAAATATATTATTCAGACTTTTCCCAATTATAGAAAATCTTTCTCAGCTCTTTCGCCCCCAGGATGCTGAGCGAAGCCGAAGCACAGGGGGAGTAGGAGGATGTGAAATTAGTGTGAAATAAAATTTTAACGGACTTAGTTTACCGAAGAATATTGTTATTTTTGAATTCCATATCCCTGTATTGCAGTTAATTCTTTACTTTTATAGTATAAAATACTTTTGTAAAATGACTAAAAGAGATAAGGTTGAACACTTTAAAAAGAAACTCAAAGAAATAGCCGGCAGACCCGATATAATCCCCGGCATTCATAGCTATTGCGACCGTTGGTGCGAACACTGTGCTTTTGTTTCGCGCTGCACCGTGGGGATATCCGAATTTGAGATGGATGGTCCTGAACGTGATTTGCAGAATAAGGAATTTTGGGAGCATATGTCGGTGATTTTCCAGGCAACTTATGAAATGATTGCTGAAGGCGCGCGTGAAATTGGCATTGATCTGTCACAAGCTTCAACTGAATATGAAAAACCGGTGCATCACGCGACCACCGCCGAGAAACTTGCCAAGGAATATGGTTTTCGTTTGCTCGACTGGCTTAAAGTCAACGATGAACTATTCAATCAGAAAGCAGAAAATTTCGCGCTTATTAATGACCAACAAGTTGTTACGTTTAAGGATGCCCTTGACGTGGTTAGCTGGTACAGTCTTTTTATAACTGTAAAAATCCACCGGGCTACCCTCACACCTTATTCTTTTGATGACGAAGAAACCGATAAT
>JBBSDG010000535.1:0-2909 GCA_038249635.1 Bacteroidales bacterium | reverse complement strand
AATGATGGGCATGCTGATATACTTTTAGGAGGCAATCAATACCGAGCCAAACCAGAAGTAGGGCGCTACGATGCGAGCTACGGAACTTTGCTAAAAGGCGATGGTCATAGAAACTTTAAAACAATTCCTTCCCTTCAATCGGGCTTCCACATTCGAGGTGAAATACGAGAGATAGTCAATATTCCCCTAAAGAATAAAAAATTGGTGATGTTTTCTGTAAACGGAGATTCCCTAAGATCGTTAAGTTATAAATAGAATTTATGAGGTTATTCGCTTGTTGCTTTTTTCTAGTCATTTTCTCTTGCCAATCCGATTATCAGAAGCAGGAGAAGCAAGAATTATCGAAAGGCATTCGACATGATGATTTGTTTGAGGGTCTCCAGTTAGGTATGACACGCAAAGCCTTCTTCGACACTTGTTTGATTCGGAATCATCAAATGATTTTTAAGGACGGATTATTGGGAAAAGTTCATTATAAGATAAAAGGACTAAGTAATCCGGCAAGTTTCTATTTCTATCCTGATTTCAAGGATGAGAAAATACATCAGTTTCCGGTAATTGCCAACTATGATACGTGGGCTCCCTGGAATAGGGGTGCACAATCCGATAAACTTCATGAGGAACTTCTTTTGTTGTTGATGAAATGGTACGAAGGAAACCCATTCAAAAAAATTGAAGCTGCAGGTAAGCCCGTTATCTGGGTAAAACTTGACGGAAACCGCAGAATCGTTCTTTCAATTCGCAACGAAAGTCAGGTGAGTATCATCTACAAAGATATTTTGGTTTCTGATGATGAGAATTAAACTATTCCTGTTTTCAGCCGCAGTATTTGTATTCGCTTCATGCGAAAACGAAAAGACTACATCACCAACTATGTTTGAGCGACAATCAAGTGCGCGAACAAATATCAGATTTAAAAACAAGCTTGAGTTCACTCAGGATTTTAACATTTACACGTATCGAAACTTTTATAACGGAGGGGGTGTGGGAATAGGCGATTTTAATAACGATGGGCTTGTTGATTTATATTTTACATCAAATCAGAGTGAGAACAAACTCTATTTAAATAAAGGAAATTTTGTATTTGAAGATATTACCGAAAGGGCAGGTGTTGCTGGAAGCCAAGCATGGTCTACCGGGGTATCCATTGTGGATATAAATGGTGATGGGCTGATGGACATTTACGTGTGCAACTCGGGTGATCTAAAAGGAGACAATAAGCAAAACGAGTTATTTATCAATAACGGTGATTTAACTTTTAAAGAATCGGCTGCATTATATGGCTTAGATGACAAAGGATTTACGACACACGCAGCTTTTTTCGATTACGACAACGATGGCGACCTGGACGTGTACATTTTAAATAATTCATATCAGTCAATCGGTAGTTTTACTGGAAAGAAAAATGAACGTTTAAAAAGGGACTCGTTAGGCGGAGATAAGTTGTTGCGAAATGATGACGGGTTTTTTTACGATGTCAGTGCCTCAGCGAATATTTATGGCAGTGTGATTGGCTTTGGATTGGGGGTGACGATTTCAGATATAAACCACGATGGTTGGATGGATATTTATGTTTCCAATGACTTTTTTGAGCATGACTACCTTTACCTGAATAACCAAAATGGTACTTTCTTAGAGTGTTTAACGAGTTCTATGAATAGCCTCAGTGCCGCTTCGATGGGAGCGGACATGGAGGATATTAATAATGATGGCTGGCCAGATTTGTTTGTAACTGAAATGTTGCCACAGAGTTACACGAGGTTAAAGACGGTCACAACTTTTGAAGATTGGAATCGATATCAATACAATCTTTCCAATGATTACTTTCATCAGTTTACAAGAAATATGCTTCAGAGAAACAATATGGATGGATCTTTTTCTGAAGTTGGGCGCTTAGCCGGAGTTGATGCTACTGATTGGAGTTGGGGCGCACTGTTTTTTGATATTGACAATGATGGCTACAAAGATATTTTTGTGTCAAATGGCATTCGGCAGGATTTAACGAATCAAGACTTTCTTCAGTATGCCAGTAACAGCGAGTTTGTCGAGTCGGTTGTTTCAAGTGGATCAGTGAATTACAAAAAGTTGGTTGATGTAATTCCTTCTGAAGCTATACCAAATTTTGCATTTCAAAATCTTGGAGATTTTAATTTTGTAGATGTTAGTAAAAAATGGGGGTTAAGCGAAACCAGTTTTTCAAATGGCGCTGCCTATGCAGATTTAGATAATGACGGAGATCTTGATTTAGTCGTTAGTTGTGTTGATTCAGAGGCAATGGTGTATAGAAATAATTCGCGTGAGCGCACCAGTAATTCTTTCTTGAAGATTTTGCTTCAAGGCGAAAATAGAAATACACAAGCGATCGGAGCAGAGATCTCAGTTTATAAGGACAACAAAATTTTTGTTACGCGACAAATTGTTACCAAAGGGTTTCAATCTTCGGTTGACCCGCGCCCCAACATTGGTTTGGGTAACTATTCATTTGTGGATAGCCTTCGAGTCGTTTGGCCGTCAGGTAAAGAATCGCTTTTAAGAAATTTGCCCACTAATCAAATTGTAACAGTTTCGGAAAAGGCCGCGCAGTCAGTTTTTCCTCGCACTAGTTTGGTAAATACTGGTCAAACAGTTTTCGAGAAGAAACCTCTGCTGCCATTACCTCATGTTGACGCTGAGAATGATTACAATGATTTTGATCGTGACCGTTTGTTGTACCACATGATTTCGAATGAAGGTCCGCGGCTTTGCAAGGGAGATGTTAATGGTGATAAGTTAGAGGATATTTATGTAGGCGGTTCACGCGATGAGTCAGGAAGTTTGTATGTTCAAAATAGCGATGGGAATTTTACAAAAGTAAAGACAGATATTTTTGATGTTGATCGGGTTTCGGAAGATTGTGGGTGTTTGTTTTT
>JBBSDG010000534.1:0-2910 GCA_038249635.1 Bacteroidales bacterium | reverse complement strand
CATCCACCGGGAAATCCTTTTTCAGCATCAGCGTAACAATACTGTCGGTTTCTTGCTGGTTGCGGTAGGCCATACGGCTTTGCAGGTTTCCCAGCACCCAACGTGGAGGCAAAGGCTGGCGGCCGGTAAGTTGAGTATAGGAACTTGAAATTTCGGAGAAACTGCTTCCTGCAATCACATAATAACGTGCGGTTCCGCCAATGGCATTCCATTCGGTAACCGAGGCTTCGGTATTGCCAATATCTACAGAGCCTTTTTGCGGATTATCAAACAGGATGGCATATTTGCGCGACGAAATGGTCATTGGCACTGAATAATTAAGCTGCGTAGCTCCGAATTCATAGCCATACGATGGCCTGTTGTAAAGCGGTAGCTTCCTTCCGCGCCTGTCCATGGCGAGTGCTCGCTCGCCGGTACCATAAACTTTTTCGCCGTGCTTCAGTGCAAGCCTTACACCGGTATTTCCGGGCTTGCTGAAAAACCCGCTTTCTTCACTCAGCAGGGTATCGCCTTTGTAAATATAGGTGAGATAAAAAGGATCGGCATTTGCGGTAATTGTCATTTGCCCGTTGCGGAGCAAATACCCGGAAGCGATTTTCTGCATCGCTAATGCCACTTTTCCGGGTTGCATAATAACTGAATGTGAAGGATCAGCTTTAGCAACAGCATCAGGCAGATAAGTAACTTCAACTATACTTTCTGAAAATGGGCGAACATTTACTATCCCTTTTTCAATACTGATTTTCCATGAATCAGTCATTTGCTCAACCTTAACAAGCTTGTGTACTTCGCGGTTGCCGCCTGCAGTGGATATTTTAAGCGGAGGCTTGTACCCGTTAACCGAAACAGTGATATCTTCATTATCCTTAGTTTTTCCAACCAAAGATCCATCCAGGTTGCGGAAAACATATGCCAGCTGGTTAGCTACATCATCCGGCCGAAGCTGATAAAAAGTTTTGATTACAAAACGAAACGAATACAGGTTTTTGCCTTCGCGTTTCATAAGCAGGCTTTTATCATCCTTTCCCCAGTTACCGATCACATATTTCCAGTCGTGGCTGTCGATGCTTTTATTCGTGATTACGCCGGTGTGGATATATACATCGCCAGGCAAGTCTATCAACGCTTTATTCCCCTCGGCTGCATTGAAATACAAAGTAATTGTATCGTTAACCGACGGGCTTTCGGGCTTCAGCCAGATGGTTTGTGCGGAAGATATTTGGTATGAAACCAGAAACAGGATGATTCCCAAACAGCGTTTAAAGTTTTTCATTTGATAGTTTATTTTGATGGTGAAAAGGCTGAATCAAAGTCTCAAATTCCAAGTCTCAAGAATCAAATCTCAAATTCCAGGAACCAAATTAGATTAGGCCTTCACTATTCGATATTCATACGAATAAGGGTCGAAATTGTAACTTATTACCAGCCAGGCGAATTTTTCCAAAGTTTTAAACTTTGGAAAAGTTTAACGCCCCTATAGATAAAACATGATTTCAAACCCTGATTCGCATTATTCACTTTCATCTAACAAGAATGCTATTAACTGAATTTCAGACATATATATCATACTACATTTAGCTTGTGCAATAAGGAAATGGCGGTTACCTTTTCATTTTTTCACCCCTCTGTCCTTCGGACATCTCCCCGTTGGGGAGAACTCTGCGAACAAGATTTTTGCTAAATTTTAGTTTTCTAATTCCAAAAGACAATCACTTCTTACTATTTAACCCTGTTTCAAATTTTCAAGTTAGTTCCTGTTTGTGCCATTTTTTAATGGTGGTAGTCTATTCATTATTCACTCTTCACTTTTCCGTCTATTTAGTTGACAATTCAACAATCTTCACACTCTTAGCAGCTACCTCTATTTTACCAAGGTCTTTAACCTGGTTACCGGTAAGCACATCTTTACCGGTTTTGAAGCCTTTCAGATTTTCTTCAAAACGTGCAGTCGCAAGTGTTTTTAAATATTTGTCATTATTATTTACAATTACCATTACGGATTGCTTTTCCTTTTCAAGGGTGCGGAAATAAACATAAATTCCGTCTTCAGGGATGTAATGGGTAAGCTTTCCTTCCTGAACGGTTTTATTGCCTTTGCGCCAGGTAAAAAGCGTTGACATATAATCAAGAACATCCTTCTGGTCCTTACTAATGTTGTCGCGGGTAAATATATTGGTGGTATCGCCTTGCCATCCGCCGGGGAAATCCTTGCGTTTCCCAGCATCTCCCTGCAGTGTTCCGCGGTCGCTGAGTGCTTCGGTACCATAATAAATCAATGGCATTCCACGAGTGGTAGCCAGGAAAGCAAGCGCCATTTTCACATTTTCGACACTTTTCAAAACCGGGTACATACGTTCAATGTCGTGGTTATCGGCAAAAGTGATCAGTTTCGTTGGATCGCTGTAAAGGAAATCCTGAGAAAGGATTTCATATAAACGTGCCAGACCGGTATCCCAGCCTTCGTTTTCGGTAAAGGCTTTCTGGATTGCGCCCATAAGCGGAAAGTCGAAAACATGCGACAGGTTAGAGCGATATCCATCTTTATTGGTTTTATTGTCCATCCAATAAGCTACTTGTGGAGGATAGTTTATCCATGCTTCGCCAACTACATTCAGGTTTGGATATTCCTCGCGCAACTCTTTAAGCCATTTAGCCATAAAATCCTTGTCGGGATAAGGGTATGTGTCCTGCCGAAGCCCATCAAGACCAGCAAACTCAATCCACCAGATGCTGTTCTGTATCAGGTAACGGGCAACATAAGGATTTTTTTGGTTGAAATCGGCCATTGTATTATCGAACCAGCCATTCGACATTTTAGTTTCATCAAATTTTGAACGGTAGGGATCCGAAATAACCACTCCGCGGAAATTCGAACGGGTAAACTCCGGCCATTCGTGAATCCAGTCCTTT
>JBBSDG010000533.1:0-2918 GCA_038249635.1 Bacteroidales bacterium | reverse complement strand
TAATTCCCTGCGGGTTCCGAACATAAGAGCTTCATTAGGACAATTCTCCACACATGCTGGAAGTTCTCCTTTACTAACCCTGGTTTCGTAGCACATGGTACACTTTTCAATTTTCGGATTCGCGCTGTGATATTCGAATTTTGGCATATCAAAAGGGCACGAAACCATACAGTAACGGCATCCCATGCATTTACCTGCTCTCCATATCACAGGACCATCTTTGGTTTTAGTCATAGCCTCGGTCAAACATGCAGAGGCACAGGCAGGCTCATTACAGTGCATGCATTGCATCTTGGCATACACAATACCTTTCGATGTTTTGTACTCATTCACAACAGTGCGATGTTTATCATCCGGTTTGCGCAAGCCTTTGATCTCCTTATTGGGTAGCGGCTCGGGTAATCCATTTGCTTCAGCACAATCATATTCGCAACCACGACAGCCTTTGCAACGGGTAGCATCATACAGAACTCCTCTGAACTCTGTATCCTTTTTTGCTTTTGGTGCCGCCTTCAGTTCTTTACCCACTGCAAGGGTAAGTCCTGTGGCACCCATAAATCTGAAAAAATCACGACGATGTAAATCCATTTTCCTTTGTTTTGGATGAACGTATTATTTAGAAAATTCGAGAATTGTTTTACTTGTAGGTATCCAGGAAGTTTGTCTGAAAATCTTCCCATATTTCGGGGCCAAAATCGGTTAGTACACCATCTTTAAGTGCGCCCCCATCCTGAAATACCATATGCGAATATTCAAGACTGTCGGGCTTCAGGGTTGCAGCCAAAAAATCTTTAACCCTCGAAAACTCATTGTCTATCCATCTTTTATATTTTTCAGACATATCCATAAACTGTATTTCTTTGAACCAGTTGCTAGGTTCAATCATATATACCCAACCTTCAGAATATGGAGATGAGTTTATATAAGATGAATTTGTAATAAGTGCCTCATTTTGTTTTTTGATAGTTCCTGAAACAGGTGAATAAAGATTTAATTGTTTCCCTGATTGTATGATGGAGAAAAGCAGATCTCCTTTTTTAATTTTTTCGCCGGGATCTTTCATTTCAACCTTTGTGATAGGGCCTGTAATATGCTGCAGGAAATCATCTATACCAATGGAGATGTTTCCATCTTTTTCCATAAAAGCCCATGTGTGAGCATTATTAAAATAAAGACCTTGTGGAAGAACTACTGCATTTTGATCAAAACCCTGTGTATGAACAGCCAATTCTTCTACAATATCTCCCGGCTTTCTGTATTTGCGAATAACGGAACCGGCAACTATTCCACCAATAATTAAAACTGCCAGAATCAGCAAAATTGTACCGGTTTGCGATGTTTCCTTTGCTGGAGCCAATACCAATAAAGATGTATTTAAATTTTCAATCTGAGCCTGACTCTCGCTGCCTGCGAGTGCGCAAAAACCGGCCGAATTCATATACTGTTGCCCATCAGCAAGTACCCATGATAAAAACGCAAGTTCTGTTTCATTTGCCGGTACCACCGTGCTGACTGCATAAATATTACTGTACAAAGTCTTGGGATATTTCCCGATCCAAACTCCGCGAAGGAAAGTATTGGCATCTTTGTAGATATCTTCCATGTAATCAATCGTTCCGTTTCCATTTTTTTCAATAGGTAATAACCTTACATTTTCAGCCAGGTTCTGATCACCAGGTACTATAATATCAGCGATGTTGCAAAAACCGATTGCTAATGGATCATGTTGTACAGCCGAAACAACTTCCTCTTTAGTTCCAAGCACAACACCATTAACCGGTAACTGATCTGCCTGAATGAATTTTGCCACTGCTGCCTTTATGGTTTCATCCTTCAGCATATAAATATGAATCGAAGAATTTTGACCGTTGGCTAGCAGTGCGCCCCAATTCTGTTTATCGGCGTTTGTAAATAATTGCGCAAACTGTTGCGCATTAACGCCTTTCTGAAGTATTTCTTTCAGATTAGGGTTGGCAGCATTTACTATGGGAACGATAACATCACGTCCGACAACCATTTTCCAGTTTTTCTCGTTACCGATAGCAGCCCTGGATTTATTTGAGACGAAACTCAAATTTTCGGACGTACTAAAATTTGTGCTGTTAAAAGGAGTATTAATTACCCTAATCCTCTTTTCAGGATTCAGGGTATTATATTCACTGACCCATCTGGAGGTTAATTCATATAAATCGGGCGAACACATTACGGTTGCTTCTGCCTGCCTTATTGTTGTGTTTTTGTTTGCAACTTCCTGACTGCTAACATTTCCGGAAAGGGAAAGCAGTAAAATTGCGGCGGAAAATAAGAGGGTTGTTTTCATGATTTCCTGTATTTGCATTCATTCATTTATAGCCATCCAATAACAGTGCCACAATCATATCTTATTGTTTATCAATATCTTGAACAACTTTATGTTGATTTTTTAATCACACATAGTGTTGCATTATTCAACACTGCGGTTTTTAGATATCTACAAACAACTATCATTCAAACTGTTAATATGTAATGTATATTTTTTATACAGGTGTTGTTTTTTTCAACACTTTTATGAATTTACAAGCATAAGCTTAGTATTCCGGGTCTTATTATTATTAAAAGAATGATTAGATTTTAAAAAAACTTTTAAAATTCAGCAAATAACTTTCTTCAACTCAAATTTGAGTTTTATTTATGATTATTTTTATAAGGATGAAATATTTAAATAGTGTTTGTAAGAAAACCCATAACCTCATAAATATCAACAAGATAGTGTTAATAACTTTATTGAATATAAATGCGATAATTTTTGTTTGTTACGGATAAAATACTGATCTTTATGGTGTTAAACCTCTTACAAGGAGGTAATCTGATCCAAACCGCCAAAAGATTCAGTAAATGCGAAAGAGATTCGAACAACAATACAGCCTTGGTCAAATACC
>JBBSDG010000532.1:0-2926 GCA_038249635.1 Bacteroidales bacterium | reverse complement strand
TCCCGGTTTTGCTGGCGGAAAATTTTAAAAAACCTGACGTCATTGCCATAAAGCTTTGCCAGTCCCTCGAATTTCGGGGCAACAGCCTCGCATGGCGGGCATTCCGTTGAATAGAAGTCAAGAACGACTTTTCCTCCGTTTATAACTTCTGTTTCAAATTCTGCCTGTGTAATCTCTTTCATTTTATATTGATTTAATTCTTTAATGCTTCGGCTGGATTGTGATTATAAACCCTGTCCTTTACTAATAATGTTGTTGTGTATGATTTAATGTTTTTCTGAAACAAGATGTCGTGACCCAGGCAAAGCCCCATGGTAATTGTAAAATCAACATTTTCGCTGTTAAGCTGCTCTGATTGGGCCAACGGATTGCACGATACTTTTTCGATGCTGCTGTTGTCGTTTACATCGGATTGTTTAAATCCACCGGTGGTACACGAAACAGGGGAAATTCTGAAACCCGATTCGCGGAAAATCTCAGTAACAAGAGCTGCATCCTTTTCCATTCCGTAGCAATATGCTATTCCGATCCTATTAAAATTCATGCTTTTTGCAAATTCAATTATTTCCTGCAAACGCGATAAAGTTCCGGATCTTCCGTGATCAACCAGTTCGGCGGCGGCCTGAACTATCTTCTGATTATCGGGTAAATGATATGTTAACATCAAATCATCCGCATCAAACTTTTGTGCCAGACAAGTTTCGGTAGTTCTGCAATCTTTAGTTTTACACCTGGTACAATCCATTCTTAATTTTTAGTGCTAGTTACTTCCATTTTCAAAATAAGCTGAGAATCCCAGCTGCAGCAATTCTTTCACCGGGCGGCAATCGGTTGAACATACACTGCCGGTCCTGTTTTTGGCAACCGAACCGCAGCCTCCGCCGCAAGCCAGTTGCATACTGCAGCTACTGCATTCAGGAATAGAGGTCACATCACGGCTTTCCCATACGCTGATAAGTTCTTCTTTGCGGACAACTTCAGGATAAAATGTTCCCAATGATTCGTCTTCTTTCCCTACAGTGGCGGTACACGAAAAAATATGCCCGGTATAATCAAATGCCCATTCGGTTTTACAGGCCGGGCAGGCATCGTACAAGGGATCGGGAAGGTCACCGTTTTCGGCCAGGAATTTTGCAACCGAGTATACAGGTTTATAAAATTCAAGAATATACGGATGCTGTTTCACCAGGTCATAGATGGTTTCGTAAAGCGAAATCCGGCTGAACAGTTTTTCAGAGGTTGCCTGGCAATGATGCAATTCGTAATTGCGGCCAAGCTGCGTTTTAAAAAAAGCACTTGCCGTCCAGCCTTTATCTATGGCAAACTGAGCTAACTCAGGCAATCCGCCGATGTTTTCCTTGTCAACCACAACCCGGAGATTAACCGGTAATCCGTTTTTCAGGCAGGCATCAATTCCATTCACAATCTTTTCGAAAGTTGAACCTCCACCTTTCAGGAAACGGCGTTTATCGTGAACGATTCCTTTGCCATCGAGTGTCACCTGTATTTCGCGTATGGTGGCAGTTTTAAGGATGTCAATATAATCAGTCAACGAATAGCCATTTGTAACAAAGCACACTTCGAGGCTCACCGATTTTGCCTGTTTCAACAGATACGAAAT
Source organism: Bacteroidales bacterium (assembly GCA_038249635.1). Lineage (GTDB taxonomy): Bacteria > Bacteroidota > Bacteroidia > Bacteroidales > UBA4417 > UBA4417. The sequence continues at coordinate 1,305 of JBBSDG010000532.1, read as the reverse complement.
AAGCTCTTTTTGTTTTGGCGAATTCAACAATGGCTCACCGCCGAAAATGGTGAGATACTTCTTACGGGCAGCAAATTCAGTCTTAATGTAATTGAAAAATGCATCAATCACCTCAAGGGTAAGTTCCTGCTTAACATTAGCGTACTCATCCTGGTAACAATAGGTACAGGCAAAATTACAACTGTAATTGGGTACAAAAAACAACTGTACTTCGTCGTCATCACGTGTATCAATAAAGTCGAGGTATTTATTGCGATACAGAAGATCTTCCTCTTTTTCATCAATAAGGTAACCCTGTTCCTTCAGATTATCCTTAAACTCATCCGGTAATTCTTTTCCCACAAGAAAATCCTGTAACATCAGGCCTTCGGCGGGTTGCAGAATATCGGCGCTACCGGTAAGCAGGTTGACGATAAAGAAATTATCCGACCCGCTAATCCTTGAAAATATATTGTGTTTGGAATAAACCATGTGTGTTGTATCTGATTTTAAAGAGTAAATAAGCCCGGGAATTAATCCCTGAGTATTTATGACTTCTTAAAATATTAATCGTGACAACCAACAACGGTTTTTGATGTTTTAGCGCAGCACTGAGCTACTTTTTTAGCGGTTGCTTTTTCACTCTTCTTTTTCACTAGGCTTTTCATGGTTTCAGGTTTATGTATATTCATTTTTAGTGTATCTATATTCTATCAAAATTTCAAATCTGAAAATTTTCTTACTGTTTTCGGTTAACTATTTCCTATTAACTTTTTTCCCTTAACTTTTTTCTATTAACTATTTTCCCTTAACTTTTTTCCCATTAACTATTTTCCATTAACTATTTTTCCTTAACTCCCCCTAATTTTCCATTCCCCCTCTCACTGTCCGCATCCACAACCGGCCGGTCTTTTCCCTGCGATGGTAAAACTGGCCACTTCCGCTTTTCCTTTGGCATAAGGAGCTGATTCCTCAAGGATTTTAACGGAAGCGAATCCTGCTTTTTCGAGGTGTTGCATGTATTCGGGCCGTGTTACCGAACCAGCCCAGCATTCGGCTATTGCTACAGGATCATTGCGGTATTCTTCAGCAATGGGTGCAGTGGAATAAATATCGCTGATCACAAACCTACCGCCTTTTTTAAGTATCCGGAATATTTCGTTCCAAACAGCTTGTTTGTCGGCAGCATGATTAAGGGTACAATTGGAAATTACCAAATCAGCCACTTTATCGGGTAATTCAAGCTTCTCAAGTTCACAGCGAACAAAATTAACATTGGTTACACCAAATTTCTCTGCATTCCGGCGCGCCTTTTCCAGCATTCCT
>JBBSDG010000531.1:0-2931 GCA_038249635.1 Bacteroidales bacterium | reverse complement strand
CTCGTTTTGCAACACTTTTTCGCGTGGCGATGACATAAAATTGTACGCCAGCACAATAACCACAACGCCAAACACTAAGCCGAATGCCATAGATCCGGCGAGCCGTTTCAATCGTTCTTTGATCGTCACCTGAACCTTTTCGATCTTCAGGGATTTAGTATTAAACTGGTATCTGATTTTTGCCATTATTTCTTCCTGGTGCTTTGTTGAAATAACTTTATTCCATTTTGAAATTCACACCTGAAATTTCAGGAGTTAGTGCCTTAAAAACAATATTCTTGTATTTTTTGGCAGAATAACTTATCCCACTAAGACACAAAGTTCACTAAACTGCTTTGTGTTCTCAGTGGCTTTGTGGGATTTTTTTTTGGTTCAGGCTTGCCCAGGTTAGGTTTTGGTTTTTGAGAGTAGGAATACTAAATCTAAAAATAACCTGTAAACTAAACCATTTTCTAGTAACTTTTAACGTTTAACTTCTCCCGCTGTACGGCAAAAATAATTATTTAACTTAAATTTGCAGCTCTTTGGAGTGTGAACAATTGTTAAAAGCATATTTGGTAAAAAAAATAATCATGAATTATTTCTTTTAATTCTCTAAGATACAAATAAATAGACTCCCGACTGGTAATTAAAATTTAAACAACATAAATTGCATTTAATAATGACAAGTACCGAAATACGCCGCACTTTCCTCGGATTCTTTACATCAAAACAGCACCAGGTTGTGCCATCAGCTCCCATGGTGGTGAAAAACGATCCTACCCTGATGTTCACCAACGCGGGAATGAACCAATTTAAAGATTGGTTTCTTGGCAACGAACCTGCAAAATGGCCGCGTGTTACCGATTCGCAGAAATGCCTGCGCGTTTCGGGAAAGCATAACGACCTGGAAGAAGTTGGCCACGACACCTACCATCATACCATGTTCGAGATGTTGGGAAACTGGTCGTTCGGCGATTATTTCAAGGAAGAAGCCATTGGCTGGGCTTGGGAACTGCTCACCGAGGTATATAAAATTGATAAAGATAAATTGTATGTAACCATTTTCGGCGGCGATGCCACCGATAATATGTCCGAAGATACCGAAGCACTCGAAATCTGGAAGAAATACATTTCAGAGGATCGCATCCTTCGTGGCTCCAAAAAAGATAATTTCTGGGAAATGGGCGATACCGGCCCATGCGGACCATGCTCCGAAATCCATGTCGATATCCGTGATGAAGCCGAAAAAGCAAAAATTTCAGGAGATAAACTAGTGAACAACGACCATCCGCAGGTTATCGAAATCTGGAACAACGTATTTATTCAATACAACCGACAAGCGAATGGATCGTTAGTCCCGCTGCCTGCAAAACATGTGGATACCGGCATGGGCTTCGAGCGTCTTTGTATGGTGCTGCAAGGCAAACAAAGCAATTACGACACGGATGTTTTCACTCCATTGCTATCTGAAATAGCCAAAATAACCGGAATTCCTTACGGCAGCGAACACAAAAGCGATGTCGCCATGCGGGTTATAGCCGATCACCTTCGAGCCGTAACCTTTGCCATTGCCGATGGTCAGCTTCCTTCGAATGTAAAAGCTGGCTACGTTATCCGCCGCATTTTACGTCGTGCTGTGCGATATGCCTATTCGTTTCTGAATATGCGTGAACCATTGATGTATAAATTAGTATCCGTTCTCGAAGCTCAGATGGGCGAATCTTTCCCTGAACTTACTCGAAATATTACACTCATTCAGCGGGTTATAAACGAAGAGGAATCTTCGTTCCTGCGCACACTGGCAACCGGCATCGTTAAATTCAACCAGTACATAGCTGCTCATCCCGATCAGAAACTGATTAATGGTGAATTTGCCTTTGAGATGTACGATACTTTCGGTTTCCCGATTGATCTTACTCAATTGATGAGCCGCGAACTTGGCTGGGATGTGGATATGGAGAATTTCAGCCTGAAGCTGGAAGAACAGAAAAACCGTTCCCGTCGCGATGCCACGGTTTCGACTGACGACTGGCACGAACTTCTGGCTTCGGAGAAAACTGAATTTTTGGCCTACGATACCAATGAAGCTGATGTAAAAATTACCCGTTACCGTAAAATTACAGCAAAGGGAAAAGATGTTTACCAGCTTGTATTCGACCGCAGCCCGTTTTATGCCGAAAGCGGCGGACAAACCGGCGATACCGGAACTCTTGCTTCCGCCAACGAAATCCTCCAGGTAATTGATACACGTAAGGAAAACAACCTTATAGTTCATATTGTAGAGAACCTTCCGGAAAATCCCGGGTCAGAATTTCATGCAGTTGTTAATGCCGAAAGAAGAACGGCAACCGCCAATAATCATTCGGCCACTCACCTTTTGCATCACTCCCTTCGCAAAGTGCTTGGAACACATGTGGAGCAAAAAGGCTCGTTTGTAAGTCCTGATTACCTTCGCTTCGACTTCTCCCATTTTCAGAAAGTAACTGATGATGAAATCCTTACCATCGAAAAAATGACCAATAACCTTGTTCGCCAGAATGCTGTTCTCGATGAGCATCGTGCAGTTGGTATGGACGAAGCCGTAAAAATGGGCGCACTGGCTTTTTTTGGTGAAAAATATGGCGATAAAGTCCGTGTGATCCGTTACGGCGAATCGGTGGAACTTTGCGGCGGAACGCATGTAAAAGCAACCGGCCAGATCGGGATGGTTAAAATAATAAGTGAAGGCGCCATAGCATCGGGTATCCGACGCATCGAAGCCATTACAGCTTCCAGAGCAGAAGAATATGTTTATGAGCAGGAAGCCATGGTTGCCAGCCTTAAACAACTGGTTAAAAGCCCTACAGAGCCGTTAAAAGCTGTGCAGCAACTGATGGATCAGAATGCCGAAATGCGAAAGCAGGTCGAAGCATTTAACCACGAAAAAGCGCTGAAACTTAAAGATGAACT